>VYDB01000042.1 GCA_009843635.1 Gammaproteobacteria bacterium
CGCTATACTTGGCCGCAGCCGGGGTCGGCAAGCTGGTTCTGGCCGACGACGATGTCGTGGAACTGTCCAATTTGCAGCGGCAGATCGTTCATGCCAACGCGGCGCTGGGGCAGGCCAAGGCTTCGTCCGCCAAGGCTTCCGTTGCGGCGATCAATCCCGGCGTCGAGGTCGAGGCCATTGCGCAGCGCATCGGCGGCCCGGGGCTTGTGCCCCTGCTGAACCGCGTCGATCTGGTGGTCGATGCCACGGACAATTTCTCCACCCGATTCGCGCTCAACGACGCTTGTTGGCATAGCGGCACGCCCTTGGTTTCCGGGGCGGCCATTCGCTGGGAAGGACAGGTGGCGGTCTTCGACCCCCGTGGTGCAGCCTCCCCCTGCTATCGATGCCTCTACGCGGACGGCAGCGGGGAAGCCTTGAACTGCGCGGAGAACGGCGTCATCGCGCCCTTGGTTGGGGTGGTGGGAGCCATGCAGGCGATGGAGGCGGTCAAGCTGATCACCGGGGTCGGCGACCCGCTCACCGGTCGGGTGCTGTACTACGACGCCAAGCGCGCCGAATGGCGGGCCTTCAAGCTGGCAAAGCGTCCCGGGTGCCAGACCTGCGAGTGACGATGGGATAAACCTCCTCGAGTTGGCGCACTAGGCGTGACTGCACGGCAGCGAGGTCTGATTCCCCGCACAGATCCTTTAGCTGGGTAACTGCCAAGCCCGCCATGCCGCAGGGATTGATGCGGGCGAAGGGCGAAAGGTCCATGTGGATGTTGAAGGCGAATCCGTGGTAGGCGCAGCCGCGCCGCACCCGCAAGCCCAAGGCGGCGATCTTCTCACCTTCCACGTAGACACCGGGGGCGTCGCAGCGGGCGCTGGCGGCGATGCCGTATGCGTCGAGCAGGTTGATGATGGCGTTTTCGATGCCGGACACCAAACCCCGCACCGACACCCGCATGCGGCGGATGTCAAACAGCAGGTAGCCGACGATCTGGCCGGGGCCGTGGTAAGTGACCTGCCCGCCCCGGTCGGACTGCACCACCTCGATGCCGCCGGGGGCCAGCAGGTGCTCGGCCCGTCCGGCTTGGCCTTGGGTGAACACCGGCTCATGCTCGGTGAACCAGATTTCGTCCGGGGTATCGTCGGTGCGTTCGGCGGTGAAGGCTTGCATGGCCGCCAGCGTGTCGCTGTACAGGGTGCGTCCCAAGTCCCGAACGACAACCTCAACTCGAGGAATGTTCATCCAAAAATCCGGCGGAACAAGAGCGTAAGAAAGTCGCCGAACTGAGCGAAGACCCCCGCCTCGGCAACGTTCGAAAGGGCGATCAGCGGGCTGCTGTGAAGCGTCTCCTCGTTCATCGAAACACGCAGTTCGCCCAACTCGTCGCCCGCTTGAATCGGCGCCTCGATCACTTCAGGCAGTGTCATCTCGACAGTCACTTGGTCGTAGTGCCCCCGCGGAAAGGTGATCGTCACCGGCGCGGCGACGCCGAGTTCCACGGCATCCGCTTGGCCATACCAAACCTCGGCGGACTCCAGAGGTGCATCGGCCTCGTACAGGCGCTTGGTCTCGAAGAAGCGAAATCCGTAGAAGAGCAGCATTTGGCTTTCCTGCACCCGATGGGCGTCGTTGTCCGCCCCCATGACGACGGAGATGAGTCGCATCCCATCGCGAACTGCAGAGGCGAGCAGGCAGTAGCCAGCCTCCTGGGTGTAGCCGGTCTTGACGCCATCGACAGTGCGGTCGCGCCACAGCAGGCGGTTGCGGTTGGGCTGCTCTATGTCGTTGTACGTGAAGGACCGTTCCGAGTTGATCGCGTAGTTCTCCGGGAACAGCCGGATGTAGGCCCGGGTCAGCACAGCCAAGTCCCAAGCCGACGTGTAGTGGTCTTCGGCAGGCAGCCCGGTGGCATTGCGGAAGTTTGAATTCACCATGCCCAGCTCCGCCGCTTGCTGGTTCATCATGTCGGCGAAGGCCGCTTCGCTGCCGGCGATGTGCTCGGCCAAGGCCACGCTGGCGTCGTTGCCGGATTGGATGATGATGCCCCGCAACAGGTCTTCGACGCTGACCTCGGTGCCTTCCTGGATGAACATGCGCGAGCCTGGCGTGCGCCAGGCGTTGACGCTGACCGGCACTTGGTCGGCCAGGGCGATGCGCCCGCCCTCGATCTCCCCGGCCGCGACAAAGCCGGTCATCACCTTGGTCAGGCTCGCTGGCGGCATCGGCTCCCGGCTGTTGCGCTCGGCGATCACCTTGCCGGTGTCCGCGTCAATGAGCAGGTATGACTCCGATGACAGATTGGGCGGCGCGGGAATGACCGTCGCGCCATGCAGGATCGGGGAGGCGATCAGCAACGCGGCAAAAACGACTGGCAACCGAAACGGCATGGTATCTCTCCTTTACTCGGTTATTCGCTGCGGATGCGCAGAATGAGGGGCATGGCGTGGTTGGCGGCGACGATCAGCGACTGCAGTTGCTTAGCGCGCTGCTCACCCACGAGCGGGCCGATGAGCACCCGATACAGGGCGTCATCCGACTGCTGCACCACCTCCGCTTGCTCGCCGGTCAAGGTCGCCAAGTTGCGCTGCAGTTGTTCCGCGAGGGCCTTGCCGCGAAAGGCGCCTGCCTGGAGGAAGAGCGTCTCGGTTCCATCGACCGCCTCCACCCGCACCCGCGCCGTGCCTTGGCGGGAAAAGCCGAGCTTCACTGCCGCGGCGTAGGACAGGTCGAGCATGCGGTCATCGTGAAACGGGCCGCGGTCGTTGACTCGCACTAGGGTTCGACGGCCGTTTTCGAGATTCGTCACCCGCACGTAGGTCGGAATCGGCAGGGTGCGGTGGGCGGCGGTGAGCTTGAACATGTCGTAGGTCTCGCCGCTGGAGGTGCGCCGGCCATGGAACTTCGTGCCGTACCAGGAAGCAATCCCCTCCGCCCGGTAGCCCGCCGCCGATTTCACCGGGTAGTAGGTGGTGCCCTCGACCTCGTAGGACGGCGGATTGCCGTAGCGGCTGGGCGGCTCGACACTGGGAACCGGGTTGGGCAGGCGGCCTAGGTCATAGGGTACTTCCGATGGGGCAGGCGGACCGTCCTCGACTTCCGTCGGCGTTGGGCCGGCATCTGGTGGCCCGAACACCGCGCAGCCGCCAATGAGGCCCGCTGCGCACAGGGCCAATGTCCGACGCCAGCGGCGAAAGGCTTCGACGCTCATCTCGCCGCTGAGGAGGTCGCATTGAGGTGTGCGGCGGCAAGCTGGGCCTGGCGGCGGGCCTTGATGGCTTGGCTGAGCTGATGGACCGCCAAGGCGTACATCTGGCTGCGGTTGTAGCGGGTGATGACGTGGAAGTTGTGCAGCGCCATCCAGTACTCGGCGCCGTCCTCCAACTCCATGCGCAGCAGCGCCGCCGCATCAGCCCCGTTCAGGCCGGGCGCCTCGACGCCCAACGCCCGTAATTCGCCAACCGTCCGGTTGAGGTCGAGGCCGCGCAGGACCGCGGCATCCGCCTGCTGCGAATCGGCCACGTCCACCTTGAGCGCTACGTCCTGCGCCGCCCGCCAACCATGCTCGGCGAAATAGTTGGCCACGCTGCCGATGGCGTCGGCGGTGTTGGTCCAGATGTCGCGCAGGCCGTCGTTGTCGAAGTCCACCGCATAGTTGCGGTAGCTCGAGGGAATGAACTGGCCGTAGCCCATGGCGCCGGCATAGGAGCCCTTCATCGCGCCCACCGAGCGGCCCTCCTCGCGTGCCAAGAGCAGGAATTCGGTCAGTTCGTTGCGGAAGAAATCGGCTCGGGGCGGGTAGTCGAACCCCAATGTGCACAGGGCATCCACCACCCGATGGGAGCCCATGATCCGCCCAAAGCGGGTTTCGACGCCGATGATGGCCACGATGTATTCCGGTGCCACCGCAAAGCGCTCTTCGGCGGCGTCCAGCGACGCCTGGTTTTCGGTCCAGAAGGCAACGCCCTGATCGATGCGGGCGTCCTGGATGAAGATGCGCCGGTACTCGTACCACTTGAGCGCCCGTTCCGCGGGCCTCGAAATCGCTTCCACGATGCGCGGCTGATGGCGGCATTCCTGGAAGGTAGCCGTAAGTTCGGCCTTGTCAAACCCATGGTCGGACACCAGTCCGTCCATGTAGGCGCGCACGTCGTCCCGTTGGCTGTAGTCGGCGCCGGCCGGCCCGTACAGCAGCAGGGCGGCGGCGCCGAGCACGATCGCTACTCGCATGATTTCCCTCAAGCCGACGCCCCCGTCACTGGGGACGGACGCCGGGACGCGGTTCGCGCCCGGCCCATCATGACCGGTGGCTGTGAATGGACATGATGATGCCAAAGCCCAACAACAGGGTGATGGCCGAAGTGCCGCCGTAGCTCACCAGCGGCAGGGGCAGGCCGACCACCGGCAACAGGCCCGCCACCATGGCGATGTTGGCGAACAGGTAAACGAAAAACACCATCGTTAGGGAGCTCGCCGCCAATCGGTCAAAGGTGTACTTCGACTGAGCGGCAATAATCATTCCACGGGCCACGATCAACATGTACAGTATCAGCAATGCGGCCACCCCGGCAAAGCCCAATTCCTCCCCGATCACCGCCACGATGAAATCCGTATGGCTTTCCGGCAGGAATTTCAACTGGCTTTGGGTGCCGTCGTGCAGCCCCTTGCCGAACAGCCCCCCGGAGCCCAAGGCAGTAGTGGACTGGATGATGTTCCAGCCGGCGCCCAGCGGGTCTTTTCCCGGGTCGAACAAAGTCAGGATGCGCTGCTGCTGGTAGGGCTGCAGGGCGAACCAGAGCGCCGGTGCCATCGCCACCACGGCCAGCAGGCCATAGAGAATCCAGCGCCAGGATAGGCCCGCCAAAAAGACCACGGTCAAGCCGCCCGCCAACGCCAGGATGCCGGTGCCGAGATCCGGTTCCAGGACGATCAACGCCACCGGCAGCCCGATGAGCGCGGCTACCGTCAACAGATCCTTGAAGGTCGGCGGCAGCGGCCGGTCATGGAAGTACCAGGCGATCATCAGCGGCAGGGCGATCTTCATCAGCTCGGAGGGTTGGAAGCGGCCGATGCCGGGAAGTTCAAGCCAGCGCTGGGAGCCCTTCACCGTGACGCCCGCCAGCAGCACGGCGACCAGCAGCAGCACGCCCACCGCATAAAGGCCCGGCGCCAAGCGCCGATACCGCGCCGGATGCACCTGCGCCGCCATCGCCATCAACACCAGCGCCAAGCACACCCGCGCAATCTGCCCGCCGACGATGTCCGTGTCCCGCTCGACGGCGCTGTACAGCATGATGAGGCCGTACAGGATGACCATGATCAGCAACACCCAGAGGATGGGGTCCAGGTGCAGCCGACGCAGCCCAGCCCGGACCACCAGGCCGCTGTGCCGCGGCAGGCTGCGGACGAACTGCGGTTCGCTCATCGGTTTGCCAGTTCCTGACCCGAAACGGCGGGCGCGGGCGGGGCCTCGGAGAGGTAGGCATCAAGCACCTTGCGGACCACCGGCGCGGCCACGGAGCTGCCGCCGCCGCCGTTTTCGACCAGCACGCTGACCGCTATGACGGGCGCGTCCGCCGGGGCGAAGGCGATGAACCAGGCATGCTTTTGGCTGTACTCATCGAGTTCCTCCTCGTCGTAAGCCTGCCCCTGCTTGATCTCCACCACTTGGGCGGTGCCGGACTTGCCCGCCATCCGGTAGTCGATGTCCTGCCCAATGTGATACCAGGCCGTGCCGTTTTGCTGGTAGCCCAGGTCGCCGCGGTGCACGACGTCCTGCATCGCGTCCACCATCCGCTCCCAATCGTCGGCGGAGGGCCCGGCCACGGATGGCAGGGGTGGCAGGTCGTCCTCGAGTAAGGGCGCTTCGCTGGCAAGCAGCAGGCGCGGCCGCACCCGCTTGCCCCGGTTGGCGAGGACGGCAGCGGCTGCCGCAGTCTGCATCGGGGTGACCAGCAAGTCGCCCTGGCCGATGCCGATGTTGACATTGTCGCCGGGATACCAGGGCTCGCCCTTGGCGCCCCGTTTCCATGCGGGGTCCGGCACCAGCCCGGCGACAGCGCCATCAATGTCCACCGAAGTGACTTCACCGTAGCCGAATTGGCGGATGAAGCCGGCGAGTTGGTCGGCCTCCAGGCGGTGGCCCAAGGTGTAGAAGAAAATGTTCGATGAACGGTAGATGGCGCGGTTGAGATTGACGATGCCTTGGCCGCCCGGGTTGGTTGGGGTCCAGTTCCAGTCGCGGTAAAGGCGGCTCTGTCCCGGCAGCCTGAACCAACCGGGATCGACGATCTCCTCCTCCCAATCCACTACGCCATGGGTCAGGCCCGCCAAGCCGAGGATGGGCTTAATGGTGGAGCCAGGGGCGTACTGGCCATTGATGGCGCGGTTCACGAGGGGCTTGTCCCTGGACCCCACCAAGGCGGCATAGTGCTTGGCGTCGATGCCAGTGACGAAGACGTTCGGGTCGTAGCTCGGCTTGCTGACCAAGGCGAGCACGCCGCCCGACCTCGGGTCGATGGCAACCACCGCGCCGCGCCGGTCGCCCAACGCCTCATCGGCGACCGCCTGCAAGCCGATGTCCAGATGCAGTCGCAAATTTTGGCCAACGACGGTGGGGCTGACGTCCAAGGTGCGGCGCACCCGTCCAAAGGCGTCGGTCTCCACCCACTGGGTGCCGACGTCGCCATGCAGCGCGTGTTCATAGAAGCGCTCGATGCCGCGTTTGCCGATGAAGTTGGTGCCGCTGTAGCGGGCGCGGTCCAAGGCGTCCAAGTCTTCCTTGGTGATGCGGCGCACCGAACCGATGGCGTGGGCGGCAAGTGCGCCGTAGGGATAGTGGCGCACGATCTCGACGCTGATCTCCGCGCCCAGGAAACGATGCCGATTGACCGCCAAGGCGGCGACTTCCTCATCGGTCAGGGCGAACTTGAGGACCACCGGCTCAAACGGCCGCCGCGCACGCTTCAGGCGGTCGTGAAAGTCCTCGATCTCGTCGGCGCTGATCGGAGTGACGGCGGCCAGCGCATCAATGAGCCCGTCGAGGTCTTCAATGCGTTCGCGGATCAGCGCCAGATTGAATATGGGGCGGTTTTCCGCCAGCGGGTTGCCTCCGCGGTCGAAGATGAGCCCCCGTACCGGCGGCACGGGCACCATCTGCATGCGGTTTTCCTCTGAGCGGGTCTGGTGGTGCTCGTGCTGCAGCACCTGCAGATAGAGCATGCGGGCCACCAGAATGAGGGTCAGCACCAGCGCCGCGGCAAAGAGCAACCGGGCGCGGCCCATGAACATCCGCAGTTCCGAAGTACCGTCCTTGATCATCATGCCGGACGCCACGGGGATGCCTCACAGAGTAGTGTTGGAGTCGATGGGCAGGGGTTGCCACAGGCGCTCCATGTCGTAGAACTCCCGGGCTGCGGCCTGCATCACGTGCACCACCACATCGCCAAGATCGACCAGCACCCACTGGTGGCTTTCCCGCCCTTCTATCCCTAAGAGCGATGCGCCGCTGGTCTTGGCGGCTTCGACCACCTGGTCCACGAGCGCCTTCACATGGCGATTGGAGCCACCGGTGGCGATCACCATGAAGTCGGTCAAATCAGTCAGTTGGGTCACGTCGAGCGCCACGACCTCGCGGCCCTTGAGGTCGTCCAGCGCCCCAACGATGGCGTCGCGCAACCCCTGCGGCGTCACGCATCCCTCCGGGAGATGCCGCCCACGAGCCGCCTACGAAGCGTCAATTGGAGCAGGCGCCCCGGACCGAGGGCGTCCCGCCCTCGATTGGGAATCGTGTAATGCATGAAATCAAGCTGAGCCACTAGCGGACAGGCCATTCGCTTCGTGCATACAACCCATGCTGCTTAATATAGGCGCACACCCCTTCCGGGAGCAAATGGCTCGCATCGCCCCCTTTGGCGATCAAGGCGCGAACCGCCGAGGCGGAAACCGGCAGCATGGCCTCATCCAGCAAGCGGATGCCGCCTGCGGGGCGCTGCTCAAGGTCTGGGCAGCGATGTTCAAGATAGAGCTTGAGCGCCGCGCCCTCGAGTTCCGCGCCGGGTCTCGGCAGCACCAGCAGGTGGCCGAGGTCGAGCACGCTGCGCCACCGCCGCCAGGTGTGAATCTCGTTGAAGGCATCAGTGCCGATGATCCAGCTTAGGGGCTCATCGCCGTGGCGAAGCCGCAGCGCCTCCAGCGTATCGACGGTGTAGCTCGGCCCCCCGCGCCGCAGTTCAACGTCATCCGCATCCAAGCCGGCTTCAGCGGCGCAGGCCAGTTCGAGCATGGCCCACCGTCGCTCTGCGCTAGCCAGAGGCGCCGGGCGGTGCGGCGGATGGGCTGACAGCACCAGGCGCACCGGGCAGGAGAGGGCCCCCGCCGCCATCCGAGCGGCATGCAGGTGGCCGTTGTGGACCGGGTCGAAGGTGCCGCCCAGGAACGCGATCAACGGTGGCGGATCTCGCCGTTGCCGAAGACGACGTACTTTTCCGTGGTCAGGCCGTTGAGGCCAACTGGGCCGCGGGCGTGCAGCTTGTCGGTGGAGATGCCGATTTCGGCGCCCAGGCCGTACTCCATGCCGTCGGCGAACTGGGTGCTGGCGTTGACCATCACCGATGCGGAGTCCACTTCCGTCATAAACCGGCGGGTTTTGCCGTAGTCGTTGCTGACGATGACATCGGTGTGCTGCGACCCGTAGCGGTTGATGTGCTCGATGGCCTGGTCGATGCCATCGACGACGCGCACCGCGAGCACCGGGGCCAGGTACTCCGCGCTCCAGTCCGCCTCCGAGGCCGCCTCGGCTTCGGGCAACCAGCCCCGCGACCGTTCGCAGCCACGCAGCTCCACCCCGGCCTGGCCGAAGCGCTGGCCCAAGCCGGGCAGCACCGCCTCGGCGATGCCTTCCGCCACCAGCAGCGTCTCCAAAGCATTGCAGACCGCGTACTTCTCGGTCTTGGAGTTGTAGGCGATGGACATGGCCATCGCCGCATCGGCCGCATCGTCAATGTAAACGTGGCAGATGCCGTCGAGATGCTTGATGACCGGAATGCGCGATTCCCGCGATATGCGCTCGATCAGGCCCTTGCCCCCGCGCGGCACGATCACATCGACACAGTCCTCAAGCTGCAGCAGGGCGCCGACCGCAGCCCGATCCACGGTGCGCACCAGTTGCACCGCGGCGGCAGGCAGCCCGGCCTCGTCGAGGGCGTCGGTGACGCAAGCGGCGATGGCGCGATTGGATTCAATGGCCTCCGAGCCGCCCCGCAATATGCAGGCATTGCCGCTCTTCAAGCACAGGCTCGCCGCCTCCACGGTGACGTTGGGGCGGGATTCGTAGATGATGCCAATCACCCCGAGCGGCACGCGCATGCGGCCCACCTGGATGCCGGTGGGCCGATAGCGCAGATCGGTCACTTCGCCGACCGGATCCGGCAGTTGCGCCACTTCCCCGACGCCCGCGATCATGCGGTCGATGGCGCGGTCATCGAGCTGCAGGCGGTCGAGCAGGGAGGCGTCGATGCCGCGCTGCGCTGCCGCCGTCATGTCCTTGGCGTTGGCCGCCTTGAGCGCGCCCCTGGCCTCGTCGAGACGGCGGGCCGTCGCCGCCAGTGCCTGGGCCTTGAGCGCCGAATCCGCCACTGCCATGGCCCGCGACGCCTGCCGGGCAGCGATGCCCATCTGGCGCATCTCCGCCTGCACCGCGGATGGTCCGTTGCCTGATGCCGAATCGTTCATTTTGGACTGTTGGATGGTTGGTTTGCGTAGCGGGGCAGTTTAGTCGGGCAAAATTAGCCCCGCAAACGGGTCACCAGTCGGCGCAGTTCGTTGAGCCGCTCCTTGGGCGAACCCAACTGCAGCAGCGACTGCTTGATTTCCGGCTCCACCGGCAGCAGTTCCGCAAGTTGCCGGCTGACCGCGCCCGCGTCCTCGAAATCGACTTCCAGACCGAGCTTCTCCACCATCGGGTGCTTGAGCAGCGCCTTGAGGATGTCGATCAGGGGCTGGTCGGCCTCACCGAGCGTCCCCGCAGGTTCGTCAGGCAGGGTTTCGACCAAGCCGCAGAGCAGGTGATCACCCTGCTCCCAAGTCTTGTGGATGCGGAATTTGGCGCCCCCTTCGACGACGATGCCGAGCAATCCGCCGTCGAGCGCATTGAAGTCCACCACCCGGGCCTCGGTGCCCACCTCGAAGATCTCCGGCTGCGGGGTGTCATCGCCCACCCGCGCATCGACGCCGCTGCGAATGAGCACGATGCCGAACGGACCGTTTTCCCGCATCCGTTCGCTGACCATGTCGAGGTAGCGAGGCTCGAATATCCGCAACGGCAGCCGCCCGCCCTCAAAGAGCACCACGCCGAGCGGGAACAGCGGGATTTCGCGCAAGTCTGCCATCAGGGGACTTTAGCATTGATTCCAGTCAACGCCCCTTGATCGCCCCTTGGTCACACATCTCGCCTAAGCCATAATTCGGTCCCCTTGCCGATGAACAGGGCCCTTGGATCGCCTGCAGACAATCACCTTGGCGCTGTTGCAGGGCGTCACCGAATTCCTGCCCATTTCGAGTGCCGCCCACCTCATCCTGGCATCCGAGCTGACGGGATGGCCGGATCAAGGCCTTGCTTTCGACATCGCCGTGCACTTGGGCTCCCTGGTCGCGGTGCTTGCCTACTACCGCCGCGATTGCGCCGCCTTCGCCGTCAGCGCTTGGGGTGGGCTGCGCCACCGGCGCCGCGATGCGCAACTCGACCTGCTGCTCAAGATCGCGGTCGCCACCCTGCCGCTGGCGCTGTGCGGGCTGGCCCTGCGCGATCTGGTGGCCAACGAACTGCGCAACGGCTGGGTCATTGCCACCGCCACCCTGACCTTCGCCTTTGCGCTTTGGTGGGCCAACGGCCAGCGCGGCGAGCGCGAGCTGCTCGGCTGGCGCGAGGCGCTGCTGATCGGCTTGGCCCAAGCGCTGGCCATCGTACCTGGCGTGTCCCGCTCAGGCATCACCATCAGCGCCGCCCTGCTGATCGGCCTGTCGCGTCCCGCCGCCGCGCGGTTCGCCTTCCTGCTCGCCATACCCGCGATCACCGGCGCCGCCCTGATGGCTTGGATGGAACTTCCCGCTGACGCCCGGGGCGCCCAACTCCCGGACTTAGGCCTAGGCGCCGCCATCGCCGGGCTCAGCGCCTACGCCTGCATACGCTTGTTCATCGCCCTGATCGAGCGCATCGGCCTGATGCCCTATGTCTATTACCGGCTGGCGCTCGGCGCTACGCTCTTCATGCTGCTGTCATGGTCCATTCACTGACAACGCCTCTCCACAAAGAGACGACAAAGCGTTTGTTAATCCGCCACCGCTTTCAGTATGGTGGCCGGTTCATACCCTAAGGAAGCCCGCCTCATGACTGCGGCCATCGACGCCATCAACTTTGCAACCCTCGAGACAGAGCCGTTCTACTTGCCCATTGGCGACGAAGTGGCGCTGTTCGAGGCCGCCTACGCGGCGCGGCTGCCGGTGTTGCTTAAAGGTCCGACCGGGTGTGGCAAGACGCGCTTCATCGAGCACATGGCCTGGCGGCTCTATCGGCAGCGGCGCAAGGCCCTGGACGTGCCGCTGGTCACCATTTCCTGCCACGAGGACCTGACCGCTACCGACTTGGTGGGGCGTTACCTGCTCAAGGGCGATGAGACCCTGTGGAGCGATGGCCCGCTGACCCGGGCCGTGCGCACCGGCGCAATCTGCTATCTCGATGAGATCGTGGAGGCGCGCAAGGACACCACCGTGCTCATCCACTCGCTGACCGACCACCGGCGCATCCTGCCCATCGACAAGACCGGCGAACTGGTCTCCGCGCACGGCGACTTCCTGCTGGTCATCTCCTACAATCCCGGTTACCAGAGCATCCTCAAGGATCTCAAGCACAGCACCCGGCAGCGCTTCGTCAGCCTCGACTTCGACTATCCGGGGCGGGAGCGGGAAGCCGAGATCATCGCCCGGGAGGCGCATGTGGACGAGTCCCTCGCCGAACGCCTGGCCGTGATTGGCGAGAAGGTGCGCAATCTCGGCGAGCATGGATTCGAGGAGGGGGTGAGCACCCGGCTCTTGATCTACGCCGCCCAGCTCATCCGCAACGGCATCGAAGCCCGCCGCGCCGCCGACATCGCCTTGGTCGCTGCCGTCTCCGACGACCGCACGGTGCAAGCCGCCTTGGCCGACATCGTGGATACGGTGCTGCCAGCCATTGACCCGTGATCGCGCTGGCCGATGTCGAGCAGCCCCTGGCGCTGTTCGCGGAGGGCATGAACGGCGCCTACCTGCACATCAAGCCCAGCGACGCCTTGAACGCTGGCCCCGCCGACGCCGTGCAAACGCGGGACACCCTCTATTTGCCCGAAGCCATCGACGCCGTTGAACCGGGCATCTACCGGGCGCTCGCCCTGCAGCAGATCGCCCGGCGGGAGTTCGGCGGCATCGGCTTCGAACTGAGCACGGCTTATGCGCGCCTGCCAACCTTGGATCGGTTGCCGAAACCCCAAGCGCTGTCCCGGCCCAGCGATCGCTGGCTGTTCTACCATCACTTCCCCAACCCGCGCTTGGCCGCCGAGCTGTTTGAAGCCTTCGAGCGGGTTCGCATCGACGCCGCCATGTGCCGCGCCTATCCCGGCATCAGGCCTCACCTGGGCGCTTGCCACCACTACTTGCAGGGTTCGGGACTGGCCAGCAGCCCGGCGGCGCGGTCGCTGCTGCGCTTTCAGCTTGGTGAGCCCGCCACCGATGCCATGAGCCAAGTCCTGCATCCCTTGGCCAAGGGATTGCTGGCGCCGAGCGCAGACATCTACGACGCCGCAGCCGCCACCCAGAGTGCGCTTCTCCTGCTCGGCGCCGAACCGGGCGAAGCATTGGAAGACGCACTGACGCTCGAAGCCACCGCCGCCGAGTGGGCCGAACGGGAAGCCCGCCTGGAGGATTGGGAGGAGGAGCTGCGCCAGGCGGACGGCCACCTGCTGGCGGTGGAGATGTTGGAAAGCGAGCAGTTGGAAGCCACCCGCACCGAGGGCGGCGGCGGCGAAATTCGCAAGGATGAACTGGACATCAAACGCATCAAGGCGGAACGGGACCAACTGGCGCGGCGCATCGGCCTGGAGCGCTCTGCCGTGCGCGATGCGCTGGGCGACGACAATGCCGGTGCGCGCAGCTACCGATACGACGAGTGGGACTTCCACCGCCACGGCTACCGCCGCAACTGGTGCCGCCTGTTCGAGCAAACCCTAAACCCCCAGGACGATGCGGACCTGGATGCCATCCGCCAAGCCATCAGCGCTTGGCGCCGCCAAGCCCAGCAGCCCTTGGAGCAGATCAAGCCCCAAGGCTACCGCCGCTGCTGGGCGCTTCCCGACGGCGATGAAATCGACCTCAACGCCGTGGTCGCCGCCCGCCAGGACTTGAGAGCGGGCCGCTCGCCCAGCGAACGGCTCTACAGCCGCCGGGAGAAGGTGCACCGCGACGTGTGCGCCGCGCTGCTGGTGGATCTATCCGCCTCCACCGACGACCCCGTGGAGGATGATCCGCCCGCGCCTGCACTGCCGCCAGACTCGACCGGCCATTCGGCCCGCCCAACGCCCAACCTGCGCGACCCCTACGAGGACGACAGCACCCTCTGGTCCGGCGTCAGCGAATCGCCCGCGCCGCCCAAGCGGCGCATCATCGACGTGCAAAAGGAGGCCGCCGCCGTCCTCGCCGCGGCCCTCGAACGATTGGGCGACAGCTACGGCATCTACGGCTTCTCCGGATACGGGCGCGACTGCGTGGAGTTCTACGTCGCCAAGGACCTGCGCCAGACCCTCAACGCCCGCGCCTTGGCCGCCATCGCCGCCATGCAGCCCAAGCGCAGCACCCGCATGGGGCCGGCCATCCGCCACGCCGTCCGCAAGCTCAACGAATCGGGCAACGCCCTGAAGGTGCTGCTCATCATCAGTGACGGCTTCCCCCAGGACTGCGACTACGGCCCGGTGCGCGGCGACCACGAATACGGCCTGCACGACACCGCCAAGGCGCTGGCCGAAGCCGCGAGCAAGGGCATTGAAACCTTCTGCGTGACGGTGGACCGATCCGGCCACGACTACTTAAAGCGCATGTGCCCGCAGGCCCGCTACGCAGTGATCGAGGAGGTGGAGGATCTGCCCGAGGCCTTGACCAAGGTCTATGCGGCCCTGACCGGCTGAACTTGCAATGGCTCGGCCAATGGGCAAACCTTCGCCGCAGCGCTTGAACGTCAGGACAGCGAATTGCGTTTTCTGGAGGTCATCAGCGGCTGGGTCAACCGCTATTTCTCCAACGAGGAGGCCATCTACCTAGTCGCCCTGTTGGTGGTGGGATTTCTCGTGCTGTTCACCTTGGGCGGCGTGCTGGCCCCGGTGCTCACCGGCTTGGTGCTGGCCTTCCTGCTGCAGGGGCTGGTCAAGCAGCTCGTGGATTGGCGGGTGCCCGAGGTTGGGGCGGTGTGGTTGGCCTTCCTGCTGTTCATCGGCGTCCTGACCGCGCTGGCGCTGTTCGTCGCGCCGCTGGTCTGGCAGCAGCTCCGCGCCTTGGTGGAGGCCCTGCCGGGCCTTGTGGGCCGCGGGCGGGAAGCCGCCGGCGATCTCGCGCTAGCCTTCCCGGAGCTGCTTACCGAAGCCCAGATCACCCAATGGCTGGAAGCGGCCACCAACCAAGTCGGCAGCATTGGCGCATCCGCCTTGGAAGCCTTGGTCGCCAACCTGTCGTCCATGGTGGGCATCCTCATCTACTTGGTGCTGGTGCCCATCTCGGTGTTCTTCTTCCTGAAGGACCGGCGCCGGATCATGGGTTGGTTGCTCTCCGCAATGCCTAGGAAGCGCTCCCTCATCCAGCGCGTTGGCGAAGAGATGAACCAGCAGCTCGCCAACTACGTGCGCGGCAAGTTCATCGAAATCCTCATCGTCGGCTTCGTCACCTTTGTCACCTTCACCCTGCTGGGCCTGAACTACGCCGCTCTGTTGGGCGTGCTGGTCGGCGTCTCGGTGCTGATTCCCTTCGTCGGCGCGGCGGTGGTCACCATTCCGGTGGCCTTGGTGGGCATCATTCAGTTCGGCTGGTCCTGGGAGCTGGCCTACGTCATGGCTGCCTACGGCATCATCCAGGCGTTGGATGGCAACGTGCTGGTGCCGCTGCTGTTCTCCGAAGCCGTGGACCTGCACCCGATCACCATCATCGTTGCCGTGCTGGCCTTCGGCGGCTTGTGGGGGGTCTGGGGCGTGTTCTTCGCCATCCCCCTGGCCACGCTGATCAAGGCCATCATCAATGCTTGGCCGCGGGAGATGGGCGGCGGGGCCGAAGATTTCGCTAGCAATTCCCGGAGCGAGGGCGTCCCGCCCTCGATGGGAAGCACTGGTTCAATTCGAGGGCAAGATGCCCTCGCTCCGCCAGAATGAACAGCACAAGAAACACGTTGAAATACAGTTGTTACATGGCTAGAGTTGGCTCCCACCAAGGGGTAGGCCGTGCTTCGTTCCTGCGCGGCTTGTTCGGGAAGTAACCAGTTTTTCCTTGTAAGGGGGGAATGGATCATGTTGAGACCGCTTTTTTCCACCATCATCGCGGGGCTGCTGCTGGCGCCCGTCGCCGCATTCGCCCAGGAGGCGGACGAGGACGGCCAGGGCCAGCGCACGGGACGGCAAATCGAAGAGGTTGTCGTCACCGCCGAGCGGCGCGAATCCACCGTGCAGGACACCGCCATCTCCATCACCGCTTTCACCGGCGAGTTCATCGAGGACTTCGGGCTGCGCAACCAGGAGGACCTGCAGAACTACCTGCCGGCCACCACGATTCAGCCTTATGACCTTTCTGTGCGCGGCGTCGGTCGCCTCTACCGGGCACTCGGTGGCGACCCCGGCGTGGCCACCTATTTTGACGGCGCCTACTCGGAGGACTTCGGCATCGCCTCCACCGAGGGCGGCCTGTTCGACCTTGAGCGCATCGAGGTGCTGCGCGGTCCGCAGGGCACGCTCTACGGCCGCAACGGCTTGGGCGGCGCGGTGAACTTCCACAGCAAGAAGCCGAGCGACGAGTTCGAGGGCGAGATCAAGGCCATCTACGGCGGCTACGAGACCAAGGAAATCTTCGGCATGCTCACCGGCCCGATCATCAAGGACGTGCTCAACGCCCGCGCCACCGGCGTAAAGCGCACCCGCGACGGCTTCGTCAAGGAGTACGGCGACGGCCCGGACCTCAACTCCTACGGGGATGAGAACTACACGCTATCCCTTGAGTGGATGCCGGCGGACAACCTAACCGTTTACGTCCGCGGCAACGAGCGCAGCTACCGCCGGGAGATGTCCGGAGCCCAGGGCGCTGGTGCCATCATCGTCAGCGAAATGGGCGGCCTTCCGGACCCGGTAACGGGCGGAAAGCGCTGGTCCAGCGTGCCGCAACTGAGCTGGCGGGCCGTTCAAAACCCCAATGATCCCAATTCAGTGAGGTGCGCCAGCGCCACCGATCGTTCCGTGCCGGACTGCATCGTGCCAGTGGGTCTTGTGCCGTACATTAACGACTCGGCGCAGGGATCGATTCCCGGCACCGGTGTGTACATGTTCGACCACGACGGCAATGTTCGCTACGCGCAGCCCGTCGTTGCTGGCGTCGACAGCACGGGTACCACGAGCGGCTTTGAGAACCCCGCCTACCAAGCCTACGGAAATCCGGCCTTGGTCAACATTCTTAATGAGACCACCATTGGCCCTGGGACCAAGCTCCCGCGGCTCGACGGCGACGACCTGAAGACCTACACCAACGGCCTCAATGACGAGTTCTTCGACCATCAGGCTGCCTACGCCAGCGTGACTTGGGACGTGAGTGAGAATCTCACCTTCAAGTACATCGGTGCCTACACCGACTACTTCTACGACCGCACCACCGAGCACGACCGTACCGGCCTGCCGCACGACCGGCAGTTCTACGCCGCCCAAGAGAACGAGAACTTTCAGCACGAATTGCAGATGTTCCTCGACATCGGCGACAACATCACCTTGACCGGTGGGGCCTTCTACTACGCCAACGACATCGATCAGCAACTGGACTTCTACTCACCCGATGGTTGGTCCAAGTACACCGATGATCAGTCCACGGGCGGGAACTACTACAACGGCCTGCCCCCCGATCTGTGGTTGTGCCCAACCCCTGGAGGCCCCCTCTGCCTGCCTGGGTATCAGTCCAGCATGATCAATCACCGGACCGCGCAAGGGAACGCCGTTGCGTCCGAGCCCTCGCCCGAAAACGGCTACCTGACGGGATCGGGCATTGCTTTTTCGCCTTGGCATGGCGACAACTTTGGCACCACGGGTCGAGTTGACCACGGTCCAGTCTCCGACGGCACCACCTTCATCTGGGACACCGAAAACCGGACGACGGCAAAGGCAGTTTACTTGCAAGGCGAATGGCAGATGAACGAGACCTTCGCGCTAACGCTGGGCATACGCTGGGCGGAAGACGAGAAGGAAGCGGAGGAAAACCTGTTCCTGTATCGGGAGCAGCTAGGCATGTTGCCCGCACTGTTCTGCTCATTGGCCCTAGGCAATTCAGTGCCTTGCGGCGATGACCCGGTCAACCCGGACTTCAACGTCACTCTCGCCGAATACAACCAGAACGTGACGGGCGCACTCGATGCGAACGGCAACGTCGTCAATTTCAACACCTTGAGGGCCATGGGTGTCCCCCATGCGCTGGGGCTGTACCGCAGCTTCGAGCGCACCTATGACGACATCACTTGGCGTGTCAACATCGACTACACGCCCACCGATGACGACTTGGTGTACTTCTCCGTCACCACGGGCTATCGCGCCGGCGGGTTCAACCTTGGCTACTATGCGCCCACGCCCACCTACGACAACGAGAGCATCACCGCCTACGAGCTGGGTTACAAAGGCCAACTCATGGATGGAACCCTGCAGTTGAATGCTTCGGCCTACTATTACGACTACAAGGACATCAGCCTGCAGTACGCCGAGCTCAGCCCTCTCGTAGGCATTGGCACTTCCGTGATCAACGCGCCGGGGGCGAGAACCTACGGCACGGAAGTCGACGTGCTGTGGCTGGTAACCGATAACCTGACCTTGGGCGGAACTTACAGCTACTCCAACGCACGGTACGACGGCGAGCTTCCGACGGACCAGCAGGTGGTAGACCGCAACAACCCCTATGCGCCGGAAGGCGTCTACACCTTGGCGGAATTGAGGGTGCCCATCGATGGCGAGCCCCTGCCTCGGGTGCCGTTCCACAAGGCCACCGCCTGGGCGGAATACACCCAAAGCCTCGGCAACAACGGTCGCCTCATCTACCTGAGCTCTATCAACTGGACGGATGAATTCCCGGCGGCAGGCCGTCCGCTGCGCGACGGCCCGTTGACCACTGCACCGTCGTTCGCCCGTTGGGATGCCCGTGTTAGCTGGATGAGCGCCAGCGAACAGTGGAACGTGTCCGGGTTCGTGAACAACATCCTCGACAAGGTCGGGGTGCGCAACATGTTCACCTACGACACATGGGACGGCTACCGCCGAGCCATTGAACCCACCAACCCCCGCATGTGGGGCCTAGAGGTTCAGTACAAGTTCGGGGCGTTTCAGTAGAGGCTACTGAGCCACGGAGCAGGAACAAAAGGGGCGCCTTTGGGCGCCCCTTTTTTGTGGTGCAGATCCACGTTGCTTCTCCTTAGACTAGTGCAATGCCATCCAGCAATTTATCGAAATGACAGTTGAAAATGTTCCCGGAGGAACGCTCAATGACTGATGCCGTTGATGTTTACTGGTCGTTCCGTAGCCCTTGTTGGAGGAAGTCGAGCACAATCAGCAGGCGCTCACGGAAGCAGGCCATTGGGTGCGCCCACCATGGTCCTGCGAGACGAACCGTTCTTTGGCCAGGGTCGCATCGATACGCTGCGTTGGCGGCATGATCAGTACGGACTGGCGCGGAACTGATCCCGGTCGTCAATGTGCCCGAACGGAGGCAAGGTTGACTTACCCCGGTAATACAATCAAGCTTGGCAAGCCGAATTAGTCGAGCGAGACACGCCGTGGCGCATATTGAATCGAGAATAACCTCCCAAGGTCAGATTTCCATACCAGCCCGCATTCGGCAAAAACTGGGGCTGGGCCCTGGGTCCAAGATTGAATGGTGCGAAAGGGGAGAAGAGGTGATTGTTCGGCGAGCAACCACACATAGTTCGCAAGACATTCACGATGCGTTGTTTGATGCACCGCCCCGACACCGCACCATTACCGAGATGGATGAGGGCATTCGCACACACCTGCGCAAGAAACATGCGCGCCGTTGACACCAATGTGCTGGTCCGGTTGATCGTTCGCGACGACCCTGAACAGGTCCGACAAGCCGAGGCCTTTGTGGCGCCCGGTGCCTGGATTTCTCACTTGGTGCTCGCCGAGGCCGTTTGGGTTCTGGCATCCGTTTACGACGTGAACGCCACCGGCATCGCCACGGCGGTCGGGATGTTGATGGAGCACGACCAGCTGGCCTTGCAGGACCGTGACGTCGTGGAGAAGGCCCTCCTGGAATTCAACCAACATCCCTCCATCGGATTCGCGGATTGCCTGATCGTGCAAATTGCCCGCAAACTGGGGCATCGGCCGATTGGAACATTCGACAGGTCGATGTCCCGCCTTGATGACGTCAGTCGCTTGTAAAGAAGACGATCATGAGGATCATCGTGCAAATCCTGGGGTGGAGTTGCCTGACGTTTGGGTTCATTGGCTGCTCCGATCCGGACGATGTGCCGGAGTCACACATCTCCTCAACGCCGCCTCTCCAACCAACATCCACTGATGTCGAACGATTTCCCCTGAAGACAGCGCTGTTCGGCGACCTGCACGTGCACACTAGCTGGTCGACTGATGCCTACGTTGGCGGCAACCGGCTCGGCCCCAACAGTGCCTATCGATTTGCCAAAGGGGAGAAGGTCGAGCTGCCGAATGGTGTGGAGGCACAGCTCCAGACACCGCTGGACTTCGTCGCTCTGACCGATCATGCCGAGGGTTTCGGCACTCACCTAGCCTGCACAATTCCTGGCTCACCGGAATTCGACCTGCCGCAGTGCCGGGCATTTCGATCCGGGGACTTGGACTTGGACGCCATGCTGGAGCAGGCATTCTCAGTCGCTGGCGCGCGTCCCGCGCCTCGAGGCGACGGCTGTCTAGATGAGGCACGCTGCCAGGCCAACGAACGCACAACCTGGCAGCGCGTGCAGGAGTTGGCCAATGCGCACGACCAGCCCGGGCGCTTCACTGCACTGATCGGTTACGAGTTCTCAGCGCTTCTGCAAGAGTTCGGCATGCTTCACCGCAACGTCATCTTCCGCGGTACGGACGTGACCCCCCACGCCATCTCTGCGATCGACGTCCGCAACCAGAAGGATTTCTTCAACCAGCTCGATGCCGCCTGCACCGGGAACTGCGAGGTGCTCACCATTCCTCACAACACCAACTACTCCTGGGGCCTCACCTTCTCCCGCACCGATGAGGACGGTACGGCCTACAGCAGCGAAGACCTGGAAAAACGGGCCAGGATCGAGCGCCTATTCGAAGTTACCCAAGCTAAGGGTAATTCGGAGTGCCAGTTGAGCGTCGGCGCCTCCGACGAGGACTGCAACTACGGCAACCTTTGGCCACCCTGCGAGAACGATGAAGACCTGCGCTGTGCCCGGCCAAGTTCCTTCCTGCGCAACGTGTTGCTCGACGGGCTCGCCCTCGGCGAGGAAGGCGAGCTAAACCCGTACAAGCTCGGCGTGATCGGGTCCACCGATACCCACGATTCCGACCCCGGCAACACCGCGGGCGCCATCCCGGTGGCGTTCCAGCGCGCTGAAGGATTCGGCTTCGCGGTTGACCGCCTGCTTGAGCAGGATCACATCGTGGCCGGCCCCATTCGCCGACTCTCCGCGGGTGGCCTGGCCGGGGTGTGGGCGCAAGCCAATACGCGAGCGGACATTTTCGATGCCCTGCAGCGGCGGGAAACCTTTGCGACCAGCGGCTCGAGGATGCGCATCCGCTTTTTCGCCGGCGACCTGCCTGAGGACCTAAGTGCGGAACCCGATTCGGTGGCCGTGGCTTACGAACGTGGCGTACCGATGGGTTCGGACCTGCCGCCTATGGACGCGCTCCGCTTCTGGGTTTGGGCAAGCCAGGATCCTGCCGGCCCGCCCCTTGAGAGGATTCAGATCATCAAGGGTTGGGTGGAAGATGGCGAGCAGCGTCAGCGTCTCTGGGACGTCGCCTGCTCCGGCGGGCGGGTAGCGGACCAACAGGGTCAGTGTCCAGACACCACGGCAGGCGTGGACACGAAAAGCTGTGAGCGAACCGGAGATGAGGGCGCCCCGGAACTGCAGGCAACTTTCTCCGACCCGGAGTTCTCTCCCGATCACGCGGCGTTTTACTACGCCCGGGTGTTCGAGAACCCAACCTGCCGCTGGACGACGGTGCTGGCGAACAGCAGTGAATCCGATCTGCCTGCGGACCTGCCGGCGACCGTTCAGGAACGGGGCTGGTCCTCGCCGATTTGGTCGGGTTCGGGCGCAGCGGAGGACTGAGCGGTCAGGCCCGCTTTTGGAGATTAGGATGGTGGCTTGGATCAGACGCTTGTTTGCAGTGGTTGTCATGCTTCCGGGACTGCTGTTCATCGTCTTGGGGCTGCGATGGCTGGTGGACCCTGCTGGCGTTGCGCCCTCACTGGGGCTTACCTTGGAAACGGGTTACGGGCTCAGCAGCCAGGTGGCTGACCTGTCGGCGTTTTTTCTGGTCACTGGGCTCAGCATCCTGATCGCCGTGGTAACGCGCATCCGCAGTTGGTTCTATCCGCCCGTGCTGCTCTTGCTGATTGCCGCGGCTGGCAGGTTGATTGCCTGGTTGGCGCACGGTGCTGCATTTGCGCCCCAGGCGATTGCCCTGGAGGTCGTGGTCGCGGCGTTGCTGCTGGTTGCATCTCGCTATCTTCCCGAGCGCGAGTGATCATGCGCAGGGGCCCGGTACGCGCAACCGCCATTGCGCTCGCCATGCTTGCGTTGGCCCCGCCGCTAGACGCTAAAGACAGACCGAACATCGTTTTTCTGCTCGCGGATGATTTGGGCTACACCGACATTGCGCCGTATGGCAGTGAGGTCAATACACCGGCGCTGTCAAAACTGGCGCAAGAGGGGGTTCGATTTACCAACTACCACACGGCTGCCAACTGCGCCCCCGCACGGGCGATGCTGCTGACTGGCGTCAACAATCACCTTGCTGGCGTGCCAAACATTCCGGAAATGTTGGCGCCCGAGCAAATGGCGCATGAAAACTACCAGGGCGTGTTGGGAGACAACGTGGTGACTATCGCAACGCTGCTGGAAAGTTCGGGCTATCACACCTACATGGCAGGCAAGTGGCACTTGGGAGCGGGGCCGGGCAAGCTGCCAAGCCAGCGTGGATTCGAGCGAACGGTGGCGCTGATGGATTCAGGCGCTGACAATTGGGAGCAGCGGCCGTACCTGCCAATCTACGATCGGGCAAATTGGTTTGCGGATGGCCAGCGCTTCGAGTTGCCGGACGACTTCTACTCCTCTCGCTTTCTGATCGATAAAACCATCGAGTTCATCGGCAGCAATCTCGGCGACGAGAAACCGTTCTTCGCCTACCTGCCGTTTCAGGCCGTGCACATTCCCGTGCAGGCACCGCAGGCGTACATCGACCGTTACATGGGCGTGTACGACGAAGGTTGGGATCACTTGCGACAGGCACGCCATGACCGTGCCGTCGCTTTGGGCGTCCTGCCGGAGGCGGTGCCCATGGCGCGAATGTCAACCTCGGCGGATTGGGGAGCGTTGAGCTCGGCGCGGCAGCGCTACGAGGCCAAACGCATGGCGGTTTACGCCGGGATGATTGAAGCGATGGACGCCAACATTGGCCGGCTTCTCACTTACCTGGAAAGGCAGGGGCAGCTCGAAAACACGATATTCATCTTTACTTCTGACAATGGCGCTGAGGGGAGCGGGGCGCAGGATCCGACGTCGTTTTCCGCGAACAGCCTAGCGTCCAGCCTGGGCTACTCAACGGACTATGAGACGCTGGGCCTGAGGGGCAGTTACAACTCCATCAATCCCGGATTTACCAGTGCCGTTGTAAGCCCTCTCTCTTTCTACAAATTTTATGTGGGCGAGGGCGGATTGCGGGTGCCGCTCATTATCTCTGGCCGACCATTGCATGCGTCACGGGCGCAGACCGACGCTTTCGCTTGGGCCACGGATGTTGCCGCAACCATCCTAGCGTTCGCCGGGTTGGACAAACCGGAGGGTCGGTTTGCAGGCAAACCCGTGCTGCCGATTACCGGGAGAGACTTAGGGCCTCTGGTGCGTGGAGAAGTTGAGCGGGTCTACCAAGAAAGCGACGCCTTGGGTTACGAACTGACCGGGCACGCCGTGTTGTTTCAGGGTGACTTCAAGATTGTGCGAAATTTGCCTCCTCTGGGTGATGGAGAATGGCGACTCCACAACATTGCCAGGGACCCAGGTGAGGTTCGGGACTTGAAGGCAGAGATGCCAGACCTGTTCCAGGCGATGCTCGACGCCTATGCCCGGTTCGAGCAGGAGCACAAGGTCATGCCGATCCCGCCCGGATACAGCCAGACGCGTCAGATAGTCATCAACATGCTGCGGGATCAATATGGGTCGGCGATGCTGGTGGCGCTGCTCACGATACTGCTGTTGATCCCGTTCGTTGTGTATGTTCGAACACGGAACTAGTCCATAGGCCGTAAACTAGGTTGATTCGACTTTTCTTCTCACACCAAGCGCAAAGGGAGGAAGCCCGCATGAATACCCGCATCAAGGTCTTGTTGGGGGCAATGCTGCCATTCGTGGTGATCGCCTGCGGCCAGGCACCCGAGGAATCGCAGGAGATGCCTTCCGCGCAGCCAGTGGACATGTTCGACGCCGTCGTAGCCAACGGCCGGGTCATGGATCCGGCCAGCGGCCTCGATGCGGTGCGCCACATCGGCATTCGCGACGGCCGCATTGCGGCGATTTCGGAGACGGCGCTGAATGGCAGCGTCGTCGTCGATGCCGCTGGCAAGGTTGTGGCGCCGGGATTCGTGGACCTGCACAGCCACGGCTGGACGCCGCTTTCCCAGCGCTACCAGTTGCTCGACGGCGTGACCACGGCCCTTGAACTCGAAAGCGGCGCCTACCCGGCGACCAGCCACGGCATTTACCCGCCCATCGCCATTGCGGAGCGGTCGCTGATCAACTACGGCGCCTCCACGGGCCATGCGTGGGTGCGGTCACGGATTCTGGAGGCTGATCAAGCCATCACCGGAATGGATCAACTCATGGCAGGCACCCTCAACGGCACGGGAACCGGCGGCCTTTCCATGGGACGGCCTGCGTTCCACTCCCCGTTGCCGGCTGAGCAACTCCCGGTGATGCAGGAATTGCTGCGCCAAGACCTCGCCAACGGGGGGTTGGGCATTGGCATGCTGCTCGACTACATGAGCGAATCCGTGGACGGTGCCGAGCTTCGCGCGGTTTTCGAGGTGGCGGCCGAGGCCGATGCGCCGGTGATCGTGCACATTCGGCGCGGCGTGGCCGGCGACCCCTTCGGCCTCGACGAAGTCATCGGCTTGGCTCAGGAGACCGGGGCTGCCGTTCATGTCTGCCACCTGCAGGCGAGCGCGATGGGGGGCATCGAGGTCTTCCTCGGCAAGATACGAGCAGCGCAGCGGGCGGGCCTCCGCATCACCACCGAGTCCTTCCCCTACAACGCCGGTTCGACGGCCATCTCGGCCGCGGTGTTCAGCCGCAACTGGCGCGAGGTTTTCGCCATCGATTACGGCGACGTGGAATGGGCGGCCACCGGCGAGCGCCTCACGGAAGAGACTTGGCACGAGTACCGCGAAAAGCAACCAGGCGGGACGGTCATTCACCACTACAACAAGGAGCGGTGGACCCGCATCGCCACCGAGGCCCCCGACGTCGTCGTGGCCAGCGACGCCTTGCCAGCGGTCAGCGAAGCGCAACTGGTCGCCCCGTGGAGCGTCGGCACCTTCGCCCGGGTGCTGGGCCACTATGCGCGCGACGAAGGCACCTTGGACCTCATGACCGCCTTGGCGAAGATGACCATCATGCCAGCCCGCCTGCTCGAACACCTGAGTGACGACCTGGCGCGCAAGGGCAGGATCGCCGTGGGCGCCGACGCCGACTTGACGATCTTCGATCCAACAACTATTGCGGATCGTGCGACCTACCGGCAGCCCTTCCAACCATCGGCCGGCATCACGCACGTGCTCGTCAACGGCATTCCGGTGGTCCGCGACGGCGAAGTCGTGCCCGACCGATTCCCTGGGAGACGCGTGCTCGGACGGGTTTCCGATTCATAGAAAAATCGTATCAAAAGAGGACAACGTTATGACCGTACAGTCACTGCCTGAACATCCGATGCTGCAGGGACCGTTCCAACCGCTGCACGTCGAACACGAACTCCATGACCTACCGGTCGTGCAAGGTGAGATTCCCCGCGACATCTCCGGTGCCTACTATCGCATTGGTCCCAATTTGAAGTATCGACCGCAGCAGGGTGTGTACGGCTTCCACATGGGTGACGGCATGGCATACGGGCTGTATCTCGAAAATGGGAAGGCGCACTTTAAGAACCGTTGGGTTAAAACCCCAAAGCTCGCACTTGAGGATTCCCTGGGCCGGGGCGCCTTCGAGTGGGAAGGCGGCTTCCCCGATCACCGCAACATGGGATGGGAGAGGATTCAGCGTTCTTCGGAAAACGAAGGCGTGCCTGCGGGCGTTGCGAACACCAACATCGTTTGGCAGGGCAACCAGTTGTTGGCCATGGGCGAGGATGCGGTCGCGCCGTTAGTCTTGGACCCTGAGTCCTTGACAACCACTGGCATCGTGAACTGGTCCAACCAGCTCGGTGACGGCGTGACGCCGCGCGTCAATTCGGAGGATGGCTTCTTCTGCGCTCACCCGAAGATCGATCCTGTGACCGGCGAAATGTTCGGATACGGGTTCAGCACCCAAGAGCCCTATCTCACCTACTACGTCGTTTCGGCTGATGGGAAGCTAGCTCTGAAGCAAGACATCGACGCGCCTTTTCCGGCTTACGTTCATGACATGCTTTTGACCGAAACCCACGTGGTCATTCCCTTGTTTCCAACGACATTTCGGCATGAGCGCGTTGAGCGGCAGCGTTGCATCATGGGATGGGAGCCGGACCTGGGCACGCAAATCGCAGTCATACCTAGAAGCGGCGGTGAAGTGAAATGGTTTGAAGGCGACCCATGCTATGTGTTGCACACCGGAATCGCCTATGCCGAAGACAACAAGATTGTTTGCGTGTCGCCGGAGTTTCCGGTGGCCGCATTTCCTGCGGACGGCCTTGAAAACACCTGGCAGGAATTTCAGAAGGCCGTGCTCACGCGATGGACGCTCGACCTTGAATCAGGCGGCATGTCAAAAGAGCGGCTCGATGACCGCAGCGTTGAGTTTCCGCGCATGGACGAGCGACTCATGGGGCGAGACGCACGGTACCTATTCGACATAGGCTCCAGCGATGCTTCAGGCCAAATCTATGAGGGTTTCACCAGCGTCATTCGCTACGATCTGCATGCCGGCGCAAGCAGTGCACAGCATGAACTGCCTGCAGGCAGCTACCTGTCAGAGGCAATCTTCGTCCCCCGGCGCGAGAACGGTCCGGAAGGCGAAGGCTACTTGATGCTGAACGTCTACCACTTCAACGAAGACAAAACAGACTACGTCATACTTGATGCGGAGAACTTGTCGAGCGGACCCCTGGCCACCATTGCATTGCCGCATCGGGTTCCGTTCACGCCTCATGGGAATTGGCGAAACGCTTAAGGGTTGTGCCCCGCTTCTGGGCAGCGCGCCAGTCAAGTGGGGTTAGGTCCGGCTAAAAGGCCGACTCGCCGAGCAAGCTGCGGCCGATGATGAGTTGCTGCATCTCCGGCGTGCCTTCGGTGACGGCGAGAATGGGCGCCACCCGGTAGAGCTCCTCGACCGGAAACTCCCGCGCCACGCCGTTGCCGCCGTGGATGGCCAAGGCGTGGCGGGTGACCTCGCAGGCGGCTTCCGTTGCGAAGTACTTGGCCATGCTGCTCTCTAGGTCGCTGCGCTCCCCGCGTCCGGCCAGATCGAGCGCCCGGTACAGCAGGAGGCGGGACGCATCGATCTTGACCGCCATGTTGGCGATGCGCGCCTGCACCAACTGGTGGCGGGCGATGACCTTGCCGTGCTGTTCCCTGGTCTTCGCATAGTCGACCGCATGGTTGAACGCGGCACGGGCGACGCCAACCGCCAGCAGTCCCACCAAGGGTCTTGAGCCCGCGAGCAGCGTCATCAGCGTTTTCAGTCCTTCGTCCGGCGGCACGAGGACATTCTCAACCGCAACGCTGGCGTTGTCGAAGTGCAACTGGGCTGTGGACTGCCGATTGAGGGCCATCTTGGGAATGTTGATGCTCTCATAACCCGCTTCCCGATCGACGATGAACAGGCCGATGCCATCACCGGGGGCTTCCTCGTCCCGGGCCACGCAGATGCAGAAATCCGAGTAGTGGCCGCTTGATATCCACTGCTTTTCCCCGGAAAGCAGGAAGCCGCTGCCATCCCGACGCGCTCGGCAGCGGATTTGCGCGATATTGGAGCCCGCTTCCGGCTCGCTGATTCCGATGCAGGCGAATTTCTCGCCGCTGAGCAGTGGAGCTAGGTAGTTGGCGCGGATCGATTCGGAGCCTGCGGCCAGCAGCAACCCGGCTTCCATCTGGATCAGGACAACGATGGCGAGGTCCGGTGAAACCCGCGCCAATTCCTCGAACAGCAGGCCCACCGAAAGCGGGTCGAGACCTAGGCCGCCCTGGGCTTCTTCCACCAGTCCGTTGCCCATGCCGAAGGGCAGCAGCCTACCCAGCAACTCACGCATGTGGTCCTTGGGAATGAATGTGTCATCGAATGCCGCAATCGCCGGAGCAATCTCCGCTTCCAGGAAGCGGCGGAACGAATCGAGGGCGATTCGCTGTTCGTCGGTGGGGGAGAAGTCCATGGGAAGCTTCGCCTTCAGCGGGCAGCGCAGGTCGGCATCATGAGTCGGACCCTTGCGCTATTGCGTAGCGGATCGGCTTGCCTGGGAATGTCCGTTGCACCTTGGAGTCGCGCACCACTAACTGTCCACTGACCAGAACGTAAGGAATTCCGGTGGACGGCGCTCCCTGTTCGCCGCGTTTGTGGGTCGCATTGTCGGTGGCCGTTGCCGGATCGAACACAGTGATGTCCGCGATCATGCCCTCCTGCAGCCGACCCCGCTCCCGCATGGCCCTAACGCCCGCATCGCCTAGGTGCAGGGCTGACCAGTAGCTGAGTTGGCGCAGTGTCTGCATCAGGGATACGCCCTGTTCGCGGCCGAGGCGCAATACCCGGGCGTGGCTGCCGGCGGTTCGCGGGTGGCCGACGAACGCGCTGTACGGATGCTCCCAAGTGAGGTCGTTGCCATCGGCGTCTGTGGTGGGCATGCCGTCGCTGCCAACGGTGGCGTGCGGCCGGGTCAGCCACTCGGGCAGCCAAGCCTCCCGCTGGCGCATGAAGAGCACCACGATGTATCCGGGGTCTTCCTTGCGCTTAGCTTCATAGGTGGCCTGGGTGAAGAACTCACCGGTGGCGGGATTCATCATGGCATCCTCGTAGGTGAGCTGCCACTCGTGCAGCAGGGTTTCCGGCTTGAGGAACTCGGAGCCAATGGGTCCGGACCCGGAAACATAGGGGTAGTACTCGGACCAGGCGTTGTGGCCCTGGGCACGGGCTCCGGCCAGCTTGGCCTCGTTCTCCTGCCAGCCGCGGTTGTTGTCATGCACGGCCATGAGCGGCGCTCCCAGCGCCATGGCGTTGGCGAAGGCTTCGGCGAAACCCAGGGTGCCCTCTGCGGGCGGCAGGTTGTTGCCGAGGAACCGGACATGGCTGAACGTGCCCCGGCCGTAGCTCGCGGCGAGGCGTTGCAGGGCAAACATCTCCCACGTGGTAACCCCCTTTTGCATGTAACCCACGGTGGAACCCAGGCCGAGTGCGCCTTGCGCCAGTTCGCGGTCAACAAGTTCCAAGATAGCGGCCAGTTGCGCGGGGTCGGGGATGGTGACGGCAAAGTCCGGCACGCCGTTGTTGCGCTCGGCGCGAGCCCGCGTGGGGCCGATGTGCTGGGCGTCAAGGGGGCCGTCGAACTGCAATCCGTCCAGCACCGCCATGCGGGCGAATTCGTGCGACGCCGATACGCCGTAGTTGGTCTGCCAGCGGCCCATGCGCTCGGCGTACCAAGCCCCCACGTTGATGCCGCCGACCTCCAGGTCGAGGGTGGTGGTGACGCCGTCGCGGAGCATGAGCTTGCTGCCGAACTGGGTTTGGCCGTGTACATGGGTGTCTATAAAGCCCGGCGCGACGACGAGGCCGCGCGCATCAAGCTCGGTCGCGCCCTGCAAGCCCTCGGCGGAGATGCGCACGATCCGGTCGCCGCGGATGCCGACGTTTGCCACTTGGTCAAACCCGCTTTCCGGGTCCATCACCCGCCCGCCGGTGATGACGACGTCGTACTCCGTTGCCCATGCCGATGGCAGCGAGCAGGCGGCTGCCAGCCCGAAGGCCAGCGCGATTCGTCTCAGTTTCACATCAGTCAAGACGTTCATCATGCGCTGCCCTTCAGCGGACAAAGCGCGGGTCGCGCCAGCGAACGCAGTCGCTGGTGATTTCGTCGATGGATCGCAGCCCCATCAGCGTCATGTTGCGCTCGAGTTCACCCTTGAGGAGCTCGATGACTCGGGCAACGCCTGCTTCGCCGCCGGCGCCGAGCCCGTAGAGATAGGCCTTGCCGATCAAAACGCCACGGGCACCCAAGGCCAATGCCTTGATGATGTCGGTGCCGCGTCGGAAGCCGCTGTCCACTAAGACTTCCACCCGGTCGCCCACCGCATCGACCACTTCCGGCAACACCTCCAGCGTGGTCGGGGCATGGTCGAGTTGCCGTCCGCCGTGGTTCGAGATGACGATGCCGGTGGCGCCAATTTCCACGGCAAGCCGGGCGTCGGCAACGGAGGTGATGCCCTTGATGACGAAGGGCCCGCCCCAGTCGCTGCACAGCGCCGCCGCGTCGTCCCAAGTGAAACTCTTGTCCAACTGGTCGGCGAACCACTCCGCCACGGAGCCGAAATCGTCCCGGGTGGTGTCATCGACATAACCCTCGACGTTCGGAAAACGCCAGCCGGTATGGGTCAGGTAATCAAGCGTCCAACTTGGTCCTTGCAGCAGTTGCCAGAGTATGCGAGGCGTGGCCTTGGGCGGAATTGATATCCGGTTGCGCAGATCCCGCTCCCGGTTGCCGTGGGTGGCGCAATCCACCGTGAGGAACATCGCACCGTAGCCCGCCGCCTTGCAGCGCTGCACGTACTCTCCGGTGATCGACCGGTCTTTCAGCACGTACACTTGGAAAAAGCGCGGCCCATCGCCCACTGCGGCCACGTCCTCCAAGGAGAACATGGCCGAGGAGGTGGTGCCGTAGATCACTTGCGAGGTGGCTGCAGCACGCGCAGCCGCCAGCTCTCCTTGGGAATGGTAGAAGCGGCTCGCCCCGGTGCTCGACAGAATGAAAGGCGCCGAGGTGGGCATGCCGAGCAACGTGGTTGCGGTATCCACCGAGGACACATCGACGAGTACCCGCTGCATCAGCGACAACGCCGCGAACGACTTGGCGTTCTCGCCCCGGGTGTACTCGTCGTCGGCCCCACCGTCGAGATAGTCGAAGATGAAGCGGGGCAGGCGTCGACGCGCGAGTTCGCGCACGTCGTCAATGTTGTGCGCGCGTTGCAGGCGCCTGAGCGCCGAAGAAGTTCTCATGTCAGTGTCGAACTTACGCCATGGACGCAAAGGGTTTAGCCCCAAGGCTTGATTGCTCACTGTCGATTTAACTAGCGAACGATACCGGTTGTCATGCAATTCATGCATCCTGACGGTCACCATATACCTAGGCTTGAAACGAGCCGGCAGCGAACAACACGTCCGTCCTTCTCCGCAACGTCGACACTCCCTGTCGACGGCGCATCGACCAGTGGGTCGCATGGCCAGGCAAGGCAGGTCCGGGGCCGCGGTTGCGGGTACCTTCACCAATTGACCATGAACGTGCTTGAATTGATAAGCAGTGGCTTTCGGCGCTGCCGGATACTACGCTAGGGGCAGCCTGTTCAGCCATTGCCCCATTGTCAATGTCCGTACGAAAAAAGAGGGATTGATCCGATGCGATTCGAAGCGAAAGCGACAGTGCCAGGCGTGCTGTCCGTACTGGTGGCCTTGGCTGCCGCGTTGCCCGCGTCCTCGATGGCGCAGGATGCCGTGCTCGAGGAGATTATCGTCACCGCGACCAAGCGCGCGGAGGACATCAAAGATGTGCCGATGTCTGTGGAGGTGGTGAGCGGCGAGGCCATCAATGACTACCGCATCGTCACCCTTGAGGACCTTTCCGCAACCATTCCCAACTTCGTCGTCGCCGAAGGCATCACTAACAACAACGTGGCCATGCGAGGCGTGGGCTCCCTGGGCGATCGCGGCTTCGAATCGCCCGTTACCTTGTTCGTGGACAATGTCTACAACCCGAGAACGCGCCAGTACAGGCTGCCGTTCATGGATGTAGAAAGCGTCGAGGTACTGCGCGGCCCACAAGCAGTGCTGTACGGAATCAACTCGACCGCCGGCGCCGTCAACGTCGTTTCCCGGTCGAACCGGCCGGGCGATGAGTTCGAAGCGACGATCAACGCCGGATACGAGGTCGAGTTCGACGGCTTCTTCGCGAACATCGCCCTCGGCGGCTCGATCAGCGAAAACGCCGCGGTGCGCCTCGCGTATTCCCACACCGACGGCGGCGATGGATTCTACGACAACGTCACAACGGGGCGGCGGGAAAACGCCCGAACGGAAGATGCGGTGCGGTTGACCGCCGTCCTGACGCCGACCAGCCAGTTCACCGTTACCGGCAAGTTCTCCTATGCGGAATACGACATGGTCAACGGTTCGTTCGGCGAGATCGCAAACGGTATCGGCCCGGCACTGGAGCCCAATGACGGCGTGCTGAACTGGCGCACCAGCGCAGATACCTACCTGTCCGACCGGTCCAGTACCGTGTTGGGCAAAAGCGTCGACCCCGGCAGCGAGTCCGACTTCACCTCGGCCGTGCTGCAACTCGACTACGAACTCGACAACGGCACGACCCTGTCCGCCATCGGTTCCTATTCCGACTTCTACTACATCCTGAGCACGGATATCGACATGACCGTCGGTGGGTTTGTCCCGGGCGCCGTTTTCCCCATCGGCGTCTGGTCCGCGGCCTCCACGGAAACCGAAACCGGCACGCTGGAACTGCGCGTGACCTCACCGCGAGGGCAGACGCTGGAGTACATCGCGGGCGTCTACTATTTCGACCAGGACTACTTCGAGCCGATCGGCAGCGGCTCTGATGCGGTACTCCTAGCCGGCGGCCCCGCATCGCCCTTGGCGCCGTTCTTCGACACCCTGAGCGGTGCGGAGGTGAACGTCGATGAGAAAATGTGGTCGGTGTACGGCGCCTTGACCTGGAATGTGGCGGATAATTTCCGCATCACGGGCGGGCTGCGTTACACCGAGGACAAAAAGGACGCCACGCGCACCGGGCTGTGCTTGATCAACGGCAGCGGAACGCCCGTGCCGATACCGACCGGCGGCATCAACTGCCCGACCATCGTGTCCACCGATGGCGAAAAGAACCTGAGCGAACCGATGCCCGAGATTGCCTTGCAGTGGGATGCCACCGAGAACGTCATGCTGTACGCCAAATTCGGCCAGACTTACAAGGCGGGCGGTTTCGCCACCGCCAATGCGGCCACGCCCGAGACGTTCGTCTACGACCACGAAGAGGCCACGGGCTTCGAGGTCGGGATGCGCTCGCGGTTGGCCGACAACCGCGTGGAACTGAACCTTTCAGCGTTCAAGACGGAGTATGACGATCTGCAGGTCAACGGCTTCACGACTCTCCCGAACGGCAGCGTGATCACCACCATCGGCAATGCCGGCGAGGCAACTACCCAAGGCATCGAGATCGACGGTCGCTGGGCCGCGACCGATTGGCTCCAGTTCGCCGGATCGGTCGCCTTCCTCGATGCGGAATACGACAGCTACGACAACGCGCCCTGTTCAAGAACCTCCCAGGCGGCGGGCTTGACCGTGTGCGACCTGTCTGGTGAAGCACTGCCGTTCGCCCAAGATGTATCCGCGAACCTGTCTGCGGACTTGGATGTTCCCGTGAGCGATACATTGCGGCTAGTTGGCGGTGTCGTGGTATCCATTGGCGACGACTACTTCTCAGATACGACCCTTGAGCCGGACTTGCGCAGCGATTCCGTGACCAAGCTGGCTGCCCGTCTCGGCATTGCGGACGCGAACGACACTTGGGAAATCGCAGTCTCCGGCCTGAATCTGACCAACGAGAAGGTGATTACCGGCAGTAATGTGCTGTTCGGTTACGATATTGCATACCTCGGCGCCCCACGAACGATCATGTTGCAGGGTTCGTATCGATTCTGATGGAGCTAACCCGACCTGTTCATGAACAGGTCGGGTTAGCAGCCTCCGGGTTCGATGCCGCAACCGACGAGGCGGGGATCTCTCCGCTTTGATGCGCCCATATCAGCCCGTGCGGCTCACATTCAGAGCCTGTTTTTGAAGACTATGCCGTCCTTCATGATGAGGTGCAGGTTGGTGGCGTGGTCCGCGAGAATGGCCGGGTCGTCCAGCGGGTTGCCGTTCACCAGGAGAATATCGGCGTAGGCGCCTTCTTTGATGACGCCCAGCCGACCTTCGGGATACGGGTTGTTAGGCCCCGTCATAGCGGCCACTTCGCCGCCCCAAAGGGTTGCGGACTTCAACACGCTCAAATTGTCGAAGAATTCCATGTAGATGCCGAATTCGGCGAGTTGCAGCCTTGCTTCGGTGGCGAGCGTTCCGCCGCCCCAGGGCGCGACAAGATCCGTTCCGTAAACGAATTTCGCACCGTGCTCGGCGAATGCGCGGAGCGATGCGCGGTAGGCCTGAATCGCTGGCATCACCTTGGCGTAACTCTCAGGGCTTAGCATGGCTTTCAGTTCATCAAGGCTGCGCCCGAGAACCGTTCCGGTGTTGAATTCCACGAAGACATCGCTCTCGACAATGCGCGTTACCGCCTTGTCTATCTCCGCCGGCGTGTTGCCGATCATCGGAACGTGCTCGAGCATGTGCACGCCGGCATCAAGCGCGTGGTGGACACCTTCCGCAGTATGACAGTGCGCCGTCACGTAGGTTTTCGCCTGCTCGGCGACTTGCACAACCGCGGTGAGTTCCTGCGGCGTGGATTGCACGGCATGGATCGGGTCGAATTCGCTTGAAACGCCACCGCTCACGAAGACCTTGAAGAAGTCGGCGCCGTTGCGGAAGCTCTCACGCGCCGCCCGCGCGAATTCGTGGGGGCCATCGACGATGTAGCCGAGGCGCCGCTCGTACCAGTGCTGGGGGCCATCGCCGAAGTGGGGATTGTCATTGGTCAGGCCCCGAAAATCGCCGTGGCCGCCGGTCTGGCTGATCATGGCCTCCGCGCCGTACACTCGCGGCCCGGGCGCCAGGTTGGTGTCGAAAAGCTTGCGCAGGTAGGTCGACGGGCCGCCCGTGTCGCGGACCGTGGTGAAGCCCCGCATGAGCATGGCCTCGCCGCGCACCGTCGCCAAGGCGCCCACCATGAACTCGCTGACGTTTTGCCGGCCCTGGATGGCTATCGGGGTGTACGCGGAAAAGTGAACGTGGGAGTCGATCAGGCCCGGCATGAGGGTGCGGCCGCCGCCGTCGATCACCTGCGCATCGTCCGCATCGATGTCGTGGCCGACGGCCTTGATTAAGTTGCCTTCGACGAGAACTTCCATGCCTCCAGCGAGCTTGTCGGAATTGCCGTCAAAGACATTGACGTTGGCAAACAGGATCCGGTTCAAAGGGGTGTCTGCTGAAGCGGACAGCGGCAACGCCAGGATGAGTGCCAGCACGGCGCCGGACAGCTTGTTCATATTGAATGTCTCCATTACCCATGCTTGGGACGTTAACGAGTGAATTGGAAAGCGGGCAACCCTGTCCGTCCACGCTTTCCCCCCTAATGCGCCTTTGAGCGCCCCTTGTAAACCAGATACACGCCGTAAGTCAGCAGCGGTATCACGAACACGACAACGAAGCTCGCGAACATGAGCGAATAGCCGCGCAGGATCAGTGCGATGATGCCCATTGTGCCTAGGGCCAAGCTGGAAATGACGACCACCGCCGCTACGCCGGCATGGCCTAGCCGTGACATGGCCCGGCCCCGATGCCGCAGGTGCCATCCGTCCACGCGCTGAATCAAACCCTGCATCAGCGCTACCCCAGTTTGAGCGACGAGCACAAACATCACCGCCACGTAGACGTTCAGCAGCAACGGCGTGCTTACATTGGCGAACATCCAGTAGGTCGGAATTCGCTCATCCACTATTGCCGGAAAATGCAGCATGAAGGCGAAGTGGAATATCGCCGCAGGGATGACGCAGACCAGCGCGGCCACAATGGCCGCCGTGAACGCCTCGGCCCGTGAGCGCAACCCCATCGCGCAATACAGCAGGATCGGCAGATATCCACCGTTTGCTATCGCATACTGCAAGCCCGTCATGATGCCGCCGGCTTGGTGATCGATCGTCTCGAACCTCTCTACGATCTGATCCATGTAGCCATGGAATAGTTGCACGGCCAAAACGGCCAGCACCGCGAACAGCGCGGCGATCGACAGCATCATTGATTGCTCGACAACCTTTCGGCCGTAGTAGTTCAGACCGACGACGAGCACGAAGATGAGCAGCGATCCGACCCAGACGGCGAAACCGAAGTGGTCCTCCAGCACGGTGCCGCCGACGGTTATCGTGATCGACATCGCGATCAGCAAGCCGATCACGATGACAATCTCGTAGAGGAACCATGCCCGCCCCAACAGAACCTTGAAAAAGCCGACGTAGTCATAGGCCTTGAAGAGGCGTGCGATCTCGAAGCTCAGCGCCAGCAACACCATGTAGGTGACGCACAGAGAGGACAGCGCGACCAATCCGCCGGTTGGGCCGTTGCTGCTGACGAATTCCATCACTTCTCGGCCCGAGCCGTAGGATGCGCCAAAAATCGCGGACAGGAAAACCGCTGTGGGAATCAGCAGAACGCGAAAGAAATAGGTATCGAGCATTTTTCCCTACAGAACGCGGCGCGGCGGCCGGCGCCATCGCAAACCCTGAAACCGCACGAAATCCCGGCCAAGCGTAGCCCATTCATTGAGCGGATCAAGAGGATCGGCCCTTGGCGACCGTTCGGTTGCACGAACGAACATGTGGCGAGCGTTGATCTGGAGGATACTATCGCTGTTCGCACGCCGATCAAGGAGGGTCGCATGGCAGGTCGCATTGAACAGCGCATCGAGGAACTCGGGCTGGTGTTGCCCCAACCCCTCCAGGTGCCCCCGGGCCTGAAGGTGCCGCTCGTCATGGTCAGGACGCTCGGCAAGCGCGTGCTGGTCTCGGGGCACGGCCCACAAGAAGCCGACGGCTCCGTCGCGCAGCCTCTCGGACAGGTGGGTGCGGATGTCACGATCGAGCAGGGAGTCGAGGCGGCGCGCAAGGTGGCGCTGGCCATGCTCGGCTCGATTCAGCGCGCCATCGGCGACCTTGACCGCATCGACTGCTGGGCCAAGGTGTTCGGCATGGTGAATTCAGCGCCCGGCTTCACGGGCCAGACGGCGGTGATCAACGGCTTCTCGGAGCAGATCGTCGAGATCTTCGGCGAGGAATGCGGCCTCGCCACCCGCTCGGCGGTCGGCATGGCGGCGCTCCCCTTCGGCATCCCCGTCGAGGTGGAAGCCGAACTGCAGCTTAAGTAGAGGGCTGCTCATGAGTCAGCCGGCCGTCAGTCTCGAGGACAAGTACACCAAGGATGCGGGACGAGTCTATCTGACCGGCACCCAGGCACTCGTGCGGCTCCTGCTGGTGCAGCGGCGCCGGGACGTTGCCGCCGGGCTCAACACCGCCGGGTTCATCGCCGGCTACCGGGGTTCGCCGATGACGGCGATGGACATGGAACTCTGGCGGGCGGAGGAACATACCGCCCAGCACCACGTCCGCTTCTGGCCAGCCACCAACGAGCACATGGCGGCGACCGCCGTTTGGGGCACCCAGCAGGTGCACTACTTCGGCGATGCCGACTATGACGGCGTCTATGCCATGTGGTACGGCAAGGGCCCAGGCCTCGACCAGAGCCTCGATGCCATCCGCCAAGGCAACTACCACGGCACCGCCAAGCACGGCGGCGTGCTGGTGCTCGCCGGCGACGACCCGGCCATGCGCTCCACCGTTGACGCCTATCATTCGGAACTGCTGTTTGAAGACCTGCTCATGCCGGTGCTGTACCCGGCGGACATCCAGGAGGTGTTCACCCTCGGCCTGTACGGCATCGAACTGTCCCGCTTCAGCGGTGCTTGGGTGGGCTACAAGCTGTTGCCGGAAACCATTGAGACGGCGGCCAGCATTCAGGCGGACCACGAGGGCATCCACATCGCCCGGCCCGAGTTCGGGTTTCCTGCGGATGGGGTCAATTCGCGCCCCGGCGATTCCTGGACGGTGCAGGAGAACCGCCTGCGCGGCTACAAGCTGCCTACGGCGGTGGCGTTCGCGCGGGCCAATCGGCTCAACCGCATCACCCACGACAGCCCGCGCGCGCGTTTCGGCATCGCGGCCATGGGCAAGACTTGGCGCGACGTCCTGCAGGCGCTGGCCGACCTGGGTCTCGATGCGGCGGTGCTGTCGGCGATCGGCATCCGCATCCTCAAGGTGGCCATGCCGTTTCCGGTGGACCGGGAAACCTATCGAGAGTTCGCCGAAGGCTTGGAAGAGGTTCTGGTCATCGAAGACAAGCGCGAGCAGATCGAGAACGCCATCCGCCATGTCTGCTACGCATTGCCGGAAGGGCGCCGGCCCAACATCGTCGGCCGCCTGGACGAACGCGGCGTCAAGCTGGTCGATGACATCGGCGACCTGCATCCGGACAAGATCGCCCGTGCGCTCGCCGGGCGCATCCGCGCCTTCCACGACAGCGAACGCCTGCGCGCGCGCCTCGCCTTCCTGGACCGGCAGGCCGCCGCTGAACGCCAGCGCGAAGCCGCTTCGATCGCCCGGCTGCCCTATTTCTGCTCCGGTTGCCCGCACAACACTTCCACCCGGGTGCCGGAGGGCAGCCGCGCCTACGGCGGCGTCGGCTGCCACTTCATGGCCAACTGGATGGACCGGGAGGTCCACTCCTACAGCCAGATGGGCGGCGAGGGGGTGGCTTGGATCGGTCAGGCTCCCTTCGTGCGCACGCCGCACGTCTTCCAGCAGCTCGGCGACGGCACCTATTACCACTCCGGGATTCTCGCGGTCCGCTCGGCGGTCGCGGCAGGCGTCAACATCACCTACAAGATCCTGTTCAACGATGCCGTGGCCATGACCGGCGGGCAGCCGGTTGACGGGCAGCTCACCGTGCCGCAGATTTCCCGGCAGATGCGCGACGAAGGCATCCAGCGCATCGCCGTGGTGACCGATGAACCGGAGAAGTACGGCAAGGAAGCCCAGTTTGCGCCCGGCACCAGCATCCATCTCCGGGACGACCTGGACTTCGTGCAGCGCGAGCTGCGCGATGTGGCCGGCGTCTCCATTCTGATCTACGACCAGACCTGTGCCGCGGAAAAGCGCAGGCGGCGCAAGCGCGGCCGCTACCCGGACCCCGCCAAGCGGCTGTTCATCAACGACCGGGTGTGCGAAAACTGCGGCGATTGCGGCACCCAGTCCAACTGCGTCTCGGTGTTGCCGGTCGAGACCGAGTACGGGCGCAAGCGCACCATCGATCAATCCGCATGCAACAAGGACTATTCCTGCAACAAGGGGTTCTGTCCGAGTTTCGTGACCGTACTGGGCGGTCAGCCGCGCAAGGGCCGTGGCACGGCCGACCTGCCGCCCGCCTTGGAAACGATCCCGGAACCCGATCTAGCCGCCATACCCGAAAGCGGCACCTACGCCATACTCATCGGCGGCGTTGGCGGCACCGGGGTCGTCACCATCGGCGCGCTGCTGGGCATGGCGGCGCACATCGACGGCAAGGGCGCGTCCATCGTCGATCAACTGGGATTCGCCCAAAAGGGCGGGCCGGTCACCACCCACGTGCGCATCGCGGAGCAAACCGAGGACATCAACTCAGCGCGCATCAACGGGGGTGGGGCAGACCTGGTTCTCGGCTGCGATCTGCTGGTCGCCAGCGGCGATCAACTGCTGGCGACCATGGATCCAGATCGAACCCGCGCCGTGGTGAACACTCAGCAGACCATCACCGGCGACTTCACCCGCAATCCGGACCTGGTCTATCCGGGGAGTGACCTGCGCATGCGCTTGTCGGGGGCGCTGAATCCGGACAACCTCACCTTCATCGACGCCACCCGCATCGCCACGGCGCTGCTCGGCGATTCCATCGCCAGCAACTTGTTCCTCGTGGGTTACGCCTGGCAGCAGGGCCTGTTGCCGCTGTCGAGGGAGGCGATCTTCGATGCCGTTGCGCTGAACGGCGTGAGCGTCGAGTGGAACCAGCAGGCCTTCGAGTGGGGCCGCCGCGCCGCCTGGGATATCGATGCGGTCATGGCGGTGGCCGGCGGCGCTGCCGAGCGTTCGTCCACGGCGTTGCCCCTCGATGCGCTCGTCGAACATCGCAGCGCGGACCTGGCCGCCTACCAGGACGCGGCCTATGCCGAGCGGTACCGGTCGCTGGTCAAAGGCGCTCGCGAAGCGGAACGCCAGCGCGCGTCCGGCCGCAACGGACTGGCCGAAGCGGTCGCCCGCCATGCCCACAAGCTGATGGCTTACAAGGACGAGTACGAAGTGGGGCGCCTATATTCACATCCGGACTTCATGCGCAAGCTGAACGAACAGTTCGAAGGCCCCTTCAAACTGCGCTTCAATCTTGCGCCACCCATGATCGCCCCGAAGGACAAGGTCACCGGTACGCCGCGCAAGATGGCGTTCGGCGGCTGGATGCTTCCGGTCATGCGGCTGCTTGGGCTTCTGCGGTTCCTGCGCGGCACGCCGTTTGATCCCTTCGGCTGGAGTGCGGAGCGGAAGATGGAGCGGCAACTCATCGTCAACTACGAGAACGTCGTCGCCGAACTGCTCGACGGCCTGAACGACGACAACCACGGGCTCGCCGTCAGCATCGCTTCCATTCCTGAGCAGATCCGCGGATTCGGCCACATCAAGATGGCGTCGGTAGAGGCGGCTGCAGCCTGCGAGGCGGAGCTGCTGGAGGCGTGGCGAAGCGCTCCCCGAGACGAGATCGCCGCGTAGAGCTGGCCATGCAGTCCGAACTCTGCGAGCGCCTTGGGCTGGATCACGCCCTGTTCGCCTTCTCCCATTGCCGCGATGTGGTTGCCGCGGTCAGCAACAACGGCGGCATGGGGGTGTTGGGCGCTGGTTGGATGAGCGCGGACACCTTGGCGACGGAACTCGACTGGCTCGACCAAGCGGTGGGCGACAACGGCTACGGCGTGGACGTGGTCATTCCGCAGCGCTACGAAGGCATGGAGGAGACCGATCCGGAAACGCTGGAACGGCGGCTCTGGAGCCAGGTGCCGGCCACCCACCTAGGGTTTGCAAATCGCCTGCTGCGGGAACATGGGGTGCCGGAATGGCCGCAAGGCGAGGGCATCACGCAGCCCGATCTCCCAGGCGCCACCTACGCGACCGCCTTGCCTCTTGTGCAGGAGGCATTGAGGCATCCCCAGTGCAGAATCCTCGTCAACGCCTTGGGTACGCCGCCCCGGGAAGTGGTCGAGGCGGTCCAGTCCACAGGTCGGCTGGTCGGCGCCCTGTGCGGCCGCGTCACCCAGGCGGTCGCACATGCTGAAGCCGGTCTCGACTTCGTGGTGGCTCAAGGCGGGGAGGGTGGCGGCCACGCCGGGGAGATTGCCAGCATCGTGTTGTGGCCCCAAGTGGTTGATGCCATTGCGCCATTGCCTGTGCTCGCCGCGGGCGGCATCGGCAACGGCCGGCAAATGCTGGCGGCCATGGCGACCGGCGCCGCCGGCGTTTGGACCGGCTCCCTCTGGGTGACGGTTGCGGAAGCGGCGGCGGAGCCGGCGCAGAAGGCCGCCTATCTGCGCGCTTCCAGCGAAGACACGGTTCGTTCGCGGAGTTGGACCGGCAAGACCGCCCGAGTGCTCAGAAACGCCTGGACCGAGGCGTGGGACCAGGCGGAGTCCCCGGATCCCCTGCCGATGCCGCTGCAGTTCCTGGTCGCTGCCGATGCGCGGCGCCGCACCGAGCGGTACGCGGGCGTCGGCAACGCCCAGGCGGTGGCGATGAATCCAGCTGGCCAGGTCATCGGTCAGATCAACGAAATCGAGTCCTGCCGGGATGTCGTATTCAGGCTGCTCAGCGAGTACGCCGATGCGCTGGAGCAGGTCACGAGAGGTGCGCCTGGCTAGGTGGGCTACCGGGCGTTGACGATGCCTTGCCGATGCAGCCGCTCGATCTCCGCATCGCTTAGCCCCCAGCCCGCTAGGCTGTCTCCGGCATTGCCCCCCGGTTCCGAGGGCGCGCACTGGATGTGCGACGGCGTCCGGGAAAAGCGCGGAGCGGGTGCCGGCTGGAGGACGTTGTCCACGGTGAGGTAACTGTTCCGTGCTTCGCTGTGCGGATGTGTGGCTGCCTCCATTAGCGAGAGCACCGGTGCGAAACAGGCATCGGTGCCATCGAACGCTTGCGTCCACTCCTCCCGGGTGCGGGATCGAAACAGCCTTTCCAGCACGGCGTGATGTCTGGGCCAGGATGCCCTGTCGTACTGGTCTTTCGGGTCGATCTCATCGGTTTCCAGAGCCTCGAGCAGGGCGGCGAAGAAGCGTCCCTCGATGGCGCAGACCGCAACGTATTCGCCGTCGCGGGTCTCGTAGGTGCGCACGAAGGGCGCGCTGCCGTCGAACAGGTTGACGCCCCGGCGATCCTGCCACAGGCCACCTGCGAGCATGCCGTAGAAGAGGGTCATCATCGAAGCGGTGCCATCGACCATGGCTGCATCGACCACTTGGCCCTGGCCGGACCGTTGCGCTTCGAGCAGCGCCGCCAGCATCCCCAGCGCCAAGTACAGACCGCCGCCGCCGAAGTCGCCGATCAGGTTGAGCGGCACGGGTGGCGGGCGCTGCGCCTCGCCCAGCGTGCCCAGGGCGCCAGCCAAGGCGATGTAGTTGGTGTCGTGGCCGGCCGTGTCGGCGAGCGGCCCATCCTGACCCCAGCCGGTGATGCGGCCGTAAACAAGGCGGGGATTGCGCGCCATGCACTCGTCGGGTCCGAGGCCCAGCCGCTCCATGACGCCGGGGCGGAATCCTTCGAACAACGCATCGGCACCGGCACACAGGCGCAACACCAGATCGACCCCCTCGGGTTCCTTGAGGTCCACCCCGATCACCGGCCGGCTGCGGTTCATCAGGTTGTACTGCGCGGGCATGGCCACGCCCCGTTCGCCGCCGGCCGGATTGTCGATGCGAATGAGCCGGGCGCCCATGTCCGCCAGCAGCATGCCGCAAAACTGACCGGGGCCGATGCCGGCGATCTCCACGATCCTGTATCCCTCAAGTGGCCCCATGGCGTCGTATCCGGTGCGCTGCTGTCGGTCAATTGACGGGGTAGAGCCCGGCCCTGGCCCGTTCGCGGTAAACGCTCGGCGAGCGGCCGGTCCAGCGATGAAACGCCCTGGAGAAATTGCTGCAGTCGGAAAACCCGAGCAGGTAGGCGACCTCGCTGACGGAAACGTTCGGCTGCTGCATGTACTGCTCCGCCAGTTCCCGGCGCGTGCGGTCAAGCAACTGCTGATAGGTGGTGCCCGCTTCCGTCAGCCGGTTGTGCAGCGTGCGCACGCTCATGTGCAGGGCGCGGGCCACTTCGGCCTTGCAGCAATGGCCCGAGGGCAGCAGCTCGATGAGCTTGGCGTGCGCCCGGGCCACCACGTCCGCCCTCTCCAGCCGGGCCAGGAACTTGACCACCACTTCGTCGTTCAGACGCGCCAGTTCCGCGTTGGCCGCAGGCAGGCGCACGTTCAGGTCTTCCCGGTCGAAGTAGAGCCCGTTGCGCGCCGCGCTGAACTGCACGTTCGGCCCGAAGTAGCGTTCGTAGTTGCGCCGGGTGCCCGGCACCAATGGGCAGATCAGTTCCACTCGCTGCGGCCGGTAGTCCGGCCGGTACATGAAGCGGATCAGCTTGAGCACCGTGGCGATCTGCCCGTCGATCATGGCGCGGCCCACTTTCGACCCCGGATTGGAGCGCTGCGAAGGAAAGATCAGGACGGGTTCATCGGCGGCCTCGTCAAAGGTCACCTCGCCCATGGTCGTGATGAAGGAGTGGTAGCGCACCCAGCGCTTGCAGAAGGCGCTCAGTGTGCTGCTCGAAAGCAGGGCGAGGCCCAAGGCGTGAAAGGACGTGGGATGCACGAAATCGGAGAAGCGCAGCCCGAAGCTGCAATCGCCGGTGAGATCCACGGCTTCCGCCACGATGCGGCGATGCACCGACGGCTCTAGGCGAGTGGTGGGGTCCTGCACGTGGGCAAGGTCCACACCGGCGTTGCGCATCACCTGTTCGGCATCGACCCCGTAGGATTCGAGCGTCTGGTAGATTCCGACGGCAAGCGGCCCGAATGAGGATTTCTGCAGCGGTAGCGTCGCTTCCAAGGCAGCGTCACTCCCCCGTGAACTTGGGCTTGCGCCTCTCGATAAAGGCAGACACCGCTTCCTTGCGGTCTTCCGTCATGTTGGTGACGATCTCGTAGGCGACGGCGGGATCCATGAGCTTGACGGCAAGCTCACGCAACGTGAGGTTGGTGGCCGTCTTGGTCCAGCGCACAGCCCAGCGTGGGTTGCCGAGAATCTTGCTGGCAATTTCGTCCACCTTGGCATCGAGTTCGTCCGCTGGCACCGCGTAGTTGATCAGGCCTAGCCGAGCCGCCTCATCGGCGGGCAGCATGTCGCCGGTCATCAGCAGTTCCTTGGCCCGGGCGAAGCCGATCAATTGCGGCCAGATGATCGCCCCGCCGTCGCCGGCCACCAGGCCGGCCTTGACGTGGGGGTCGCCGATGGCCGCCGTATCCGCGGCAACGATGATGTCGCTCATCAGCGCGATGGTGGCGCCGAGCCCGGCTGCCGCGCCGTTCAAGCGGCAGATCAGCGGTTTCTCAAGCTCCAGCAGCGAGTTCACGATGCGCTTGGCTTCGGGGAGGATGGCCCGGAATTCCCGGGGATCCTCGATGGTCTTCAGGAACCAGTCCATGTCCCCTCCGGCGCAGAACGCATTTCCCGCCCCGGTGAGTATGACTAGGTCGCTGTCTTCGTCGTCCTGGGCGTCGAGGAACACCCGGGCCAGTTCCCGGTGCATGTGCCCGTTTATGGCGTTGACCTTGCCGTTGTCCAAGGCGATGGTGAGGATGCGGTCCCGGCGGGTGAGCCGCATGTACTGGTAGTCGCTGAATGCCATAGTGTTTCCTTGATGCGCCCGATCGGGGTAGGGGGCTGTCGTCGATTTAGGGTATCCCGGTCCAGTTCTCGGACCCTGATCCTTCGAGATTATAGGAGTCAGTCCGGGCCTGTGGTAGCGGGCAGGCCGGTGTGCAGCGCTTGGCGGATCGCGGCTGTGGCTGGCCGACGATTGGAGTAAGCTCTGCCGCCTGTCCCTGTTTCGCCCGCCGGCCCCAATGCCCAAAGTCATCTACATCGATCCGCTCGGGGAGCGCCACGAGGAAGAGGTTGAGGTCGGCTTCTCGCTCATGGAAGGCGCTTTCAATCAGCAGATTCCGGGCATGATCGCGGAGTGCGGCGGCGCGGCGGCTTGCGGCACCTGTCATTCCCACATCAGCCGCGATTGGCTTTCAAGCCTGCCACCGATCGAGGATCTCGAGGAAGGGATGCTATGCATGGTGGCAGGCAGGCAACCGAACAGCCGCCTAACCTGCCAGATTCATATGACCGACGCACTCGACGGGATCGAACTGCGGATCGCCGACAACGGCTGAAGGCAGTCCGCTGCCGATGAATCTCTGGACTAGCTCCGAGCGGTCAAAACTGGGGTTCGGTTTCGTCCTTTTTGACCTTTCCGAACAGATCGATGTTGTCATCGACGCTCACCGCCAAGGGACGGCGGGCCAGCTTCGCTTCCTCACTCGTCGGCACCATCGACTCCCACAGGCGCGGCGGCAGAGCGCTCCCGCGCGGACGGCGCCGCTCGGCATCCCATGCTGCGGACTCGGCAGGGCTGCCAGTGAGTTCCAGGACTTCGTCCGATAGCTCCGGCACCGATTCAATCAACCTGCGAATGTCTGCCTTGAGTTGTTCCAGCGCTTGCGGCAACGGCTCAGTGCGTATGCCCGCTTCGAGCAGGGGGTCGGGGTCCGGGCCGTCAAACCATTTGAGCACCGGCGGCAGCCGGGCGGGCAGGGCGGCGGCGAGGTCGTGCCGTTCGCCGTCATCCAACGCCTTCAGCCAGCCGTCGATGCAAAGCTGGTGGAAATAGGCTTCTTCGCCGAACCTTGTAATCAGGTTGGCGACGGGCGCGAAATCGCCGGTGCGCAGCGTGGCTGAGAATCGCCACAAGGCCTGGTCGGCGAGATGCAGGGTCACAATGAAATCGGCCCAGTTCTCCGGCGGCGCATCGAGCAGCGCCATGCTGTGAATGCCGGCCGCGGACCGCGCGAATTCAAGTTGATGCTCAGCCAGCCCGTAGTGTTCCTCCATGAACCGGAACAGGGCTCTGGCGTGGCCGAGCTTTTCCTCGGCGATGCCGGCCATGGAGGTGAAATCGGTCAGTTCCCGGCCGTTGAGCATGCAGTTGACGTACCAGTGCCCCAGCACCCAATTGCTGTCAGCGATGCAAAGCAGTTCGCTCTTGAGCGCGGCGGTGACCTCGGCGGGGTAGCTCACGAGAGGGCGTCCATCAGCCGGGGAGCCGGTGCTGCCACTTCAGCCAGCCAAAGCCCTGTCCGCAGTCGCGGCATTCGAACATCATCTCCGCCACGCTCGGGCCGTAGGGGCTGACCAGCCGGGTCTCGATGGATTCGCACCAGGGGCAGCGCACTTGGCCATCGTATTCCTCCGTTGGACGGAAATGCCTCCCTGGACCAGCGGCGGTCGATCGGTCGTTCATCAGGCGAGCCCAACCACGCCGTTGCGCCCCGGCTGCAGGCAGTCCATGAACGACTCCGCCGGCGCCACGCAGAGTTCCACCCACTCACGTTCCGAGTACAGGATGCGGGCGCGGGCGACGGCGAGCTCCTGGTTGGGTGCCACGATGCTGCCGATGTGGGACAGTGGGCGCTCGACTTGATCGCGGCCGAACACCTCGAATTGCTGGTCTAGGGATGTGGATCGGCCTAGGGACATGCTTCTAATGGCCCGGCTAGGGCACACCCGCAAGGCGCTTAGATTCGGTAGCCACTTCGTGCTGCATATCGCTTGGCCCGGTCGGACATCATGGAGCGGTCCCAACGGGCTTCCCAGTCCACCCGCACGCGCACGTCGCCGACGCCTGCCACGCGCTGCACCTGCCGCCGGACGTTCTCCTTCAGCATCGTGAAGGCGGGGCAACCCAAGCAGGGGAACACCAAGGCGACATCGACGTTGCCCTCAGCGTCGGCCTGCACGCCGCTCAGCATCCCCATTTCGGTCAGCGGCACATTGATGTGCGGGTCGAGCACCCGACCGACCGCGGCCTCCACCGCGTCATGGTCGACTACCACAGCGCGTTACCCCAGGCTTCGTCGCGCAAACGCTCGTAGGCGCCTGGCCGCATGGGCCCGCCCCGGCGGGAGTGCTTCCAGTATTCCTCGTGGGAGCACTGTTCGCCGCTCCAGGTATAGGTCTCGGCGTCGTAGAGCATGGGATAGGGCATGGTGAGCACCCATCGCTTGCTTTCGGCATCGAATTCGGCGGGAAAGTCGGCGCCTAAGCGATTCAGGAAGGCGCAGGTGGACTGCAGCCACTTCTCGCGCATGAAATCGTTGCTCCAGCCGCGCACCCGGTAGGTCAACTGCTCCGGCCGGGTCTTGAGATTGTCCGGCTTGCCGAACCACATCACGCCAAACGGGAAGATCCAGTCGATGGCCCGCTGCACTGCGGCCCGGGTCACTTCCGAATGGTTCCAGTAGAACTCGGTCCAGAAGTTGCCGTGCCGCATGTGAAAGCCTTCCTCGAAGTTCACCTTGCGCAACGTTCGGCGATAGGGCGCGTAGCTGCAGTGCAGTTCCAGGTCCTTGGTCCAGTGCAGGCCGGCGCGGTCGAGCATCGACTGCATCACCACGAATTCGATGTAGCTGCGGATGGGGATTTCCATGATCGGCCAGGTCCAGATGTAGGCGATGTCGTCATGGAAGGCGCGGGCGTGCACATCGACGCCGAACTGCTCGGCGAGAATGCCCTGATGGTAGGCGTGGCCCACCTCGTCCAGGATGGTGGCGCACACGGCGATCTTGGCGCCGATGTCTGGCGCTGTGCGAAAGGCGGTGCAGGCCCAGGTGAGCACGCTGATCTCGCTGATCGAGGCGATCTCGACGGTCTGGCGCAGGATTTCCTGGTAGCGCGGGGACAGTTCGGTGGCGTCTTCGAACAGCTCCCCGGCCTCGATGCGGGCGAGCATCGCCGTCTCCACGGCTTCCCGATCTTCCAAGGCAGTGCCACCCGATAGGTTGGACATGGAAACTATTCCCTCGAATTCATTCCTTTATTCAATGAGTTAGGCGATAATCGCCCTAATTCACCAGTCGATGGTAGGTTTCAGCCACCATGCCGTCAAGGTCGCAACGGGCAAAGCATCTGTCGAATCGGCAATGAGCGGCAAGATCGTCATCAATCGTTGCGAAGACTTCCGTGGCCTTAAGGGTAAGCGGATCATCGACTCCGATCCGGTCACGATCACGACCGAGGGCATTCAGGACTTTTGCCGCGGCACTGGCAACGACGAATGGATCCACTGGGACGAGGAACGCTGCAAGGCGTCGCCGTTCGGCGCCCTGATTGCACCGGGGCTCTACCTGCCCGCCCTGTTTCCAACCCTGTTCTGGGAGGTTATGGAAGTCAACCTGCCCCGGATGATTGTCAAGGGCATCGACGGCATCCGCATTCTCAAGCCGGTAACCGTGGGCTCGCGCATTTGCTGCCGCGCCTCGGTGGAGAAGGTGCTCGATCGGGACAGCGGCATCGAGGTGCACTACGGCATCTCGTTCTCTTTCGCTGATACGGCGGAGCCAGCCGCGGTGGCCACCTTCATCAACCGGTATTGGGATTGACGCGCCCCCTGCCCGATTTGACAAGACTTGGCCGGCATCTCCATTGAGAATGAATCCATGACCATCCCCGATCTCGCCAGATATGGCTACGCCGAGGCGCATCAGCAGATTTACGACACGGTGTACCGGTACAGCCGTGAGCAACTGCATCCGCTGTGTGACCGGATGGACCGTGACGACTGGTTTCCGGAGGCGCAGTACCGTTCGCTGGACGAGATGGGGCTGCTCGGCACGTCCGTGCCGGAACAATACGGCGGCCAGGGGCTCGGATTCATTGAGCAGTGCCTGATCACCGAAGCCCTGTCCTACTGGAACGCCAGCTTTGGCGCCGCCTGGATGGGCAGCGAAAGCGTCTGCCTGCACAACATCGTGCGCAATGCCGACGATGCCTTGAAGGCGCGCTACCTGCCGGGTTTCAGCGACGGCAGCCTGATCGGCGCGTTGGGCCTGACGGAGCCCGGCGCCGGCTCCGATGCGCTCGGTTCGATGGCTACCCGGGCCGTGCGCGACGGCGATGACTTCGTCATCAACGGTCGAAAGATGTTCATTTCCTTGGGGCCGGTGGCGGACATCGTCCTGCTGTACGCCAAGACAGCGCCAGAACAGGGCGCCAAGGGCGTGTCCGCATTCGCCTTCGAGACCAAAACGCCCGGTTTCGAAGTGGCGCAGCATCTGGACAAGATGGGCTGGCGCGGCGTTCCCACCGCTGAATTGGTGTTCAACGACTGCCGCGTCCCGGCCGGCAATGTCATTGGCGGCGTCAATGGCGGCGTGGGCGTGGTGATGAGCGGCCTCAACATGGAGCGAGTGATTCTCTGCTTTCACATGATCGGCGTCGCCCAGCGCGCGCTGGACATCACGCTCGACTACGCCAACGACCGCAAGCAGTTCGGGCAGCCGATCGGCCGCTTCCAGTTGGTGCAAGGCCTGCTGGCCGACATGTACACCGACCTGCAGTCGATGCGCGCCTTCAGCTACCAGATGGCGAGGGAAGTCGCCGATCTCGAGATCGGCGGCGGTGGCCGGGGGGAGGCGCACATGCGCACCTCCGCGGTCATGCTGCATGCTGGCCGCTCGCTCATGCGCATCGTCGACAACGGCGTGCAGGTGCACGGCGGTGCGGGCTACATCCTCGATCTGGAAATCAACCGGCTTTACCGGGTGGGCAAACTGATGGAGATCGGCGCCGGCACCAACCAGATCCGCCAAGTGATCATCGCCGAGGAACTGCTCAAGTAGCGGGATCCACATGGCCACGCCTGCGCAATTGACGCCGACCAGCACGCACTGGGGCAACTACCTGCTGGAGAGCCGCAACGGCCGCGTGACGGCGGTGCATCACTACGCCGCCGACCGCAATCCGACCCCCATCGGCCAGTCGCTGCTCGACGCTCAAGACGCCGGCTGCCGTGTGCTGGTGCCGATGGTGCGCCAAGGCTGGCTGCAGGCGCGCGGGCGCACGGGTGGCAACGGCCGCGGCCGTGAGCCCTTCGTGCCGGTCGATTGGGACACTGCCCTCGATTTGGCTGCCGAAGCGCTCCAACATGCCATCGACACGGGCGGCAACGAATCGATCTACGGCGGCTCCTACGGCTGGGCCAGCGCTGGCCGCTTTCACCACGCTCAGGGGCAGCTCAAGCGTTTCCTGAACCTGATCGGCGGGTTCGTTCACGCCCGCACCTCCTACTCCGCTGGCGCTGCCGAAGTGATCATTCCGCACATCCTTGGCATGTCCTTCCATAGTTTGATGGTGCAGGCGCCCACCGTTGCCGACATCGCCCGGGAAACGGAACTGGTGGTGTGCTTCGGCGGCATCGCCCTCAAGAACACCCAGGTCACGGACGGTGGCCTTGGCGCTCATTCCGCCTCGGATCAACTCAAGGGGCTTGTTCGGTCGAACACGCAATTCGTGAACATCTCGCCGCTCAAGGAAGACATGGCTGACTTCGTGGAGGCGGACTGGTGGGCCTGCCGACCGAACACCGATGTCGCCATCATGCTCGGCTTGGCCCATACGCTGTACAGCGAGGGGCTTCATGACCAAGCGTTCCTCGACCGATATTGCGTCGGCTTCGAACGGTTCGTGCCCTACCTGACCGGACGGACCGACCGACAGGCCAAGGACGCTGATTGGGCGGCTGGCATCTCCGGGATTCCGGCCACCGACATCCGGGCACTTGCTCGGCGCATGGCCGGCGCCCGTACGCTGCTGGGCATCAGTTGGGCACTGCAACGGGCGGAGCACGGCGAACAGGGCTACTGGATGATCACCCTGCTGGCCGCCATGCTGGGCCAGATCGGCCTGCCCGGCGGCGGCGTGGCATACGGCTACGGCTCCGTGCACAACATCGGATTCGCGGGCCGTCGGCAACCGACCTTCCACACTGCGGCAATGAACCAAGGTGTGCCGCCACTGAATCGATTCATCCCGGTATCGCGCATCAGCGAAATGTTGGAGAAGCCGGGCAGCGCCTTCGACTACAACGGTGAGCGGCTGATCTATCCAGACATCAAGGTCATCCTGTGGGCGGGGGGCAACCCGTTCCACCACCATCAGGACCTCAACCGCCTGCGGCGCGCCTGGACCCGCCCGGAGGCGGTGATCGTCAGCGATCCATTCTGGACCGCGACCGCCCGGCATGCCGACATCGTCTTCCCCTGCACGGTCCCCTTGGAGCGCAACGACTTCGCCGTCGGCAGGGCCGACTGCTTCATTACGCCGATGCGCAAGGCGGCCGAGCCGTTCGGGGAATCCCGCAGCGACTTCGAGATCTTCGCAGCGCTTGCGGAACGCTTCGGCAAGGCAGCGGCGTTCACCGAGGGCCGCGACGAGAAGGCCTGGGTCGAAAGGCTCTATGAAACGACGCGGGAGAGTGCGGCTCGGGCCGACGTGACCCTACCGCCGTTCGATCAGTTCTGGGCCGGCGAGCAGTTCTGCTTCGAAGACCAAGTAGAGGAACAGGAGTTCCTGCTCGAAGCGTTCCGCCGCGATCCGGCTGCGCATCCGCTGCGCACCCCCAGCGGCAGGATCGAACTCTTTTCGCAGACCATTGCATCCTTCGACTACCCGAATTGCCCCGGTCATCCGGCGTGGTGCGACAAGCTGGAATGGCTCGGCGGCGCACGAGCCCGGGACTACCCCCTGCACCTGATTTCCAACCAGCCGAAGACCCGCCTGCACAGCCAGCTCGATCACGCCGCGACGAGCCGCAACGCCAAGCGCCAAGGGCGCGAGGTGGTGCGCATGAATCCCGCCGATGCCGCTGCGCGAGGCATCGAGGACGGCATGATCGTGCGCGTGTTCAACGACCGGGGCGCCTGCCTCGCCTCGGCCCTGCTGTTCGACGGCATCCGGCCAAACGTGATCGAGCTGCCGACCGGCGCCTGGTTCGACCCGCTGGACCCAGCGGCTGAGGACTCGCTTGAGGTGCATGGCAATCCCAACGTGCTGACCCGGGATGCCGGCACCTCCAAAATCGCCCAAGGACCGACGGCGCACAGTTGCCTAGTGGAGGTCGAACGGTTCAGCGGCTCGCTCCCGGAGATCAAGGTATTCCGGCAGCCGGACATCGAACACCGCATGGCGTTCATCGATGACGAGATCGTGCGGTCGGGGCCCGGTTGACCGCTACGTTGCATTCGCGATTCGTGAACGCCTCAACGCCAGGCCGCGGCGCGTTCCAGGCTCTTCCGATACGGCTTGATGCCCAGCGCCAGGCTGATCGCGGCAAGTGTCATGGTGACTGCCGAGACGATTGACAGCGAGTAGCCTAGGTCGCTTTCGTCCTGGAAAACGTAGTCGGTCACCACCGCCACCGACAGCGTTCCGAATGCGATGGCGGAGAACACGGAGATCACGAAGTACACCGCCACCACCTGGGCGCGCATCTGGTTGGGCGTGAAGAGCTGGATCGCGACGGGCGACAGCGCCTGTTGCAGCGACAGGGCGAACACGGCGACGCCCAGCGCGGGAATGCCCCATGCGGCGGTCGGCATCAAGGGGGCGACGGCCATGAACGGCATGGCCAGGGCGAAGAAGGCGGCCAGCGAGCGCATGGCCGCATCCTGGTAGCCGCGCGCGGTCAGCCAGTCGCAGAACCAGCCGCCGGCGTAGGTGCCCAGAGTGCCCAGCACCATGAGTTGCGCGCCGAACAGGATTCCCGCATCGGAGATGTCCCAGCCGTAGCTGCGGCGGATGAACTCCGGCACCCAGCCCATGAACCCGTAGAACGCCATGCCGCCGGTGGCATAGCCGAAAAAGATCGAGCCGAACGTGCCCCGGTTGGTCCACATGAACTTCGCCACTTCCCCTACGGGAATGCTCTTTTCGGCGGTTTCGACCAGGTTTTTGCGCACCGGTTCGCGCACCGTGAACATCATCAGGAGCACGATGAAAAGGCCCGGGAGGCTCACCACGATGAAGGTGAGTTGCCAAGGAGCAAGGGTGCCGACCAAGGGCAACTCCATCGGCCCGGACTGGGTGATCAGGCGAATGGCGGCGCCGCCGAGCACCAGCGCCAGCCCACCGCCAATGAAAACGCCGGTGGCGTAAACGCCAACCGCGCGACCGAGTCGCTGCGGCGGAAAGTAGTCGGCGATCATGGAGTAGGCGGCGGGGGTCAGTGTGGCCTCGCCCACGCCGACCATGACCCGGGCGGTGAAAAGCTGCATGAAACTGCGGGCCAAGCCGCAGGCGGCGGTAGCCAGGCTCCACAGGAAAATGCCGGCCGCGATGATGGTGCGCCTGCTGTAACGGTCGGCCAAGCGGGCGATGGGCACCCCCATGGTCACGTAGAAGATGGCGAAGGCGAACCCCATCAACAGGCTCATCTGAGTGTCGCTGATGCCGAGATCGGCGCGAATGGGCGCCACGAGCAGGGTGATCACCTGCCGGTCGATGAACGACACCACCATCGCGAGCATCAGGATGACGACCACGTACCAAGGGTAGATGAGCCGTGGCTCCGGCGTCTGGTCGGTGTAATCAGGCGGTGGTTTCGAATCTGCTGCCTGGTCGATGGGCGCTGCCCCACGGTGGTCCGGCGGGACCGGAGGCTGCTACTATGCCAGCCTGACCGGCGCCCGGAAACCCGCCGCTGCGCCGTGGTTGATCGGAGGCAAACATGAGCAAACCGCGCGCCATCACCCTAATCAAGACGGACCCGCCCGCCGAACGCGAGGATGAGTGGAACGAGTGGTACAGCAACGTTCATTCGCCGGGCCGTTTCGAATGCGGCTTTCTGGCGTTCCGCCGTTTCGAGATCGTTCCCGACCAGCCGCAGGTGGATACGCGCCAAGGTGGCCAGGCCAAGTACCTCGCCATCATGGAGCTGCCCGATACGGATGTGCTGACCTCGCCCGCCTACGATGCGGTCACCGAGCGCTGGATGGCCACCCCGCCGGACAGCTTCGAGCACCAGACCATGAAGCTGCCGAAGCTGGCCCGCGGCGTGCTGGAACTGATCGGCCAGTACCCTGACGACAACCAGCCGCTGCTGCCGGACACCAAGTACGTGTTCCTGTCGGCCCACGAGGTGCCGGAGGCGATCCATGAGGAATTCAACGAGTGGTACGTGGAGGAGCACATGCCGCTGGTGCTATGCGAGCCCGGCTTCAACACCGTGCGCCGCTACGTGCACCGGAGCGATCGGTTTCCGCCGATCCTGGGCGAGGGCGGCGAACTGTTCACGCACCTGTCGATCTGGGACATAGACGGCCTTGAAGCCTTCCAGAATCCCAAGTTCGCCGGCTACACCGTCACGCCCTGGCAAAAGCGCATGCGGCGCCTGTTCACCCTAAAGATGAGCAACATCTACCGGGAAATCGCCCGCGGCGTCGCCCCCTAGGCAACTTCTCGAAGCGCTCTCCGACAACCCTCCCCAAACGCCCTGAAAGTACCGCAAACCACCGAGGAGCATAGCCATTGGCCAGGATTGAGTTTTACTGGGACATCGGCAGCACGAACACCTACTTCGCGCTACACCTCATCCGGCCCATCGCGGAAAGGCACGGTGCGGACCTTGTGATGCACCCCTTCAATCTTGGATATGTGTTCCGGCATCACAACTACGCGCTGCAGGAGGAACCGGCAGCGAAGCTGCGCAACCGGCGCCGCGACCTGATGCGCTGGGCCGAGAAGCACGGCCTGCCGTTTAGGATGCCGGACCGCTTTCCGATCAAGACCAGCCGGCCCTTGCGCGGTGCGCTAGCGGCCCGTGAGCTGGGCGTCGAGACAGCCTATCTCGACGCGATTTTTGCTCGCTACTGGGAACGGAACGACGCTTCGATCAGCGAGGTCGAGGGCATGCGGGCAGTGGCGGAGGAGATCGCCCTTGATGGGGCGGAGTTCGTCGCCCTCTGCGACAGCCCGGCCCAGCGCCAAGCCCTGATTGACGAGACCCAAGCCGCGCTCGACCGGGGCGTGTTCGGCGCACCCTCCTTCTACATCGGCGACGAGCTCTTCTGGGGCAAGGACCGCATGACGTTCATCGATGACGAGCTGACGCGGTTGGGCCAAGCCTGACCGCCACGTTTAGCCTGCGCCCATCGCCAGGCGCAGCCCCAAGCTCTCCTCATCCGGCCTTCATGCGTTCGCGAAGCCGCTTCGCCAGTTCGAAGACATGGGCGTCCTCGATCTCCCAGCGCCGCAGCGCCGCTTCCAACTGGCAAAGGTAGTCGCTGTTGCTGCCGCTCGGCCCGGCCGACCGTACGATCTGCGCGACCACTTCATCGATCGGCGCCGGTCCGAGAAAGGCGTGGTTGTCCGCCGGCGCGATGTAGGCCACTCCGGCGTCCGTCCCGCCTCGCCGGAACTCAAGGTGCACGTCGTATCGCTGGTAACCGTTCTTCTCCCGGTGGTCGAGCCCTTCAAAAACCGCCGCCGCCAAGTGGGCAGCGACCCGATAGGCGACGCCTTCGCAAGAAGCGCCAGGCTTTGGCACCAGCGTAACAACGCGTCCCGGGGCGTCGGGAAGGCCCCGGTGGTCGTGGGAGCCCTGCCAGAACCGCCGCGTCCAACCGTGGATGCGCGCCACCCGACGCTCATGGAACGCAATGCCCGGCCGCCAGATCAGCGACCCGTACCCAAAGACCCACACGCTCTCCAAATTGCCTGTTTCCGTCATCTAGGAGGGGCGCAGCGCCGTTTCTTCACGCAATCGCTGTCCCATGGGAAAAGCACTTGTTCCCTACAATTGGCTGCCGAGGTAGCGCACCTCCCACGGGGTCATCCACTTTTGAAAATCCCGTAGCTCGCTCCGCTTCACGTCAACGTACACCTCGATGAACGCCTCGGAGAGCAGGTCCGCCAAGCGGCGGTTGGCGCCTAGTGTGCGCAGCGCTTGGCTTAGATCATCGGGCAGGGTGGCGGGGGCTTCGTAGGCGTCGCCTTCGTGGGGCTTGGTCGGCTCCACTTGGTCCTGCATGCCCAGCCAGCCGCAGGCCAAGGTGGTGGCCGTGAGCAGGTACGGATTGACGTCCGCGCCCGCCACCCGGTTCTCCACGCGCCCGCCTGCCGGGGGGCTGTACGGCACCCGCAGGCCCGCAGTGCGGTTGTCGTAGCCCCATTCCAGGTTGATGGGGGCCGAAAGGTCCGGCACGAAGCGCTTGAAGCTGTTGACATTGGGGGCGATTAGGGCGAAGGCTTCCGGCAGCCAGGTTTGCAGTCCGCCGATGAAGTGGCGCAATGCGGCTGGCGCCTTCCCATCCTGCAAGGCGAAAATGTTGACGCCGTCGTCGTTGGCGACGCTGCAATGGAGGTGGGCGCCGCTGCCTGGGACCAAATCCAGGGGCTTGGCCATGAAGCTCGCCAGATAGCCGTGACGCATGGCGCAGGCCTTGACCAGGCGCTTCAATAGAAACAGTTGGTCGGCCCTCTGCAAGGGGTCTCCGTGGGCTAGGTTGAGTTCGACCTGCGACGGTCCCACTTCATGCACGAAGGCGCTGACGGGTAGGCTTGCCGCCTCGCTCTGGGCCTTCACGTCATCCAGAAAAGGCGCGTACTTGTCCAAGGCATCGGCGCTGAATGCCTCGCCACCGAATTCGGCGCGGCCATGAAGACCGGGGGCCAGCGCGAGCGTCGAGGCATCTTGCTGCACGGGCGCAAGCAGGTAGAACTCCAGTTCCGGGGCGACGACCGGATGCAGGCCCGCATCGGCGTAGATCGCGATCATGCGCTTCAGGACGTTGCGGCTGTCGTAGGGGATGGCGGTGCCCGACTTGTCCAGTGAATCGCAGACCACTTGGCCATGGCTGCCCGGCTTCCAAGGGCAGGCGCCGTAGCTCGACCAATCGGGACGCAGCATCAGGTCCTCGTCCTTGGGGTCGTAGCGCTCCATGCTGTCACCAACGTAGTCGCCGGTGATGGTCTGAAAGAACGCGGCGGCGACGAAGTGCGGCGGGTCGGCATCGTTCAAGGTGCCGGTTTGCACGGTCTTGCCCCGGGGGGCGCCGTTGAGATCGGCAAGCAGCAGGTCCAGGGTGGACGCCAGCTCATCGGGTCTATCGGCCATCTTTCCCACTACAGTTGCGGTTGCGATGGCCGCCGATAGACGATCTCGCCCTCAAACAGGGTCATGGTCACGGCAACCTCCCCAACCTCCGTTGCCGGAATGCTGAACAGGTCCTTTTCCAAGACCACCAAATCCGCTGCCATGCCCGGTTTGATAACACCGGTCTGGTCCTCCTGATGCATCAGCCAAGCGCCGTTGGCCGTGTAGGCCCGCAGCATGGTGTCCAAGCTCACCGCCTCGTTGGCGTTGAGCGTGCCTTCGATTTCGCCAGTCGCGTCCTGCCGGGTCAGGGCCGTCTCGATGGCTGGCAGCGGATTCAGGGAGGACACGGACCAATCGCTCCCCGCGGCGATGCGGGCGCCCGCCCGCTCCAGGGAGCCGATGGGGTACATCCCCTCGACCCGCTCGGCACCGATCGCCGGGAGGTTGATGTCGGTGATGTAACCATCGGGGTACGCCCACAGCGGCTGAAAGTTGGCGGTGACGTTCAAGGCCGCAAAGCGGGGATAGTCGGCGGGATCGATGAGCTGCAGATGGGAAATGTGGTGGCGGTTGTCCGAGGGGCCGTTGTGCTCAATGGCCTGCTCGACGGCATCCAATGCCACCCTGACCGCGCGGTCGCCGATGGCGTGAAAGTGGGCCTGTACGCCTTGGGCGTCCAACGCCACAACCCGCGCCGCGAGTTCATCTGCCGGCAGGATCAACATGCCGGTGCCACCGCCCTCGCCTAGATAGGGTTCGAGCAACGCGGCGGTTTCGCCTTCGAGCACGCCGTCAACGAAGAGCTTGGCGGCGTCCCGGCGCAGGCGCTGGCCGCTGCCCCGATCCTCCGTGCGAATCAGCGACTCATCCGGCGTCCAGGTCAAGGGGCTCGATACGGGGATGGACAGCACCACGCGAGCGGTCAACCCGCCCGCCGCGTCGAGCCCTTGCCAAGCCGTCCACTCGTCCGTGGAGGTGGCCGCGTCGATCATGGAAGTGATGCCGAATTGGTTGGCCAAGGCAACCGCTTGGCGAGTGGCTTCCAAGCGATCCTCGGCGGTAAGCAGCGGCACGATCGCCTCGACCAAGCCTTGGGCGGATTCCCGCAACGTGCCCGAGGGCGCGCCATTCTCGTCCCGCTCAATGATCCCGTGGGGCGGATTCGGCGTCTCCGCATCAATGCCCGCCAGCGCCAGCGCCTTGGAATTGGCCCAGGACGAATGGCCGTCCGCGCCGCGCAGGAAGATGGGACGGTCCGCGTTGATCGCATCGAGCAGATCCTTGGATGGATTGGCATCCGGGAACAGCGACAGCTCCCAACCGCCGCCCACCAACCAATCGCCTTGCGGCAGCGCCGCATCGCACCCCGCCACCAAGGCGGTCAAAGCCACCGCGCTGGCGGAGCCGCTGAGGTCGCATTGCATGAGTTGGATGCCCCCGAACGTCGGATGCACATGGGCATCATGAAATCCGGGCAGGACCATGCGTCCACCGAGTTCGAAGACCTGGCCCCGAAAGCGGCTGAGCACCTCCTCGTCGGTGCCGACGGCGGCGATGCGGCCACCCCGGATCGCCACTGCCTCGGCCCAAGGCCTGGATTCATCCAAGGTGTACACCTGGCCCGCGCTTAGAATCAGGTCGGCAGGCTGCGGTGCTTGGCCGCAACCCGGCAGCAACGCCGCGACGGTCAGCAAAGCTAATGGAGTGCGCATGATGGGCCATTGTGAAGGCCGAACACGGCATGTCAATGCGCGACCTGACGGTCGCGTATGGAGTTTCGCTGGCGCGAAACTCCGCGCCTGTTGAGCGGAAGAGAGTCTGGTGTGTTTCTGATTGATTCCGCAAAAAGGGGGCTGGCATAGTAGCTTGGCCGAGCGCAGCGCTCAGAAACCCTTGGGGCTCAAAGGATGAAGCAGACCATCGCCAATGTTCTCGATGACTCCGACCGCGCCGTTCTGCTGCACCCCTTCACCGACTTCGCCGCCCACAAGCGGTCCGGCGGACGCGCCTTCGTGGCTGCCGAGCACATCTATCTGACCGACGCCGAGGGCAAGCAGTACTTGGACGGCATGTCTGGCCTGTGGTGCGTGAACCTCGGCTACAGCCAGCCGAAGATCGTGCGTGCCGTCACCGAGCAACTCGAACGGCTGCCCTACTACAACAGCTTCTTCAACTGCACTACCGACACCACCATCGAGATGGCTGCGCGCCTGACCGCGGTGCTGCCGGAAGGATTCAACCACGTCTTCTTCACCAATTCAGGCTCCGAGGCCAACGACACCAACATCCGCTTGGTCCACCGCTATTTCGATCTCATCGGCCAGCCGCAGCGAAAGCTCATCATCAGCCGCAAGAACGCCTACCACGGCAGCACCATCGCCGCCGCCAGCCTCGGCGGCATGAGCAGCATGCACAAGCAGTTCACCGGCCTGCCCTACGTCCATCACATCGAGCAACCCTATGCCTTTGAGAACGCGGGCGAACTCGACGAGGAGGCCTACGGCAAGGCGGCGGCGCGGCTTTTGTCGGAGAAGATCGACGAACTCGGCGAGGCCAATGTCGCCGCATTCATCGCCGAGCCCGTTCAAGGCGCCGGCGGCGTGATCATCCCGCCGCCAAACTACCTGGCCGAAGTGGGCCGCATCTGCGCCGAGCGCGGGGTGCTACTGATCAGCGACGAAGTCATCTGCGGCTTCGGCCGCACCGGCGAGTGGTTCGGCTGCCAGACCTACGGCGTGCGGCCAGACCTGATCACCTTCGCCAAGGCCGTCACCAATGGCTTCCAGGCCCTCGGCGGCGTGGCGGTTGCCGACAAGGTGGCGGACGTGCTCACCGCCGAAGGCGGCGAATTCGCCCATGGCTTCACCTATTCAGGACATCCGGTGGCCTGCGCGGCAGGCGTTGCCACCTTGGACATCTACCGGGAGACCGCCATCGTGGAAAAGGTGCAACAGGACACTGCCCACCACTGGCGCAATCGCTGGGGTGCGCTCATCGATCACCCCATCGTCGGCGAGGCCCGGACCCTAGGCTTGTTCGGCGCCTTGGAACTGGTGCGCGACAAGGCCAGCCGGCAGCGCATCGACGCTGACCATCGCGCCGCCATCCATTGCCGCAACGCCGCCATCGACAACGGCCTGATGGTGCGCCAAGTGGGCGACACCATCATCAGCGCCCCGCCGCTGATCGTCACCCGCGAAGAAATCGACGAGTTGATCCACGACCTGACCATCGCCTTGGACGCCACCGCCAGGCACTATGGCCTGAACAGGCTTTAGGGCACCGTTCAGGCATTCAGTCCGGCGGCGGCTTGGGCGGCAGCGTTGGGGGTGGCACGCGGCGGAATTCGAAGCTTGGTTGGAGGCCGTCGTCGCCCGAGGGATTTGACGAACCACCGGCGCTCTCGCCTTGGCCGGTGGGGTCTTCCTCGGCGGTAATCGCGCCTCGGGAGATGAATCCATTTAGGGGTTCGCCTTCGGTTAGCGCGGCGAGGGCGTCCTCGGCGGCTTGGGCGGTAGCCTCGTCCCAGGGCAGGCGGTGGGCGCGTGGTTCGCTGGCCACCAAGCCCGCCGCGTCGAGTTCGCTGATCCAGAAGAAAATGCTGCCCGGCGAGCGGCTGGCCTTGTCCGGCTCCTCGATGGTGATCCAGTGCAGGCGAAACTGCTCCGGCATGATGGCCGACGTCGCCCAGCCCATGAGTTGCTTGTGGCCCTCGAAGGCAACGACGTAGAAGCCGCTGGCCACGACGATGGCGCCGAGCTTCACCGCCAGCCCCCAACGGCTGGCTAACCCCAAGTTCAGCAGCAACGCCACGATGATGGCGTAAGCCAGGGATAGCGCGACGGTCATGCCTTGGCGGCGACGGCGCGGGTCAGCAGCCGCTTGCCCAACGTGTTGGTGTTCACCACTTGGCCGTCGGCATTGATCGAAAAGCGCACCGCGGTCCGCTCATCGCCCGCGCCTTGGAGCTCAAGGGTGTCGTAAAACACCACCACGGCGCTTGGGTTGAGCTTCTCGACCTTCACGGAGACCGGCAGGGGGACGCTGTAGTTGGCTTGGTAGTGCAGCAGGTTGACCACGTACTCCCCGGCCTGCAACGCCCGGATGGTCACCGTTTCCTGGTTGATTGGATTGGCGGTCTCGACGTTGTTGACCACCATGCGGTCTTGGAACAGCCCCCGGTCGTCCCGGTCAAGGTGCATCAGGCCAGCGTCCCGGTTGTGGTACCAGACCAGGTTGCCGTGGGGATCCTCCACCAGCGCGTCAACGTCGTCCGGGTGGCGGTCCGCCCAGCGCACGGTGATCAGGATCTCCGCCTTGGACTCCACATCGCCCGCCTTGGTGGGGTCGGCCATGAGGCTGAACGCCGCCACGAACATGAAGGCGAAGCCGAGCAGCGCGTTGAACAGCAAATCGGTGAAGGCGTCCTGGGAGTCCCGCTGGCGGTAGATCCTATGGCGCATGATCCGCCGTCACCACCGAAAGGCGGGTGGCCAGCTCCGCCGCCGAGGCATCGAGAATGTGGTACTGCAGCTTGAGCAGCGTGCTGGTCACCAGCCCCGCCAAGGTGGTGTACAGGGCGACGGCCATGCCGCCGCTCATCTCCGTGAGCAGCCGCTGCATCAGGCCAGGGTCGAACTCGGTGATCTCGCCGATGGGCATCAACATCAGGATGAAGCCGACCACGGTGCCCAACAGGCCGAGCTTGAGCAGCGCATCGCTGACGAAGTGGCCCAAGGCATGCCGGTTGGCCAGTTCATCCGCGAAGGCCGTGAGCAGCGCCGTCAGGTCGCCGCCTCCTGCAGTCTTCCGGCTGGCCGTGAAGCGGCCAATCAGGGTGGCATCCGCAACCACATCCATCGCATCGTCAGCCCCCGCATCGTTCAAATGCCGTTCGAGAACGGCGAACTCACGGCGCTCCCGGTTCAAGGCGTGGGCCAACATGAGCCAATGGCCGCTGGCCAACGCGTAGATGCTTAAGATTAGGTAGGAGATGTAGCTCTTGTCCGAGGTCAAGGCCAAGGCCAGCGCCCCTTGATCGGCGGCGACGTAGAAGCCGAACAGGACCAGCCCCAAGATAATGACGGCCCGAGCAGTCAGGTTGGCGTCGGCAAGCGGGTGCATGGGCGCAAATTATGGCACAACGGATACAATCGGGGCGGCAGTAGAGGAGAGCCAAATGACCGGCATCGCAGTGATCGGCCTCGGCAACTTCGGCACGGCGCTGGCCCGCAACTGGACCTTCCACGGCAAAGCGGTACGGGGCTGGACGGTGGAGGACGAAGTCTTCGCCAGCATCAAGAGCGCCGGCGTCAACGAGAAGTACTTGCCCGGCATCGAGCTGCCGGGCCTCAAGGCGACCTTGGACTTGGGGGAGGCCGCGGAGGGCGCCGCCATCCTAGCCCTGGCGCTGCCCTCCCATGTCGTGCTTAGTGTTGTCGATCAGCTACTCGAACTGCTGCAGGATGGCCAAGTCCTGGTTGACTTGGCCAAGGGCTTGGCTCCCAACGAGGAGCTGGTGTCCGAAGCCATCGCCGCCAAGCTGGCCGCTGCCGGCCGCGGCAATCCGCTAGCGGTGATGACCGGCCCGACCATCGCCCCGGAACTGGCGTCCGGGGTTTTGACCACTGCCTTGGTGGCGTCGACCGACAAGGCGATTGCCCAGCAGTTGGCCGACCAACTGTCAACGCCCACGTTCAACGTGGCCCCTGCGGCCGACCCCTTGGGCGTTGAACTCTGGGGCGCGTTCAAGAACGTCATCGCGCTGGCTTGCGGTGTGTCCGATGGCCTCAAGCTGACCGGCGGCCTCGGCGGCGACAACCTGAAGGCGGCCCTGTTCACGGTCGGCTTCAATGAGGGCCGCCGGGTTCTGACGGCGCTCGGCGCCCAACCGGAGACAGCCTTCAGCGCGGCTGGCATCGGCGATCTGTTCGTCACCGCCACCTCGCCCCACGGCCGCAATCGGCGCACCGGCGAACTGCTCGGCTGCGGGCAGGCCCTCGACGAAGCCCTCGGCAGCACGGTTATGGTCTCCGAAGGCGTGCGGGCCACCCGCATGTTTGCCGCACGCACCGCCGCCGTGGGCATCTCCGCACCCTTCGTTACGCGGGTGGCCGAACTGCTTGACGGCAAGACAAGTGCCGAGGACGGCGTCCGGCGGATGCTCTCGATTTCTGCCTAAACATCCACCTTCTGATAGACTTCCGCACCCTGCTCATGAAGTTCAGCCACCCCATGGACAAAACGCCTTTTCGAGCCCGGTTGCGAATCCGGGCGTCCATCGGCGCGTTTGCCGCAGCGGCGCTCACGCTGCTGGCAGCGCCCGCGTTCGCGGTCGATATCGCTGACGCCTACGCCCATGCCCAGCAGAACGATCCCGTTTTGAGCGCCGCCCAAGCGGGCTACCGGGCAAACCGGGAAATGGTTCCCCAAGCCCGGGCGGGGCTGCTGCCCAAGATCAATCTGGGCGGCACCCTCAGCCGCAACAAGCGTTCCTTTCCAGGCGCAGTGGTGCAGGACACCGACCCGATGAGCCCGACCTTTGGGCGAATGATGGATTTGCCTTCGCAAACTTACACCGACCGCGCTTATCAAGCGCAATTGAACCAGCCGGTCGTCAATGTCAGCGCTTGGTTCGATCTCAAAAGCGCCACATCCCGCGTTCAGGCAGCCGAGGCGGCGCTCAACGCCACCTCCCAGAACTTGATCGTGCGGGTGGTGCAAGCCTACCTGAACGTGTTGCGCACGCAGGATCGCCTGGAAGCGGCCGAGGCCCAGGAAACCGCCGTCGGCAGGCAGCTTGAGCAGGTGCAGCAACGCTTCGAGGTGGGTTTGGTGGCCATCACGGACGTACTCGAAGCCCAGGCAGCCTTCGACAACTCCGCCGTGGCCCGCATTCAGGCGGAAGGCGACCTGCACGTGTTCTTCAATGCGCTGGCCACGCTCACCGGCGAGGACTACCAATCGCTGGACCGGCTTGCCGAGGCGCTGCCCATCATCAATCCGGCGCCCGCCGACGAACAAGCCTGGGTGGATGCGGCGTTGGACTCCAACTTCAACGTGCTCGCCGCCCGTGCCCAGTTGGAAGCCGCCAACCGCAACCTGGCGGCCCGGCGCGCCGCCCACCTGCCGACTGTGGATGGCTCCATCTCCCACAGCTACTTCCATACCGGCGGCCTCTCGTTTCTGGGCGACAAGACCGAAACCACCACCTATGCGCTGACCCTGAACCTGCCCATCTATCAGGGCGGGTTCACCCACTCCCGGCGCAAGGAGGCGCGAGCCTTGGCCGACCAAGCCCGCGATGAACTCCTGAACCAGCAACTTACCGTCACCCGGGATGCGCGCAGCCTGTTCCAGACCGTCGCCACCGACGTGGTTCGGGTCGGCGCCCGCCTGAAAGCGATCGCCTCCAGCCAATCCGCGCTGGAGGCCACCGAAACCGGCTACGAAGTGGGCACCCGCAACATCGTCGATGTGCTGCAGGCGCAGCAGCGGCTGTACGCCTCCCAGTTCGATTACGCCGATTCGCGTTACAACTACGTGATCGACCTCATGGCGCTCAAGCAGGTGGCCGGCGCCTTGGTGGAGGAGGACGTCATGGAATTGAATCGGTTCGCCGACTCCTCCAATCCGGTGTTGAGGGGCGGCCCCTAAAGCGGGCGAATGTGTTCACGCAGCAGCGCCTTCGTCTTGGCGAGCGCGCCGCCGTTGTTCCGCACAACTCCCAAGGCCCGCTGGCCGGCTTGACGGCGGCTGGGCGCATCACCTAGATGCTTGATCACGGCCTCAGCGAGCTCACCCGCGTCGCGCACCCGCGCTAAGCAATCGGTCTCTGCGAAGGCTGCGGCCACTTCGGTGAAGTTGAAGTCCGAAGGCCCCATGAGCAGCGGTTGGCCGCAAATCGCCGCCTCAATAGGGTTGTGGCCACCCCTCGGCACCAGGCTGCCACCGATGAACGCCACTTGCGATAGGCCGTAGAGAGTCTGCAGCACGCCCATCCGGTCGCCGACCACCACATCGACGGGTTCGCTGGGCGGCAGGCTCAGGCTGGCGGACGAAAAACCCTTGTCCGCCGCCATCTCGAGCACCTCGCCACTGCGGATGGGATGGCGTGGCACGAGCACTAGGCACGCGCTTGGCAGGCACTCGCGCACCTGTTGGTGGGCCTGTAGAACGATGGCCTCTTCGCCGGGGTGCGTGCTGGCGGCGATCCAGATGGGTCGTTCGGCCAAGTGCAATGCGGTGCGCAACGCCGCCACTGCTTGGTCATGGTCCGCTGGCAAGGCGATGTCGAACTTGACGCTGCCCGTGGTGACCACCTTGTCAGGGTCCGCGCCCAAGGCTTGGAAGCGCCGAGCATGGTCTGGGTATTGGCATCCGATCAGGCGCAACTGGCCCAGGACCGCTTTGGTCAGCTTCGGGATGCGCCCGTATCCTCGCGCCGAGCGTTCGGAAAGCCGGGCGTTGACCAGCAGCACCGGCACGCCGCGCCGATGGGCCTCACCGATCAGGTTGGGCCAGAGTTCGGTTTCCACCAGGATCAGCAACCGGGGCTGTGCGGCATCGAAAAAGGCCCGCACGGCAAAAGGGAAGTCGTAAGGCGCGTAGCAATGGGCCACCTTGTCGCCGAGCCGCCGGATGACCTGCTCCGAACCCGCCGGTGTCATGGTGGTCACCAGAAAGGGCAGCGCTGGGAACTCGTCGGCCAAGGCCTCGATGAGCGGCGCGACGGCAATGGTCTCGCCAGCCGAGACGGCATGAAACCACACGCCGTCCTTGGGGATGGCCGTGGGCAGGCGTCCGAATCGTTCGCCAATGCGTTCGCCGTAGCCCGGCTCACGACGCGAGCGCCACCACAGGCGCAGGGGCACAATGGGCAGGGCCAGCCAGAGCAGAATCCGATACAGCGTACGAGCCATGGTGTTGATCGCGGGTGCGGGTTGCCCACTGGTTGGGTAGGGTAGTGTATCGCTCTATTCGCGCTTCGGTTTCAGGTCGGCTCAAGGTGAATCAAACCGATAAACTACGCGCCCGAACAATAGCGCCAGCGAGGCATTAATGGCAAAAAGAACGATCCACACCGACGCCGTCATCATCGGCGGCGGCATCGCTGGCCTTTGGCTGTTGAACGCGTTGCGCCGTGCCGGGTACGGCGCCGTGCTGCTTGAGTCCCACCGCCTCGGCAGCCGCCAGACCCTGGCCTCCCAAGGCATGATTCACGGCGGTCTGAAGTACGCGCTTGGTGGCGTCCCCAGCCGGGCCAGCGAGACCATCGCCGGCATGCCAGAGCGCTGGCGGGCTTGCCTGGAAGGCCAGGGCGAGCTGGACTTGGCTGGCCTTGAGCCCTTGAGCGAGCACACCTATCTATTTGCGGAGCAAGGCGGCTTGGGGCCGCTCTCGGCATTCCTCGCCAGCAAGGTGTTGCAGAGTGGGGCGCAGCGTTTGCGGCCCGAGGAGTATCCAGAACTCCTGCGCTCGGAAGCGTTCAAAGGCATCGTCTATCGGCTCAACGACTTTGTCTTGGACCCGGTGCGCCTCACCGAGCGCTTGGCCAGCCTCGGCGCACAGCATCTCTACACGGCATCCCGGATTGATAGAATCCATGACGGCGCTGACAGTGCCCGCATCGAAATCGGCAACCTGCGCATCGCTTGCCGCCGCCTGATTCTGGCTGCCGGGGCCGGCAACGAAGCGCTGTTGAAGCGCTTGGGGCTGCCGGTGGTCATGCAGCGCCGTTCGCTGCACCAGGTGGTGGCGCGGCATCCGGCCGCAGGCCCCTTCTTCGGCCACTGCCTGACTGACAACAGGGGCGCGGAGCCCCGTCTTACCATCACCAGCCATCCCGCCGGAGGCGATGGCGATTGGCTGTGGTGCGTCGGCGGGCGGCTCGCCACCAGCGGCTCTGATCGCAGCGTGGCGGACCAGCGCCAGTTCGCCCGCAGCGAGCTCGCCGCCTGCGTGCCTTGGGTCGATTGGCAGGAAGCGGAGATCGAGTGTTTCCGCCTCGACCGGGCCGAGCCCCAGCAAGCCAAGGGCCAACGTCCGGATGAAGCCTTCGCCGAGGTGCAAAGCAGTTGCATCGTCTGCTGGCCCACCAAGCTCACCCTGACGCCAGACCTCGGCCAGAAGGTGCTGGCGTTCATGCCCGCTCCCGAACACCCCGCGCCGCCACCGCTCGAGCTGCCCCCCGCCACGATTGGCGCCCCCCCTTGGGCGGCCTGATGGCTCCTTTGGTCACCTGGTGGCCCCTTTGGGTGATCTAATCGCCCCTTTGGGTGACTTTGTGGAAAAACGCCCCCTCGGCCGATCCGGCATCGAAACCTCGCTGCTCGGCCTGGGCACGGTGAAATTCGGTCGCACCCGGGGCCTCAAGTATCCGCAATCCTTCAGCTTGCCCACCGACGCGGAGGCGCGGCGGCTGCTCGACACCGCCCGCGGCCTCGGCGTCAACCTCGTCGATACCGCGCCGGCCTATGGCGCAAGCGAGGAGCGCTTGGGGGCATTGTTGGCCGGACAGCGCGACGAGTGGGTGATCGCCACCAAGGTGGGGGAGGAGTTCGACGGCATGGGTTCCAACTTCAACTTCACCCCGGAGCACATCGCCATGAGCGTGCGGCGTTCGTTGCAGCGCTTGCGCACCGATCGATTGGACGTGGCGCTCATCCACTCCAACGGCGACGACGAACGAATCCTCAACGACTTGGGCGCCTTGGACTGCTTGGCGGACCTCAAGGCCCAAGGGCTGATCCGCGCCATCGGTCTATCCCACAAAAGCGTCGCCGGTGGCCAAGCAGCGTTGGCTGCGGGCGCCGACGTCATCATGGCGACGGTCAACGTCGCCTATTGGGATGAAGTGGATCTCATTGCCGAGGCGCACGCCCTTGGTTGCGGCGTGTTGGTCAAGAAAGCCCTCAACAGCGGCCGCGCCAAACCCGCCAGCTTGAATGCCGTGGCGGACCACCCCGGCGTCAGCAGCATCGTGGTCGGCACCCTGAATCCAGAGCACCTCGCCGAAAACGCCCGCGCCCTGCGCGGCTGAGCGCGCCTGGCTACGCCGACGCGCGAGAAACGGCGCTTTGCGCCGTCCGAGGACGAGACGCCGGCTCCAAGGATCCACGCCCGAACCCGGCATCATTCCCCGGAGCGAGTTTCCATCTTGTCAATGGTTTGATTGTTTCTTTTTTCGCGTGCTTCAGTAAGGGGCCTCCTCAGGTGTTCGCCGCCCGCATTGCGCCGCCGGTCCGGCCGAGCTTCACCCGTGGACGGGCTCGGC
>VYDB01000124.1 GCA_009843635.1 Gammaproteobacteria bacterium
TGCGCCTTGTTCCCTGCGCGTCAACGCCCCGGCGCGCCGGGGTCGGTACTTCCATCAAATTTGTCTAGCCATGCCAACACCAATGTGTTACTTTTCGTAGCAATCACCATGACTGCACATTGACTGCTTGATCGGTTGGGCGCTCCGCAACCGGCCGCAACGAGCATCGGCTTGAATTTGCGCCACGGGAACTCGCTATGCGCTCGACCTACCTCACCGCCATCGTCATCGCCGTGCTGCTCGGCATCTGGCTGTTCAGTGGGCAACTCGGGGAAGAGGAGTCCCCGTCGCCGCTGACCTTGGCCGAGCAGGCCGACTTGCGCGGCGCCCAACAAGCCGACGCCATCCCCACCCGGGTCCGCGCCCACGTCACCTACGCCTCACCACAGGTGCAGCATCTGCGCATTCGCGGCAAGACGGAGAACAAGCGCACGGTGGCGGTGCGTGCGGAGATCACCGGCACCGTCACCGCCCGTCCGGTGGAGCGCGGCAGCCGAGTGGCGGCAGGGGAGGCACTGTGCCGCATCTCCGTGGATGACCGCCGCGCCGGATTGCTGGAATCCGAGGCGGGGCTCAAGCGGGCGCAAATCGAGTACCAAGGCAGCCTCAAGCTGCGGGCGAGCGGCTTCCAGTCAGACACCTTGGTGGCCCAGGCCCAAGCCCGGCTGGCGGAGGCCCAAGCCAAGCTCAAGCGCAGCCAACTGAATCTGGCCCGCACCGTGGTCAAGGCGCCGTTCGACGGCATCGTCGAGGAGGTGCACCTGGAGGTTGGCGACTATGTGAGCCCCGGGGCGCAATGCGCCACCTTGGTGGACCTCGACCCCATGCTGCTGGTGGGCCGTGTGCCGGAACGCGATGTTTTGCGGGTGCTGCCCGGCCAGCCCGCCACCGGCCTGCTGAGCGACGGCACCCAAGTGTCCGGCCAAATCCAGTTCGTCGGCCAGCAAAGCGACCCTGAAACCCGCTCCTACGCCTTGGAAGTGCAGATCCCCAACCCCGACTACCGGCTGCGCAGCGGCGTGTCCACCGACATTGTCATCCCCGTGACCGAGGTCATGGCGCAAAAGGTCAGCCCGGCGCTGTTCGCCTTGAATGACGAGGGCGTCATCGGGGTCCGCACGGTGGATGCCGACGGGCGGGTGGCGTTCAACCCGATTGAAATCGTCCGCGACGATGCCGACGGCGTGTGGGTGACCGGCCTGCCCGACATGGCCACGGTGATCACCGTGGGCCAAGAACTGGTGGTGCCGGGCCAATCGGTCGAAGTGGACTTCGAGCCCGTCGAGGAGATGCCAGCCTCGGCGCCGCCGCAAACCGCAGCACCTGCCGAGACGGTTAAGAGCGCATGAGCGCCATCATCGACGCCGCCATCAACCGGGCCAAGACCACGGTGCTGGTGCTGCTGATGGTGGTGCTGGCTGGCCTTGCGGCCCGCGCCGCCATTCCCGTGGCCAGCGAGCCGAACATCCAGGTGCCCTTCTTCGTCGTCACCATCATCCACGAGGGCATCTCGCCGGAGGACGCGGAGCGCCTGTTGGTGATGCCCTTGGAAATCGAGCTGCGCTCGTTGGAGGGGATCAAGGAGTTCAAGGCCTACGCCTCCGAGGGCGCGGCGACGATCATGACCGAGTTCGAAGCCGACCTCGACCTCGACGTGGCCCTGCTGGAGATCCGCGAGGCGGTTGACCGCGCCCGCCCGGAAATGCCGGACACCATCGAGGAGCCGATCATCCAGGAGGCCACCACCGAGGACTTCCCCATCCTCCAAGTCAACCTGGCCGGTAACGGCGTGCCGGAGCGCACGCTGTACAACTTGGCACTTGAGCTGCGCGACCGCATCGAGATCATTCCCGAAGTCCTCGATGCGGAAATCCAAGGGCATCGGGAGGAACTGCTCGAAGCCATCATCGACCCTGATGCGCTGGAGGCCTATCAGCTCTCCAACGATCAGTTGATTTCCACCTTGATGCGCAACAACCGGCTGATCGCCGCCGGCAGCCTCGACACCGGCGAGGGCCGCTTCTCGGTCAAGGTGCCAAGCCTCATCGAGGAGGCCCAGGACGTCTTCGACCTGCCCGTGAAGGTGAACGGCGACACCGTGGTGACCTTGGGCGACGTGGCCACCCTGCGCAAGACCTTCAAGGACCGGGTCAGCCACGCCCGCGTCAACGGCGCCCAAGGCATCTCGCTGAACATCATCAAGCGGGCCAACGCCAACGTGGTGGACGTGGTCGGCCAAGTGAAGGCCACGGTGGAGAGAATGCGGCCGGACCTGCCGCCCAGCGTCAACGTGTTCTACTCCCAGGACCAAGCGCCCATGGCCCTGCAGCAGGTCACCGAGCTGCAAGGCAACATCTTCACCGCGCTGGCCTTGGTGATGGTTGTGGTGGTCGCCGCCATGGGCATCCGCAGCGGGCTGATCGTCGGCATGGGCATCCCGGTCTCGCTGCTGTTCTCGCTGATCTTCATCTACGTGCTCGGCTACACCTTCAACTTCATGGTCATGTTCGGCATGCTGCTTGGCCTCGGCATGCTCATCGACGGCGCCATCGTGGTCACCGAGTACGCCGACCGCAAGATGACCGAGGGTTTCGACCGCCGCAGCGCCTATGCCTTGGCCGCCAAGCGCATGCTGTGGCCGGTGGCCGCATCCGTGGCCACCACGCTGGCGGCCTTCCTGCCGCTGATTTTCTGGCCCGGCGTTTCCGGGAAGTTCATGCAGTATCTGCCGGTGACGGTCTTTCTGGTGTTGAGCGGCTCCTTGCTTTACGCCCTGGTGTTCGGGCCCGTGCTCGGCTCGCTGTTCGGCCGGGTCGGTTCCCGGGACACCGCCGCCGTTGAGACGCTCAAGCAGCTCGAGGACGGCGACCCCACCAAGCTCAAGTCCATCACCGGCTGGTACGCGCGCCTGCTGAAAGTGGCGACGCGCCACTCCTGGGCAACCTTGGCCATCACGCTCACCGCCGTTTTCGGCACCATCGCTGCTTACAGCCAATTTGGCACGGGCATGGTGTTCTTCTCCGACTCCCACACCCCTTGGGCCGTGGTCCAGGTCCGGGCCCGAGGCAACCTCTCGGCCCTGGAAGTGAACCGGCTGGTTCGGGAGGTCGAGGACCAAGTGATGCAAATCGACGCGGTCAAGGACATGAACGTCTACGCCTCTCCGGCTGGTGGACGCGGCCAGGACGTCATCGGCAGGATGTTCATCGAACTGCACGACAGGAACGACGTGGACCGCAAGCCACAGGACGTCCTTGAGGAGATTCGGGAACGCAGCCGGTCACTAACAGGCATCAGCGTCGAAGTGCGCTCCATGGAGCAAGGGCCGCCGACCGGCAAGCCCGTGGAAATCGAGTTTGCCGCCTACGACAAGGCGCTGCTCGAGCCAGCGGTGGCGCGCGTGCGCGAGTACATCGACCAGCACGTTGTCGGCCTGCGGGACGTGGAGGACACCCGCTCCCTGCCGGGCATTGAGTGGAATTTGGCGGTGGACCGGGCGCAGGCTGCGCTGTACGGCGCCGACGTTATGCATGTGGGCATCGCGGTGCAGTTGGTGACCAACGGCATCAAGGTGGGCGAGTACCGCCCGGACAAGTCCGACGACGCGGTGGACATCCGGGTGCGCTATCCATCCGAGTGGCGGCGCTTGGGCATGCTGGACGAGTTGAAGGTCAACACCGCCAACGGGCTGGTGCCCATCTCCAACTTCGTGCGCCGCGAGGCGGCGCCCCAGGTCGATACCATCGAACGCTTCAACGGCGTTCCGGTCAAGTACATCCGCGCCGACGTGGCGCCCGGGGTGCTGGCGGACGACAAGGTGAAGGAAATCCAAGCCTGGCTGGAGGAGCAAGCCTTCGACCCCGGCCTGGAGATCCGCTTCCGGGGCACCAATGAGGAGCAAAACGAGGCCACCGCCTTCGTCGGCGTGGCCTTCTCCCTGTCGCTGATGCTGATGTTCATTCTGCTGGTGACCCAGTTCAACAGCTTCTACCAATCGAGCCTGATCCTGTTCGCCGTGGTGCTCTCCACGGCCGGCGTTCTGCTCGGACTGCTGATCACCGGCAGTCCGTTCAGCGCCGTCCTCACCGGCGTCGGCATCGTGGCGTTGGCGGGCATCGTCGTGAACAACAACATCGTGCTCATCGACACCTACAACCACCTGCGCCGGGAACACCCGGAACTGGACCCGATCGCCTTGATCGTGCGCACCGGCGCCCAACGCCTGCGTCCGGTGATGCTGACCACGGTCACCACCGTCTTCGGCTTGCTGCCCCTGGCCAGCAACCTGAGCGTGGACCTGATCAACCGCAACATCCTCTACGGCGGCATGCTGTCGTCATTCTGGGTGCCCCTCTCCCAAGCCATCGTCTCCGGGCTGACCTTCGCCACCCTGCTCACCCTCGTGGCAACCCCCGCCATGCTGGCGGTACCCCATCAACTCAACGCCTTGGCCGAATCGATGCGGCGGCGCAAGTGGCGCAAGGCGCAGCCGGCCAAGGCCGAAGCGTAGTCCGGCCCGTTCAGGCTGATCTCTCATTGGACTGCCCTGCGGAATCAGCCCCCGCCAGCCGAGAGCCCATCAGCAATGCAATACCAAGCCACTAACTCTACGTCCATCGCCGAAATCCCCGCCGACTGCCTCGTCGTTCCCGTGTGGAAGGACGGTGGTCTCGGCGACACCTCAGAGACGTTGGCCGGCGCGTTGGGCGGTGCGCTGAGCGCCATTGTCGGCAGCGACGACTACACTTGGGAAACCACCGACGACCAACAGTTGCTCCACGACCCCGCAGGTTGCGCGGCGGAGCGCGTGCTGCTGGTTGGCGCAGGCGAACGGGGCAAGTTAGGCCGCAGGGAAGCCGCCAAGTTTCTTGGCGAAGCGCTGAAGACTGTGTTGTCCAGGAACATGCCACATGTCCATTTCGCGGTCGAGGATCTCGCCGTAAACGACATCGGCATCGACTGGCTCGCGGCGAGGCTCGCGCAGGAAGCAGAGACCGCCGCCTACCGATACGTGGCAACCAAAACAGACACCAAACGCAAAGCGGTGCTTGAACGCCTTTCCATCCGCGCAACGAAGGAAAACCTCCGGGATGTGATGCTCCAGGGCAAGGCCGTGGGACAGGGCGTGAATCGTGCCCGCGAGCTCGGCAACCTGCCCGCCAACATCTGTACGCCGACGCATTTGGCCAACCACGCCCGAGAGTTGGCCAACAACCACCCAGCCATTGATGTCGAGGTGATCGACGAGGCGCGCATGAAGGAACTCGGGATGGGCTGTTTCCTGTCAGTTACCGCTGGCTCAATCGAAGCGGCCTACCTCATCGTCCTCCACTACCGTGGCGCGGACGAGGACGACAAGCCCGTCTGCCTAGTCGGGAAGGGGGTCACCTTCGATAGCGGCGGGATCAGCATCAAGCCCAGTGCGGCGATGGATGAGATGAAGTTTGACATGTGCGGGGCAGCCGCTGTGCTTGGCACGATGAGCGCCATTGCCGAATTGAAGATGCCAGTCAACGTGGTGGGTCTGGTCGCCGCCTCCGAGAACATGCCCAGCGATCGAGCGACCAAGCCCGGGGATATTGTCACCAGCATGTCCGGCAAAACCGTGGAGATACTGAACACCGATGCCGAAGGACGGCTCCTGCTTTGCGACGCCCTCACCTACGCGGAGCGCTTCGAGCCAACCTACGTCATCGACATAGCAACCCTAACCGGGGCGGCAATCGCAGCCTTTGGAAACGAAGCGAACGTGGTCATGGGCAACGACCAGCCATTGATGGACCGATTGCTCCAGTGCGGTCACGACTGCCTTGATCGAGCGTGGCAGCTACCACTCTGGACCGAGTATCAGAAGCAATTGGACTCGAACTTCGCTGACGTGGCGAACATCGGCGGCAAGCGCGCTGGCTCCATCACAGCCGGTTGCTTTCTCTCGCGCTTCACCGAGAAGTTCAAATGGGCGCACTTGGACATCGCTGGCAGCGCATGGCTTTCCGACGGAGCCGCAAAAGGGGCGACAGGCCGTCCCGTGGCCCTGTTGACGGAGTTCCTGTCGACAGTCGCGCAAGCGCGGCATTAGTGGCTCTCGCCGCAGCCCAGAGGACGCGATCAGCGCCTTGCCAAGGCTCCGTCAATTTCCTGCCTTCGAGACAATACTGCCACTGGCGCAACATGAGCCTTGAATGCAAAATGGGTGCAGATGCCCATTCCGGCCACTAGCCCCACCAGCAACCCCACAAAGGACTCCCCATCATGGCTCTTTCCCTCGGCGTGCATGTTGGCCAACAGAACCTGCCCATGGACGAGTTGCGCCAACTCTGGCGCAAGCTCGATCAAGGCGGCGTGGACTGGATCTCGGCTTGGGACCACTTTTACGAGGCGCCGCCCAAGAATGGCACCGAACCCCACTTCGAGGCGCTCACCACCTTGGGTGCGCTGGCCGCGGAGACCCGCCAAGCCCGCATCGGCTGCCTGGTGTTCTACGTGGGCTACCGCAACCCCAGCTTGCTGGCCAAGGCGGCCACCACCTTGGACCACATCACCGGCGGGCGCTTCGAGCTCGGCCTGGGCGCGGGCTGGCACATCTGGGAGGCCACCGCCTACGGCTACGCCTTCCCCGACATCGGCACCCGGCTGGACATGCTCGACGAGGCCATCCAAGTGGTTCGCGGCATGCTCACCAGCGAACGCACCAACTTCAACGGCAAGCACTTCCAAGTGGTGGACGCCAGTTGCCTGCCACCGCCGGTGCAGCCCCGCCTGCCCATCTGGATCGGCGGCTTGGGGGAAAAGCGCACCTTGAAGATCGTCGCCGACCACGCGGACGGCTGGAATGCCGCCTATCTGTCAGCGGATGAGTTTGCGCGCTTGAACGGCGTGCTCAACCAATGGTGCGAGGAGGAGAACCGGGACCCAGCCACCATCCGGCGCTCGGTCAACCTGACCTTCAACCTCGGCGTTGACGAGGAGGACGTGGACCAGCAGCGCAAGCAAATCGCCGCCGACTGGGGCGCCTTGGCCGACCGCATATCCGGCGGCTCCCTGCTCTGCACGCCAGATCAAGCCGTGGAGCGGCTAGCGCAATACAAGGCGGCCGGCGCCCAGGAAATCAATGTCGCCCTGCGCGCCCCTTGGCACAGCGACGCCTTGGACGCTTACCTTGAGGAGGTCATGCCGCAGGCGCGGAAGCTGTAGTTCCAAACCGGTAGCGGAAGCGACTCAGGTCTTGGTCGTAGAGCGCCCCGACCATCTCCTTGAGCTCATCGTCGTAGTAGTGTGAGTAGTGCGCGTGCTCGGTGGCGTTGCGTACGGGCAAGGGCGTCGGCGGCAAACCCAAGCGCTGCGCGATCTCGTCAAAGTCGGCTTGCAGCCGTTCGTGCCGGCCAAGGTGGTCAAGGGCCAAGCGGCCGTCGGCGTCGGTGAGCAGTTCGGTTTGCGGGGTGATGAGCACCCGACGACGGAACTTTGGGTGGTTCAGGGCGGCTTTCATGCCCTCGGTGATCTGCGTAGGGCCACGCTCTTTGGCCGCTGGTGAATTTCGGAACAGGAACAGGTAGGCGGAGACGAAGCGCTCGAAGGGGTTGCGCACGAAGCCAAACTTGAAGTAGCTGTCCCATGTGTCCCGGTCGATCCGGGGCGCGACTTCACGCACCGACAAATGGCCGTGCCCCTTGGCCGCCAATGCCGGAATCGGCAGACGGGCCTGGCCGTAGAGCGCGTGCTGCTGCCAATCGTCCGGTCCGAGATGGACCGACAGCGCTTGGCGCACGGCTTGGGTGCCGGTCTTTGGCACCGCAAAGAAGATGAAGCGGTGGGCGTGGGAGATGATCACGGGTGCGGCGTGCTCAGCCAATGCCGTAGCGGCGGCGCACCTCGGGGCCCAGGGCTTCCTTCAGCGGGTCAAGCCAAGGCTCGAAGGGTCGCCAAGCCTCCAGCCCCTGCCGGTAGATGGGCTGGCGGACCTGTTCGGAACTCGGGGTTCGGATGCTGCGCTCGGTCTTGTGGAAATCGAGGCAAGCCGCCTCGAAGGGCAGTTCGCAAAAGTCGAGCAGGCGGCGCACCTGGCCTTCGAGATCGTCCACCACGTCCTCGTGCTCCACGCGCAGCACAAAGCCAGGCAGCACGGCATCCCAGTGGTCCATCAGACGAACGTACTCACGGTAGTAGTTGCCGATGTCGGCAAGGCCATAGGAGAATTCCTGACCCTCGCCGAAGAGCTGCTTGAAGCCGCTGAAGCAGCAGGCCATCGGGTGGCGGCGGGCATCGATGACCTTGGCATTGGGCAGGATCAGCTTGATAAGGCCGACGTGAAAGAAGTTGTTGGGCATCTTGTCGATGAAAAAGGGGGCATCCCCACGGTAGGCCCGAGTGTCGTCAATGAATTGCTGCCCAAAACGGCGGAAGTAGTCGTCCTCCAGCTCGCCCAAGATTCTCGGATAGCGCGGCTGGCCCGGGGACTCGTCTCGGCCTCGCAGGCGTTTGGCCAGATTGAGCACGTTGTGCAGCTCCATGGTGCCGTCCACCTGGGAATGGGACGACAGTATCTGCTCCAGCAGCGTGGAGCCGGCTCGCGGCAAACCGACAATGAAAACGGGATCCGGCGCCGGCAGGCCGAGCCCCTCCCGCTTGGCGAAGAGCGCCGCTGTGCAGACATCGATCTGACCCTGCACCCGTGCCTCCAAGTGGGTCGAGCTATGGTGCGTGCTCTCCCGCTTCAGGGCATTGCCGCGCTCATACCAGTGAAAGGCGGTTTCATGGGCTTGCCGCTGCTCGTGGCCGCTGCCCAGTGCGAAACACAATTGTGCACGGTCCAGACCCCCCGTACCCTCCGCGTTTTCCTGGGCTGCCATCTCAGCCAGTTCGGCTGTTGTGAATTCGTAGGACTTGGTGTTGGCCAAGCTCCACCAAGCGTCACCGTGATTCGGTTTCAGCGCACAAGCCTGATGATAAAGCGCCACCGCCTGATCTAGTTCGCCATCGGTCTTCAGAACGTGGCCGAGGCCCACCGGATGCCGGGGCTCGTTCGGCTGCTCCCGCATCAATGCCCGATAGCTGGCGCGCGCCGCCTGGTTGCGGCCGGCGCCGCTGCTGGCTTGTGCATGCAGCAGGCGAATGGCGGTGATGGGCGCCTCAGTCTTCGCCAAGAGGGCGTCGGCCACCTCGGCGGCTTGGCTGAACTTCTGCATCTTGACCAGCAGATTGCCGTACTGCACACGCGCAGCCTGATGATCGGGCTCAAGTTCCAAGCAGGTCTCCAGCAGGAATTCAGCGTCTTCGTAAACTTTGGCGCGGGTGGCGATCTCGGCCAACAGCCGCATGCCCTCCACATGGGTTTTGTTGTGGCGGAGAAAGCTCTTGCACTGCGTCTCCGCCTCCGCCAGCCGCCCTTCGGACAAGTAACTGACCACCGCAATCAACTCGGGCGGCAAGGCCTCAAGAAAAGTGATCTGCTCCTGCACGGAGCGCAGGCGATCGGTCTCGCCCCGCTCCTGATACAACCGCTTCAGGCTCTTCCAACTATTGATCAGGCCCGGATCGAAGGTGGTGGCGTGCTCGAAGGCGATTCGGGCTTGCTCGAAGTCGCGCAGCGCCACATGATTGTACCCGGCTTCCTGGTAGGCGCGGCCGAAACCAGGCTTATCCGCAGCGAGGGCACCTAGGGTCTTCAGCGCAACGACCCACCGATGCTGTTGCCGTTGGGCGACCGCTAAGGCGTAGCGCGCTTCAACGTCGTCCGGCGCTTCCCGCAACCGGCCTCGTAAGGCCTGTTCCGCCGAGTCAGGCGAGCCTTGCCGAAGCAGCCGCTGCGCCTCAAGCACTTCCGGGGTCAGCAAATGGGGCAACTGCCTATCGGCCACACTCCACCAGCCGGGATATCAGTGTCTGTCAGGAGGTCGGTTGGCGTATTGCAGAAACTTCCAATGCCCGGTCTGGCTTCAACTGCCTACCTTCCAACCACCAACGCGGATTCCTACTCAAAGTCGTAAGAGACTCGAATGCCAACGGTGCGCGGGCGCTGAACGGTCATGTGCGGCGTGAAGAAGCCCGCCACTTGCGCCACAGGCGCCGCTTCGTTGTTGACGTTGTCAATAAATATCTCTGCCGCCCAAGTGTCTCTCTCAAGACCGAGGCCCATGTTCAGGGTAGTGGATGACTCATTCACATAGCGGGAGTTGCTCGGCAGGCGTGAACCGCCAGCGCCGTCAGAAATCTCCACCGTGCCGAAGGTGCCGTCATAATGCTCGATCTCCAGCCCCGAACCGCTGCCTGTAACCAGCTGCAGCGTGTCTTCCATGAACTCGGCGCTGCCGATAAGGCCCGTCACGCTCTTACCCCGATGGTGTACGCTGGCGGTGACAAATGCGCGCGCATCCAAGGCCTGAATCGGGAACTCGTAGCGCGCCCGCAGATGGCCGGCGAAGGAACTGGCGAAGGGCAGTTCGCTGCCCACTGGCACTGCGATGCCCTGCAACTGGTCATTGAGGCGCGTAAGCTCCGTATCCAGGATGGTGAACGCACCGGACAGGGTGAGCGACTCGGTGGCGGCCCATTGAAAGTCCACATCCAAGCCCATGCTTTCCGCATCGCCCACATTCTCGATGAAGAACAGGAAGGCTACGTTCGATGGGTCGAACCGGGAGACTTGCAGTTCCTCAATCTCCGAGAAGAAGAAGGTGGCGTTGAGCCGCACTGTGCGGTCCAGCCAGTAGCTCTTCAAACCGAGTTCATAGCTGGTCAGCTCGTCGGTGCGGGCGACCGCCGGCACGGCGTAGTCTTGATACACACCCGTCTGGTTTTGTGACAACTGGCCGGCGTTCCGGTTCTGGGTGGCTGGCCGGTAGCCTTGCGCGAAGTTGGCGAACACCATCATATCGTCGGTGGGCGACCAATTCAGCGTCGCCCGCAGGATGACGTCGTCCTCCTTCAGGGAACCGTCAGACGCCAAGCCCGATAAGTTGATTTGGCCGGACTCAATCAACCGCAGCGTCTCCGCATTGCTGCCGCCGCCCCGGAACATGTCCCTGGCCCCGTTAGGACTGCGCGCTCCCAACACGACGCTGTCGTCACCACTGTCGTTGTATTGGCCCAAGGTCAGCAGGCGAGCCGAGACATCGTTGCTGAATGCGTGGCTGTTGCAGCGACCGTCGGCGGTTCTCTCTGAGTTGCCGAAGCCTTGGGGCTCGATGCCGTAGCGACAGCCGAAGGAGAAGTTGGACGCGCCCTGCAATTGCGAGGTCAAGTCATAGTAACGGGCACTGACCGACGCCGACACCTGATCGGTCAGGTCGAAGGCGACTTCTCCAAACAGGGCCCACTCCTCCTCGGTGCGGGTGAAGTCGTTGAAGAACACCGTGAAGGGCGACCTCGGACCGACCGCATTGACGCCCGCGGTCGGCACGGTGGTGTTGCCGAGCAGGAAGCCATCGCCGGAGTTGTCGTTGTAGTAGCTGCTGATGTGCTCGCCAAAGGCCGCGTTGGCGGAAGCGTACTGGAACTCGCCAATGTGGTTGGTCTCCACATCGTTGTAGTAAGCCCCCGCCAGAACGCGCACCCTCTCCCCGATATCCCCACTGATTCGGAATTCGTGGGTCATGCGCTCGTTCTCGGTGTCTTCCGTGTACTGCTTGGTGGGGTCGTAACAGTTGTTGGGGTCGAGGCCCGTGCCGTCGTAGATGTTGCCGCTGCACAGGTAGTAGGTGATGTAGCCGCCGCCGTTGTTGTAGTGGGTGTAGTCGATCACGCTGTCCACGTCGCGGTTGAGATAGCCGCCCGTGTAGATCAAATCCAAGTTGGCCAGGCGGCCGTTCAGCGTCCACTGGGTCAGCCCGAATTCGTCCTTGTTGGTCTCCGGCGAAAACCGGGCCGAATCATCATCCGCACCGAGTTCCGGCGCAACCAAGAAGCTGCCGTCCACCTTCAGCGTCTGCGCCGAGTGCTGCAGCAACAGATCCCAGTCTTCATTGATGTCGAAGGCAAGGCCTAAGCGCCCGCCTCGGTAGGTGGCTTCGTTCCAGTCGCTTTTGGCCAAGTGGTAATTGTCCGTGCTCGCCACCGAATCGGCGCCGGTCAGGGGCGGGCCGAACCCCTTGCTGTTCCGGTCCACCACCTCGCCGTTGGGGGTGTAGGTGGCCGGGACATTGTCCACCCAGCCACCTTGGTTGTCGCTGTACACCACGGCGCGCAAGGCGAGCTGATCGGATAGGGGAATGTTGAAGTAGGCGTCCGCCGAGGCGCTGTCGTCGCCGCCGTGGGTGTTGCCGTACTTGGCGTTGAAGCCAGCCTCGAATCTATCGGTTCGCGGCTTGTTGGTGATCAGACGCAAGTTGCCGGACTGGGAACTGGCGCCAAACAGGGTGCCCTGAGGGCCAGAGAGCAGTTCGATGCGTTCCAAATCGGCCGCATAGACATCCAGATTGCGCGCACCGAAGGAAACCGGCTGTTCGTCCAGATAGAGGGCCACGCCCGGCGCTGAGCCATTGGCCGGGCCGATGGTGACGCTGGTCTGCTCGGTGGCGCTGCCCCGGATGTACAGCTCCTTCTTGCCTGGGCCGTTGCCGGTGTTGATCACGTTCGGCAGGTAATCCACGTACTTGTCGAAGGTCTCCACCCGGTATTCGCGCAAGGTGTCGCCGGTGACGGCTTGCACCGACAGCGGCACCTCCTGGGCGGTTGCCGACCGCTTGGTGGCAGTGACCACGATTTCCTCAATCGCTCTGGTCTGCTGCCCCTCGCTTGCGATGACAGCAGCGGATGCCGTTGCGGCGATGGCCGTCAGCACGGCCCGATTCAACTTGCTGCGTTCGAATTCCATGGCTCCTCTCCCCCTAAGGTTTTCGCTTCAGTCACGTCACGTCGCACGGGCAAACGATACACGTTTTCCGATGTTATCTCAGTGGCCAACGGCGGCAGGAGATACCATACGACACTTTGGGCCAGTTTTGCGACATGGGCCACCGGGCCTAATACATCGCCTCAATCAAATCCGCGTACTTCTCATGCACCACCTTGCGCTTGAGCTTCTGGGTGGGCGTCAACTCATCGTCTTCCGGATCCAAGAGCTGATCGATCAGCTTGAACTTCTTGATGGTTTCCACCCGGGCGAACTTGGCGTTGACCGTCTCGATCTCCCCGCCGATCAGATCCTGCACAGCCTGGGTGTGGCAGAGGCTAGTGTAGTTGGTGAAGGGAACGTCATGATCCTGGGCGAACTTGGTGACGTTCTCATGGTCGATCATCACCAAGCAAGTCAGGTAGGGGCGGCGGTCGCCCACCACCACCGCATCGGTGACGTAGGGGGAGAACTTGAGCTGGTTCTCGATTTCGCTCGGCGTGATGTTCTTGCCGCCGGCGGTGATGATGATGTCCTTCATGCGATCGACGATGTAAACGTAGCCGTCGTCGTCGATGCGCCCCACGTCGCCCGTGTGCAGCCAGCCTTGGCGGAAGGTCTCGGCGGTCTTCTCCGGCTTGTTCCAGTAGCCCCGTATCACGCCGGCGCTGCGGATAAGAATTTCCCCCTCCTCGGAAAGCCTGACGTCCACCTCCGCGTTGGCCTTGCCGACGCTGCCGATACGGGTCTCCCCGGGCAGGTTGGCCGTGGCGAGGCCTGAGCACTCGGTCTGCCCATAGACCTCGAACATCGGCTTGTTCATGGCCCAGAACCAGTCGATGAGCTCCGGCGCGATGGGCGCCGCGCCGGTTGAGAGCCAGCGGCAGCGGTCCAGCCCCAGGAACACCAGGATGTTCTTGAACACCAGGAAGTCGGCCGCCGCACACCCTAAGCGCAACGGCCAGGGCACCGATTGGCCAGCCTTGGTGAAAGTCGCTCGCTTGAGCCCGGCCTTGAGCGCCAGGCCGTAGGCGAAGCGGCCCAAGGCAGTGCCGTCCTTCAGCTTGATGGTGATGGTGGAGTGCTGCTTCTCCCACACCCGCGGCACCGCGAAGGCCACCGTTGGAGCCACCTCCTGCTGGTCTTGGACGAAGGTTTCCGGCTCCTCCACCAGGTTGACCACGCAGCCCGATTCGATGCCGCAGAAGGTGTAGAACATGCGCCCGGCCACATGGGCCAAGGGCAGAAAGCCGATCTGCTCGTCGGTGTCGTAGACGCCGTAGATGCGCTGCAGGTTGCGCATCATGAAGATCATGTTCCCTTGGCTGATCATGGCCCCCTTGGGCGGGCCGGTGGTGCCGGAGGTGTAGGTGAGGATCATCAGGTCCTCTGGCTGGGCCGCGTCGATGGCCGCCTGCCAATCGGCCCCGCGCTCCTCCCCGTAGGCGGCGCCGCGCGCGATCAGCTCCGCATAGCTCATGCACTGCGGATCGCTGAAGTTGCGCAGCCCTTCCATGTCGAAAATGATGATCTGCTCAAGGGTCGGCGTGCGCTCCCGGACTTCGAGCACCTTGTCGAGCTGCTCCTCGTCCTCCGCAAAGTAGAAGCGGGTGCGGCTGTCGTTGATCAGGTAGGCCACCTGCTCCGGGGAATCGGTGGGATAGACGCCGTTGGAGACGCCGCCGATGCAGTTGACGCCAAGGTCGGCGAACAGCCACTCCTTGCAGACTTCGCCGGCGATGGAGCACACATCGCCGCGCTCAAGGCCCAGGGATTTCAGCCCCAAGCCCACCAGCCGGGCCTGCTCGCCGTAATCGGCCCAGGTGGTCTCGTTCCAGATGCCGAAGTCCTTCTCCCTGAGCGCCACCTTGGGGCCCCAGTCCGTGACCCGCTTCCAGAAAAGCTGCGGCACCGTGGCGCAGCCGTCAATCGTCAACGGCCCGTTCATCGCCAGGTTTTCCTTTGTTTCCAGCGGCGGCGGCCGCGCACCCCTTCATCCTTCATGCCCAAGTAGAACTCCTGGATGTCCGGGGCGTTCCTGAGGCGCTCGCAGGTGTCCTCCATGACGATGCGGCCGTTCTCCATGACATAGCCGTAGTCGCCGATGTCCAGCGCCATCTTGGCGTTCTGCTCCACCAGCAGCATGGTGACGTTGCGCTCTTGGTTCAGCCGCACGATGATCTCCGCGATCTCATGCACCAGACGGGGCGACAGGCCCAAGGACGGCTCGTCGAGCAGCATGAGGTCCGGGCGCAGCATCAGGGCGCGGCCAATCGCCAGCATCTGCTGCTGGCCCCCGGAGAGCACTTGGGCCGGCTGCCTGCCGAACCCTTTCAGCACCGGGAAATAGCCGTAAACCTGCTCGATGTCCGCGTCGATTTCGCCATCCCGGCGCGAGTACGCGCCCATGCGCAGATTCTCCTCCACGGTCAGGAAGGGGAACACCTCCCGTCCCTCGGGCACATGGCCAATGCCGCGCCGCGCCACCCAATCCGGATCCCGCGCCTGGATGGCCTCGCCTTGGTACTCGACAACGCCCTTCTGCGGTTCCATCGCGCCGCTGATGGTCTTGAGCACCGTGGTCTTGCCCGCGCCGTTGGCGCCGAGCAGGCTGACGATCTGCCCTTCCCGAACCGTCATGCTGACCCCGCGGATGGCCATGATCGGGCCGTAGTAGGTCTCGATGTTGCGCAGCGCGAGCAAGGAGGACGTCATCGTCTCGTTAGTCCCCCAAGTAAGCCCGTTGCACTTGCGGATGGCTCTGCACCTCCGACGGGGTGCCGATGGTGATCAACGCACCGTCCGCCATGGCCAGCACGCGGTTGGATGCCCGGCTTACCAGGTTCATGTCGTGCTCCACCATCATGACCGTCACGCCGAGCTCCTCGTTGATGTCCTCCAGCCAGAAGGACAGATCCTCGGTCTCCTCGGGGTTCAGGCCCGAAGAGGGCTCGTCGAGCAGCAGCAGCCTCGGCCGCAGGCACAGCGCGCGGGCGATCTCGACCATTTTGCGGGCGCCGAAGGGCAGTTCGCTGATCGGCTTGTCGCGGTAGCTTTGCAGGTCCAGCAGGTCGATGACATCCTCCACCGATTCGCGCAACGCCAGTTCGCCGCGCCGCACCGACGGCAGGAAGAGCAGCTCCGAGAGCAGGTTGCTCCGCCGGTGGATGTGGCAGCCGATGAGCAGGTTCTTCAGCACCGTCTCCCGCTCGAACAGCTCCGTGTTCTGAAAGGTCCGGGCGATGCCGATTTCGGCAATGCCGTGGGCTGGCAACCCGGTGATGTCCTGGCCGTCGAAGGCCATGGCACCCTCGTCCACGTCATAGATGCGGCTGATGAGATTGAACACCGTGGTCTTGCCCGCCCCGTTCGGCCCGACGATGCTGAACACCTCCCCCGGCTCCACCGCAAACGACAGCTCCCGCACCGCCTTGACGCCGCCAAAGCTCACCGACAGGTTGTCTGCCATCAGCAAGCTCATCGCAGCCGCTCCGTGCGCAAATAGGTCTTCTGGCGTTTGTAAGTGGCCCGGCGATAGATAGGGAACTCCTCGAAGAACAGCCGGATCTTGCGCCAGCGCCCGTACAGGCCGTCGGGTTCGTAGATCAGGAACAGCACCAGAATCAGGCCGAAGACGCCCGCCTCAAGGCCGGGTATCTGACTGACGGCAGGCGGGGCCGTGTCGCGGAGCAGGGCGATGCCCTGCGGCAGGAGGCCGATGAAGACGGCCCCGTAAATGACCCCGTGCATGGAGCCAAGGCCGCCCACCACCACCATCAGCAGCAACTGGATGGAGGTCGCCAAGGTGAAGGCATCGGGCGCCAAGTAACCGATCTTGTGGGCAAACAGGCCGCCCGCCAGCCCGGTGAAGGCGGCGGAGATTCCAAACGCCAAGGTCTTGGTGTAGGCGATGTGAATGCCCATGCTCTCGGCCGAGGTCTCCGAATCCCGCACCGCCGCCATGGCCCGGCCGGTCGGGCTGCGCAGCCAGTTGAGCGCCGCCACCATCGACAGGAACAGCGCCAGCAGGCAGAGGTAGTAGAAGGCGACCGGCGCTGAGAGGTCGATGCCCAGTTCCGCCCTGGGCACCGGCATGCCCCGAAAGCCGCCGGTGACCGACACCCAATGGGACAGCACCTGCTCCACGATCACCAAGAAGGCCAGCGTGGCCACCGCCAAGTAGATGCCGGTCATGCGCAGCGCCGGAATCCCCACCGCGATGCCCACCACCCCGGAGAACCCGGTGGCCGCGGCCAAGGCCAGCGGAAAGGGCCAGCCCTGGTTTAAAAGCCAAGCGTGGCAGTATGCGCCGATGGCCAGGAAGGCGGCATGGCCGAGGCTCACTTGGCCCGTGTAGCCCACCAGCAGCATCAGCCCGACGCCGGCGATGGCGTAGATGTAAACCAACGCCATTTCGCCCAGCAGGAAACGGTCCAGCCCCAGCGGCGCGAGCAGAACCGCCAGCGCCAGCAAGCCATACCAGAAGCGCTGGCCGTTGTGCTTGAACAGGTCGATGTCCTGGGTGTAGGAGGTCTTGCGGATGAAGCGCACGGCGAGACTTTCCCTACACTTTCTTTTGCTGCATGGCGGCAAACAGCCCTTCCGGGCGAATCATCAGCATGGCGAGCAGCAGCACGTAGGCGCTGACATCCGAGAATCCCGGCCACAGGTAGCGGCCCGCAAACTGTTCTGAAAGGCCCACCAGCAAGCCGCCGAGAATGGCGCCCGGCAGGCTGCCCAAGCCGCCGACGATGGCAGCGGCGAAGGCCTTGATGCCGATGAAGCCGATGTTCGGGTCGATCACTCCGCCCGGCGCCAGCACCCCCGCGCAGGCGGCGAGCACCGCGGCCAGCGCCCAGACCAAGCCGAAGACCCGTTTGACCGGAATGCCCACGTAGAAGGCGGCCAGTTGATTCTGGGATGCCGCCTGCATGGCGATGCCGAGGCGGGTGAAGCGGAAGAACAGGTAAAGCAGCGCGCAAAGCGCCAGCGTGCCGCCCACCACCGCCAAGTCATCACCGCCCACGGTGACCTCGCCAAAGCGCCAAACCGCCGAACCCCAGGGCAGGTCCAAGGTCTTGGGTTCACTGCCCCAACGCTCCCCGGCGACGGTGCGCAGCACGAAGCCGAGGCCGATGGTCAGCATCAGCACCGCAAAGTGCGGCTCGCCGATCATGGGCCGCAGCAGCAGCCGCTCGGTCACGGCGCCAAGCAGCGCCATCACCGCCAAGGCGGCCAAAAAGCCCCAAACGAACGGCCAGCCGAGCAGGTTGATGAAGGTGAAGGCGATGAAGGCGCCGATCATCATGATGTCGCCCTGGGCGAAGTTGACCATCTCGGTGGCCTTGTAGATGAGCACGAAGCCGAGCGCGATCAGCCCATAGACGCAGCCTTGGGATACGCCGCTGATGAGAAGCTGGATGACCTCCACAAAATGCCCTTGACGCCGGAACGCGCCGCATTCTACCCGCTTTTTCCCGAGCACCCGGTTTACTCCCAGCGCCCCCTCTTTATTCCCAGCGCCCCCGCACTCCCAACACTCCCATCAACCGAATCGAGGGCGGAACGCCCTTATCCGGGGAATGATGCCGGGTTCGGCAGTGGACTCTTGGATCGAGGGCGTTCCGCATACCATTCGATCAATGGTCTTGGGCGTAGGTTGGCCGTCAAGCAGCCGTCAAGCAGGTCGTTGCGACACAATATAGGTCGTGATACAGTGTTGTATCATTCTTGTTTCCCTGCCAGCCTATGTTCGTACGCCCAATCCTGCGGGCCAGCTTTGTCGCTTCCGGTGCCGGCAGCGGCGTGATCAGCAATGGGTTGTCTTACTTCCTACTGATCTACTACAGCCAAGTGTTGGGATTGGATCCGGCGCTGGCCGGGCTGGCGATGCTGATATTGCTGGTGTTCGATGCCGTGTCCGATCCGGTGGTGGGAAGGTGGTCCGATCGGCTGAAGCACCGGCTGGGCCGCCGTCATCCGTTTCTGTTCGCGGCCATCGTTCCCACCGCGCTGGCTTACTACCTCCTATGGAATCCGCCGACGCTTTCCCAAACGGGTTTGTTCATCTACCTATTGGCCGTGGCGCTGGTCCTGCGAACCGCGCTGACCATGCATGCCGTGCCTTTCAACGCCCTGTTGCCGGAGGTCACCACTGACTACGATCAACGCACCCGTCTGCTCAACGACGCCTATTCCGGATCCTGGTTTTTCGGCACCATCATGGCGGTAGCCATGTACGCCTATTGGCTGGCCGACCTGCCTAGCGAGCCTCCGGGCAGCGGCGTGCTCCGTGCGGAGGGCTATGTTCAAGCCGGACTGGTGACCGGCGTCCTCGTGCTGTTCTTCTTGGCGTTTGCCGCCTTTGCAACCCGTTCGATCATTCCACAACTCGCCCCACCCCCCCACCGGTCTGATTCCTTCGTCGAGATGTGGCGTGAAGGCGCAGCCACCCTGAACGACAGGAACTTTCTGGCGATGGTTGCCAGCGGCTTGATGAACGCCGCCGCCTGGGGCACTTCCATGGCGCTCTGGGCGTACATGCAGCCCTACTTTTGGGGTTTCTCAACTTCCGAAACCAGCATCATCCTTGCCTCTCAGTTGCTCTCCGCGGCGTTGGCCTTCACGCTGACGCCTAGGCTGGCGGCAGGACGGGAAAAGAAGCCCGTGTTCATCGCACTGCTCTTGCTTGCCATAGCCGCAAACACCGGCCCCGTGTTCCTTGAGTTGATCGGGGTGTTTCCAGACATGGGCAGCCCGGTCCGCTTCCACATCCTCGTGGCCCTGGGCGTCGTTCAGGTGTTGCTTATCGTCATGTCTTCCGCAATCGGCGCTTCGATGATTGCGGACATCGTGGAGGCTAGGGAACTCGTCACCGGCAGGCGCGAAGAGGGCTTGCTGTTCGCCGTGCTCTCGTTCACTGGCAAGGTGGCCACAGGCATAGGCGCTTGGGTGGCGGGCATGCTGCTCTCCTTGATTCGCTTTCCGCAGGACAGCGCGGCGACAGCCGTGCCCCCGGACACAGTCGCTCGGCTTGGATGGGTTTACGGTCCCACACTGGCGGCGCTTTACGGCGTGTCGATTCTCGCACTGCGTTACTATCGCCTCGACAGGGCACAGCACCAAAGCAATTTGGAGATGCTGGCGCATTCACAACTCTCGGAATCCAAACCATGAAAACCTCTGGAAAACATGTCATTCGGCCAGCCACTTTGGAGGCGATCGTCGACGCAGCCGTGCGGCTACTTAACGTGAACATCGGCGCCAGCCTGAGCGAGATCGCCATCCACGCCGGGATCGGTCGGGCCACGCTGCATCGTCATTTTCGTGACCGCAACGATTTGATCCGATTCATCGGAACGCGCTGCATTGAAGAAATGAATGCCGCGGTGCTGGCGGTGGATGCGCCTGACAAGCCAGCCATCGAAAGGTTGCGCTCGATGTTTGTCGAGGTCGCTCCGCTCGGAGACCGCTACAACTTCCTGCGCTTGGAAAGGCGCAGGGACGAGGGCGTTCGGCAGGCCTACAACACCCAACTCGGATGGGTCGATGCCTTGGTGGAAGACTTGCGCGCGCAAGGGGAAATCTCACGGGAGGTGCCAGTCCGATGGGTGACCGCGCAGATCGACCAACTGGTATGGACGGCTTGGCAAGCGGTTGCCGAAGACTATCTCAGCGCCGCCGAGGCCTCGGAATTGGCGATGCGCACACTACTCAACGGATTGAAGGATTGAAACAGCAGCAGGTTGCAACGATGAACGCCAACGCACAATGCCCGACACAACTGCTCCCCAAGGAAACCTATTACGACCCCGCCTGGCTCGACCGGGAGCGCCGTGAACTCTTCGATCAGTCCTGGCTCTACGCCTGCACCGAGGCGATGGTCCCGAACCCAGGCGACTACCACGTCTGCAACCTAATGGGCCAGTCCCTGTTCGTGGTTCGGGATAGCGGCGGCAGCCTGCGCGCTTTCCACAACCTTTGCCGCCACCGGGGCTGCGAAGTGCTGGAGGGTACCGGCAATGCGGGCCAGTCCATCCGCTGTCCCTATCACCGGTGGACGTACGGGCTGGAAGGCCATCTGCGGGCGGTGCCCAACGAGCGCGAGTGCTTCGATGCGCTGCCTCGGGAAGGTTTGGGCCTGCTGCCGGCCTCGGCGGGAGCCTATCGTGGGCTAGTGTTCGTCAACCCGAGCCCTTCGCCCAAGGATGACTTCAGCGCATGGATCGCCAACTTGGACGATCACGGCTGGCCGCACCGTTTCGATGACGGGAGCCTCGAATTCGTCGGCGAATCCGTTTACGAGATCAAGTGCAACTGGAAGGTCTTTTACGAGAACGCGATCGACGGCTACCACTTGGGCTACCTGCACGACAAGACCCTTGGGCAGCTATACCCAAGCCGAAACCTCTGGGAACTGGTGGGCCGCAACCACGTCTGGTACAGCACGGAGCGGGAGGGGCCGCCGCAAGCCAGCCCCAAGCTGATTGCCGATGGCGCCAAGGGGCATGGCGCGCGCATGATCGAGGGGCAAACCGAAGAGGCGTTCTACCCGGGCGTGGTGATGCTGTTTCCGTTGACCACGCTTTCGCCCAACCCCTACGGTTTCAGTGTATCCACGCTGGAGCCCGTGCATTCGGAACTCACCAACCTGCGCGTCCACACCTGGGCACCGCCTCGGCCAGGGGACGGGCGCCGCAGCGATGGCAACGGGGCAAAGTCGAAGGCCGACAAGCGCGGCAGCTACATCCTGCGCAGCGAACAGCCCGTCCGCCTTGCGGACCTCGACGGCCATCCCTTGGAATCGGGTAATTTCCAGCTCGAGGACATGTGGATCGTGGAGAAGGTGCAGCGCAACCTGCATTCGCCCCATTTCCAAGTCGGCCCGATGGCGCAGGGGGCGGGCGCCGAGACGCCGTTGGCCGAGTTCCAGCGCCAAGTGCTCAATTTCGTGCCGTTGCCCGGCTGAGGCGCAAAGCGCCTTCGGTTGCGGGGTGCTTCGTCCGGCTCAACAGCCCATGTTCGCTGTGTTCCGCTATGGCCGCGGCCGAAAGCTCGCATTTGAGGTGCTGGCGTAAGCATCCTGTCGAGACTCTAATCAATTGGTGATCGCTATGCGGATGCCACCCACGCTTAACCTATAGACCCGCACGGCCTCTTTTTCGAGTTTGCTCGCGAACAGAGGCCGCCGATCGCCCGCGCCTCGCGTCGGCGGCGGCCGTCACCGTCACTGCGCTCCGGTCTCGACGAGCTCCGGCGCCTCATCCACTCCAAGCCAAATCTCTGCCAATGCCGCGCGCAGCTAAAAAAGAGACCGCAAAACCGGGAAAAGGGTTGTGGTAGTCCATACACAATGATACGATTTTGTCTCATATCAGCGATGGTCGTCGCCGGTTGGCGGTATCGGTGCGGTGATGAGGGCCGGGAAACCACGACGAACATTGAGTTTTGGCGAATGGTATCCGTTGACCAACGGCCCCACATGGAGGAGAGGAATCATGAAGCTGAAGATGACTCGCGCGCTCGCCGCGCTTCTCACTTTGTCGCTGGTCGCCTGGGCGGTCCCGCAATCAGTAGTCGCGCAAGCGCCTCAGGAAGCGGCCATCGAGGAGGTGGTGGTCACCGCCCAGAAGCGCAGCCAGTCCATCGAGGATGTGCCACTGTCGATTTCCGCGACTACCGGCGAAGCGCTGCGCGACTCCTTGACTATCGACGCGAAAGATCTGTTCATGACGACACCTGGCCTTTCAGGGTTTGGGGCCGACGACGATCTCAGCACCATGTCGATACGCGGCGTTTCCCGGAACGACTTCGGCATTGGCGGGGATCCTGCAATCGGCGTTTTCAAAAATGGCGTGTATTCCGGGACCTCGGGGGAAGCGCTCACGAGCTTTTATGACATCGACCGGGTGGAGGTGTTGCGCGGGCCGCAAGGGCTGCTGTTCGGTCGCGCTGCCATCGGCGGTGCCCTGCACGTCGTAACGCGCAAGCCTTCCCTGGATGGGGGGGTCTCGGGTTCCTTCGGCGCTGGGGGCGGCGAACGCGGCCAGCTTCGGATGGATGGAGCCGTCAACATACCCGCCAGCGATACGCTCGCCTTTCGCTTGGCGGGATTTCATCGGGAGGAGGATGGCTGGGTCAACAATCTCGTGCCCGGCCCCGATTCCGGGGCGTCGAACTACGAAGGCTTTAGAGCCAGCGCACTCTATGAAGAGGGGCCGCTCAGCGTCTTCGTCATGGGCGAGTATGACGACCGTGAGGGACCAAGCGCCATCTTGGTGCCCATCGGCGCCTCGTTGCAGGAGCCCGTGCTGTCGGACAGCATTTACGATATCGAATCGGACCTCGACCGCTCGGATAATCGCGAAACCGCAGAGATTTTCAACTTCATGGTCGAGATCAACTACGAGATGGACAGCGGCACGCTGACCTCCCTGACCGGCGTTCGAACCCATGACCGTTTCTATGCAATGAACGAGGACGCGAGCGCCGTCCCGTTCATAAACTCGGGTGGCGATCAAGATGGCGAGTACTACAGCCAGGAGCTTCGCTTCGTATCGTCCGATGAAGGCTCTGTGCGGTGGTTCATGGGCGTGAGCGGGTTCGTTAGCCGTGTGGAGTCGGATGGATACACCAAAGGGGCCGAGGAGATATTCTGCCTATTCAATCTAGGGGCGGATTGCACCTCATTCCTAGCACAATTCGGCGTGCCTTGGTCGCCCTCGGCCGATGGCAGCTTCGAGGAGCTCTCGTTGGCAGAGAACGAATCCGCCGGCGCCTCCGTCTATGCGGACATCACCTTCAACCTCAGTGATGCCGCACGCTTCAGCCTAGGGCTTCGCTACAGCTATGAGGAGCGGGATTTCACGGTCGAATACCCGGAGTGGCCCAGCAGCTTGATAGACGACTACTTCGGCATTTTGTACTGGGTCGCGGCTGGCCGCACCACGGAGCCTGTCAAGAGCAGTGAAAGCTGGAGCAACCTGTCACCCCGCGCATTGATCGAATTCGACCTTGGCGCCAACGCCATGATCTATGCCTCGGCCACCAATGGATTCAAGCCCGGCGGTTTCAATGGTTACGCCATGGAAAACGCGGTTGGCTTTGATCCATCGACGTTTGTGCCCTTGTACAACGCCACTTCCAGCGTCGCATCCTACGACGAGGAGAAGGTCTGGTCCTATGAAGTGGGCGTCAAGGGAACGTTCCTGGACGGGGGCGGACGCTATGCGCTGTCCGGATACTATTACGACTACGAGGATCTGCAGACTCTGATCTTCGGCGCCGGCGGCACGACGGTTGACAACCTAGGTTCGGCGGAAGGACTCGGGCTGGAGTTCGAGGTGTCCGCAGCGCTGAACGAGTACCTGAGCGCCAACTTGGGCGTATCCTTGGCAAAGAGCGATATCGGCGACATGGAAAACGACTTGGAAGCGTGCTCCGAGCCCCACAACAACTACAGCGACTGCAACGGCAACCGTTTGGCCTTCCATCCGGAGTTCAGCGCATCGGCCAGCTTGATGGCGAATGTACCGATGGGTTCCGTCGAATGGTTCGGCGTGGCCGAGATCGCGCATCAGGACCACGTGTTCAGCGCAGCCAGCAACAATCCTCAGTACGAAGTGGATGCTTGGACGATGGTCAACTTTCGGGTCGGCGCCTACATCGGCGATGGATGGCAGGTGTCGGCGTTTGTTGAGAACGCCTTCGACGAGGAGTTGCTCTTCTACGGGTACGACCTGTACTTTGTCCAAGTAGGCGCGGATCCCTCGGTCCCGCGAACCTTCGGGTTCGATGTGCGCTACGAATTTTGACGCGCCGGATAATGGGCATCGTCTAAAACGGAGCGGGAAGGCTGCATGGTCGATCCTCCCCCTGCGGCGCCGGGGACCAAGTTGTGCATCTGCAGTCGGGTGATGGACGCAGGGAGACGCCAGCGCTTACGAGGTCTGGGTCTGGCCGGCGGCGTCGCCCGTCTCCGCCGGCTCGCCGGGCGCTGACCAGACCAGCCATGCCATGACCGCCGGCAGGACGATCTCCATCGCCAGTTCGATGAGCATCGACAGGGACGAAACCGCGTCGGCGCCCGCCGCAAAGGCCTTGCTCAGTCCGGCGACGATGTTGATGAAAGCCCATGCGAACAGGACGTTCTGCATTCTCTTAAGGCGCCTGAGGACGGCGAACAACAGCAGCAGCGTGCCAAGGGAGAATCCGTAGAAGTAGTGGTTCATCACCGCGAAGGTGTGCCAGGCCGCCTCGTCCAGAATCTTCACTGTTCCCGGTTCCAAGAAGGCCAACGGACCGTCGAACGGAAAATAGACGAACGCCGTGCCCACGACGCCCATTACGAGCCACACTACGATGAGCGCCTTTACGATTCTGATCTTGTACATGGGGATTCCTCCTTTAGCGACGGTGCCCTCTTTCAAACAGGCCAGTCATTCAGCCCGCCAACTCTCCAACCGCCCGGTACGCTTGGTCGATGGCACCTTGCATGAGCGCCAGGGCTTCGGCGTCGCTGTTGGCGATGGCTACGCGGCCTAGGGGCGCTCGGCCGATTTCGAAGGGGGCTTGCCCCTCCGCGAACTTCGGGTCGAACACCGGGCTCGGACCTTGGGCGTATCCGTGCGGCCACTGGTTGACCGTAAGGGCCGCGACGTCGCGGTCGAAGTCGAATCCCCAAGCACCAACCATGCCGTTCAGCATCCGTCGGACGTCCTTTTCGTAGTCGTCAAATGTCCGGCCCATCATCTCGTAGCGCCCCGTCTCCGCGCGATTGCGCGGGTCGGGCGCCCCCCAGCCCCGGGGCACGCCGCGCATGAACAGCACCGCTGGCTCGTCGGCGCTCGCCGGCACCCCATAGCCGTCGCCAAAGCCGCATTCGCAGGCGAAATTGGCCACGGTGTGCAGGTGGCCCGGACAGTAAGCAGCGCCGATGCCCGCTGCCTCGAACGCACGCCAATTGCGCAACAGCACGTTGGTGAGAACCATGGGCAGCTTGGTGGCCTGACTGAGCGCCTGGCTCTGGGCCTCGGGAAGCTCCTGCCAGATGTAGGGAATGGCGCTGTTCCAACAGGCCAGCACACAGTGCCGGGCTTGCACGACTTCGGTTCTGTCACCCCGGACGTAGGTGACCGATACGGTCTCCGCGTTGTGCGGGTCGCCATCGTGGCGCACGTTCACCGCGGTGCTTTCGAGGCGCAGGCGCACTTCGGCGTTGGGCAGGTCCAGCTTGCTGTAGTCGAACGGCGCTGTCACCACGCTGGCCATGGTCTCGCCGCCGTCGGAAACGGCGGGAATCAGGTGGCGCACCAGCATCCGCGCCACCGTGGCGTTGCCGTCCGGGCACTGAGCGCCATCGGAGAACAGCAGCCTGAACAACTGCGGCAGCCGCTTGTGCCGGAAGAGGCGATAGCTGGTCGCCCCCAACCCGGGCCAGCCCATCCCCAAGGCTTGGATTGCAGGCGCGGAATCGGCATACATGCCGCTGACGATCGTGGACGGGCGAAACCAACTGATCAGTTCCGGCTGCGTGATACCGCCGTGCCGGGTCAGGAAATCCTCATAGGTGATGCCGTTCAGGTAGTCGAATTCGCCAAACATGCCGGGGTCGGTGCGGTCTTCGTTCAGTCGATAGAGGGCAAACAATTCCCTTTTCGAGGCCGCCGAAAGCGGCATTTGGTCTATATCGAGCCGAGTCGGGCTTTCGGGAATGGGGAACTGCAGCAATTGGGGGATATGGCCCGCCACGACCTTGTCCACGCCGTAGGTTTCCTTGTCGAAGAAGAACACGTGGCTCAGGCCGTGGCGGGCAAAGAAGTCTTGGTCGGTGTCGGCGGCAAGCTGTTCGAGATCCACGGCGATGTCCTCGAACAACTCGGCCATGGGGTCGGTCATCAGCGGCACCGCGATGCCTTCGCTGCCGCCCATGCCAAGGTACAGGCGACCATCGAGTTCGAACTCGTTGCGCCGCGCGTGGCCGCCGAAATCGTCGTGATTATCGAGAATCAGGACGCGCGCACCCGGCTGGCGCTTGCGATAGAAGTGCGCGGCGGACAAACCGCTCAAGCCACCGCCAACCACCACAAGATCATAGGTCGCCGAATCCGATTGCGTCGCCGAGCCCCATTCCTGCTGCCCCTCAAGGGCCAGCTTGTGGGCGACGACGTTGGATTCCGGGTGGGAACCGCGCAAGCCGCCGCGCACCGGCGGATAAGTCGCGTCTGACACCGCGTGACGGATGGCGGCACCCGACCTGACTGGTTGGCTCCCCTGTGCCGCCACCAAGGGCGACGGGAAGCCGCTGGTTAGGGCGGTGCCCGCCAAACCCGCCGCCGCACCGTTGACGAAGTGCCGCCGCGTGATGCCGGGGTTGCGCGCTCGCGCGGTCACGGGGAAGCCCAGCCTATCCCAGAGCCAGTTGCTCGCGCACCGCCCGGTGCGCCTGGTCCATGGCCCCCGCCGTGTGCATTGCCGCCGCCGCATCCGAATTGGCGATGGAGATGCGGTGCACCTGCTTGCGAGCGTCCACATGCGGGCCGACCGGGCCTTCGGGTTCCCAAGTGGGATCGTCGTAGAGGCTGTTGTACTGATAGATCCAGCCATGCGGCCAACGATTGATGGTGATGGCCGCCACATCGCGCTCGGCATCGAAGCCATAAGGCCCCCAGATATCCGTCATTTGCCGAAGCAGGTGATGCTCATATTCATCGAAGGACGTGTTGTAGATCTGGTAGCGCCCGAGGCGGAACTGTTCGCGAATCGGCAGGCCCTTGGCGTATTGGCTGCGCATGAAGGTGCCCTGGATCCAGATCGGCTTGTCCGGGTCCGTGGGCGCGGGGTGTTCGCCGATGGCCATCGGAAGCTGCAGCGTGAAGTTGCTGAACACCTCGCCGGGCACGTCGATGACGCCGTAGCCCGCCTTCGCCATGGGCCGCCAATTGCGCAGCGCCAAGTTGGCGAACATCATGGGCGTCTTTTCCATCAGCGATAGCGCCACGCGCTGCTTATCGTCCAGCTCACGGTGAATGTGCGGAATGATCTGGTGCCAGCAGGCCAGGACGCAGTGCTTGGCCCGCACCCGATGGGGCGTACCGCCGGTGACATGAACCACGTCCACGAAGCGCCGGTCAGCACTGTGGCGCACATCGACGCCGGTGCTGTTCAGGCGAATGCGAACCGGGTTGTCGGGCCTGTCGAGCCGCGAATAGTCCAAGCGCGCGTAGAGAATGCTTTCCTGCTTGGGCTCCGCAAGCGATTCGCGCACCACGCCGGGAATCAGGTCGACCACCAGCAGGCGCGCCAGCGAGGCCAGCCCGTCAGGATACTGGTGATAGTAGCCTTCCGTGTACTCCATCATGTCGATCGGCCCCATGCCCATCTCACGCAGCATGTGGTCGAGGCCCGGCACGGGAAACCCGCTGTAGTAGGCCATGAACATCGGCAGCGCTTCCACGTCCAGCGCATCCGAACCGTGGAAGATGGAGACTGCCTCCGGGGTGAGTCCCCACTCGCCGCGCAGATAGTCCGCGTAAGACATCGTCATCAGCGCCTGCATCGCCGCCTCCGCGTCCATGCCGTCAAAGACTTCGGTGCGCTCGCTGGTGTAGAGGTCGATCAGCCCCGCCTTGCTCTCAGTGGAAAGGGGAAAGCTGTTGATCAGCGCCCGATCCACGGGCGTCTTGTATCCCATGTAGTAGTGCAGCGACGAGGTCGGCGAGCCGGTGAGCTTGGCTTTGCCATAGTTCGCCTTGCTGAAGAACATGCCCGGCTTGTGGTGCGTCTCGAAGAACCGGCGGTCGAAGTACTCATCGAAGCGGGCGGCTTCGATGCCGATCTGGTCCCACAGCCTTTGCGTGTGTGGCGGCAGGTGCGATGGCGTCGGCAGCGTTTGCGACCCGCCGTTGGCCAGCAGCAGCTGGCCATCGACTATCATTTCGTTGCGTTTGCAGTGGCCGCCGAAGTCGTCATGATTGTCAATGATCAGTATGCGGGCATCGGGCTTCGCCTCCCGGTAGAACCAGGCTGCGGACAATCCCGACGGGCCGCCGCCCACTACAACTAGGTCGTAGGTCGCATCGGTCTGCCGTTCCGGAACAGGCCAGCGCTTGCCTTCCCAGGAGATGCCATGGCCTACCTCGAAGGAGCCGACATGTGAGCCGCGCATCCCAGTCTTGGCCGGCGGATATTCCGACATGCCGGGCACCTCGAAGGGCACAACGCCTCGCGCGGCCGCCTGCCAAGGAGACAGGAGAGCGCCGCCGGCCGTGGTCAGGGCGATTCCCTGCAGGAAGTCCCGTCGAGTGATGTCAAGTCGTCTGCGCTCGGTCATCTAGATCTCCTCAACCCTCTTCCAGTTCGTCTATGGCGCGCTTGGCTTCGTCCACGGCGGCTGTGATTAGGGCGACGGTGCTTGCATCGCTGTTGGCGATGGCCACCCGGCCGAGCTTGCGGCGCCCGACCAAGTGGGGCTCCTCTCCCTCCGCATAGGGGGGATCGAACACCGTGCTCTGCGGCGCGGTGTAGCCGTGCGGCCAAAGGTTAACGGTGATCGCCGCCATGTCTCGGTCTGCGTCAAAGCCGTGGTCGCCGAGCATGCCGTTGAACTGTTCCTTAATGTCATTTTCGAGAAACTCAAAGGTGGTCCCCATCAATTCGTAACGACCGGTGCTGCTTCGGTTGCGCACGTCCGGCGGACCCCAGCCCCGTGGGCACCCCGCCAGAAAGAGAATGGTCGGCTCTTCCGGATTGGCAGGGGAGTGGTAGTTGCCCAGATTGGAGAGATTTTCCAAGTAAAACGTGGAGTGGTAGAAACTCGAGGCGAAGCCACCGCCGACGCCCGCCCTCTCGAAGGCGCGCCAGTTGCGCAGCAGCACGTTGGTGAACACGTTGGGCAGCTTGATGCCCTTGGCGAGCGCCGACCGCTGCGCATCGGGAATCTCCCGCCAAATGTGGGGAATCATGTTGTTCCAGCAGGCCAGCACGCAGTTGCGGGCCCGCACCTTTTCGGTTTTGCCGTGGCGCACGTAGGTGACGAACACCTGCTTCGCCGTTTGCGGGTCGCCGTCGTGGGCGATTTGCACCGCCGTGCTGTTCAGGCGGATGCGCACTTGGGAACCGGGCTCGTCGAGCTTGCCGTAGTCAAAGGGCGCCGCCACCATGCCTGCCGGATTCAGGGCACCGGAAGACACTTGCGGGACCAAGCTGCGCGCGAACAGCCGCGCCAGCCCGCCGTTGCCGTCCGGCAAGGGAGCGGGAGACAGCAGGAATTTCATTAGATTGGCGTATCGGTTGCCGCGCAGCAGCCGGAAACTGGTGGCGCCGAGCCCCGGCTGCCCCATGGCGAAGCCCTCCCAGGCCGGAAGGCTGTCGTTCCACATGCCGGAGAGCACTGACATCGGCCGTATCCAGTCGAGGATTTCGGGCTCGGTAATGCCACCGTGCTTCTTTAGGAATTCTTCATAGGTGAGCGTGCCGAGGTAGTCCAATTCATCAAAGAAGCCCGCTTCCGTACGGTCTTCATTGATGTGGTAGAGCTTGTAAAGTTGGCGTTTTGCCTTCTCCGAAAACGGCATCTGGCTGATCGTCTCCCAACTCGGGCGTTCCGGCACGTCCATGTGGTTGAGCACACCGAAGTGGCCGGGCAGAAGCTTCCTCTCGCCGTAGGTCGCCGCGTCGAAGTAGAAGACGATGCCCAGCCCGTGGCGGGCATAGAATTCGTAGTCGGCGGCCTCGTCCGTGATTTGGTCGTAGTCAATGCCCAAGTCCTTGTACACCTCGCCCAGGTGGTCGGCCAACACGGCGGGCATCAGGTAACGGCTGCCGCCGCCCGAAAGATACAGGCGGCCGTCGAGGTGGAACTCGTTGCGTCGCGCATGGCCGCCGATGTCGTCGTGGTTCTCCAGGATCAAGATGCGGGCATCGGGGTGCGCCTTGCGGTAGAAATGGGCGGCGGCCAGGCCGCTGATGCCGCCGCCCACCACCACCAGGTCGTAGAGGTCCAGATCCGGTTCAGCAGCCGGCCCCCAGTCGCTGCGGCCGTCAAACGGCATCTGGTGCGCCACCTCGTTGGCGCCCTCGTGGGAGCCCCGCAAGCCGCCGCGCAAGGGCGGAAAGTCGGCTAGCGAGGCACTGTAGGAAAGCGGCGCGCCCGACCGGATCACGCGCCTCGGGGCAGACGCTTCCGAGGCGAAAGGCAGGGGAGCGCCCGCAACAGTGCCCGCCACGCCCACGGCGACGCCGTTGACGAATCGGCGCCGCGTAATGCCATCCGGTTTCCTTGGGCGCGTCATCGTGTAGATCCTCCTGACGGCATCCCTTCTCCTCAGCCGCCGACCTGCTCGCCGACGGCGCGCGCGGCGGCGTCCACGGCGCCGGTGATGAGCGGGTTCGCCTCGGCGTCGCTGTTGGCGATGGAGATCCTGCCGATACGCTGCCGGCCAGCGATGTGCGGGCCGTCGAACATGCTGTACGAGGGATCATCGAAGAGGGGGTTGTAGTCATAGGCGTATCCGTGCGGCCATCGATTGACGGTGATGGCGGCGACGTCGCGCTTGGCGTCGAACCCGGAGGGGCCGTAAACTTCGTCCAGGTGCTCAAGCGCGCCGCGTTCGAATTCCCTGAACTTCATGTGCATCAGCTTGTGCCTTGACGTGACGTACATCTCCCGGTTGCTGAAGCTCGGGTCGTCCACCTTGTTATTGGCGTGGAATCCGGTCAGCACGATGGGCTGATCCGGTGCCGCCGAATAGCGGTAGCCGCCCAGGCTGATTGGGAAATCCAAGGTGGTGTCGGAAAAGAAGCCATCGGTGTGATGCACCGTTCCGTAGCCTGACGCCGCGATGGCCCTCCAGTTCCGCAGGGCGATCTGAACGTAGGTTGCCGGGACCTTCTGCGCGTAGCCGAGCGCCTGTTTCTGCGCCTCGGGCATTTCCGGGCAGATGTAGGGCAGAATGCCGTTCCAGCAGGCCATGATGGTGTGCTTGGCCCGCACGCGAGACGCTTGGCCAGTTCGATTATCCACATAGGCGACATCGACGAAGCGGCCGTCGCCGGTGTTCCGCACCTGGACCGCCGTCTGGTTGAGACGGACGCGTGCATTGTGCTCCGGCCGGTCGAGTTGCCCGTAGTCGAACGGCGCCGTGACCAGTTCCTCCCAGGACCCGGCGGGCGTGACCGATGGAATCAACAGGCGCACTGCATTTCGGGTGAGGGTCGCGCCACCGTCCGGGAAGTGGTGCGTGTACGGCTCGCTCTGTCCCCCAAAGTAGGCCGGCTGCTCCCGTTCGAGCTTGTGGAGATCGATGCCGAAGCCGGGCATGTAGAACACCATGGCGAGCAGTGCGGTCTGCCGGTCCCAGTCCATGTCGTAAACCCACCGAATGGTTTGACCGCGAAGCGCCAGCCAAGCGTCGTCGTGGAGAGGGTAGTGCTGACGGAGATAGTCGCGGTAGCTCATCGCCGACAGCGTCGCCAGCCATTCATCGTTGGACAGGCTGGCATAGTGGTTCACCTCGTTGGCGACGATCGCCTTGAGGTCGCGTTTCGCCTGGTCGGCTATCGGAAAGCTGTCGATGGCCGCGGCTGCGGCGGCCTTATCGTCCCTCGCCAGCAGCACAGTGTTCCTGAAGCTGACGGAGAGGTTGTAGAAGGGATTGCGCCGCAGACCCGCACGGTCGCCAAAGTTGCCTGCATCAAAGTAGATGCCCGCAGTGAGACCGTGCTTGGCGTAAAAGCCTCGGTCGAACGCCTTGTCAACGGCGTCCGGGTCGATACCGAGCAGCTTGAGAAAGGTTGCCGACGGCCCAGTGTACATCGCGTTCGGCGACAGCAGGTTCTGAACGCCGCCGTAGCTGATCAGCTTGCGGCCATCGACCTCGAATTCGTTGCGCTTCGAGTGGCCGCCGAAGTCGTCGTGGTTGTCGAGGATGAGAATCTTGGCGTCGGGTCCGGCCTGCTGGCGAAAGAATAGCGCCGCCGCCAATCCGGAAATCCCGGCGCCGACAACCACCAAGTCGTAGGTTTCATCAACCTGCTCGGCGGGCATTGCGAAGTCCTCCCGCCGCCACGAGAGCGCATGCCCTACGTTGCGCGCATCATCGGACGTTCCGCGCAGCCCCGTAAGCGCCGGCGGGTACGGGGCGGATGACGCTGCTTGGGGCAAGAGCGCCTTGGCCGCCGCCCTGCCGGGTGACGCCAGAGTGCTTAGAGCCACACTGGCAGCGAGGCCATTGACAAAGTCTCGACGTTGAATGGCCATGAGTCCCTTCCTCTGCAGAGAAGCCATGTTTTCTGAATGATACAATAATGTATCATGACTACCTGTCAAGTGCCCCGTTCAGGCTCACATCTCATTGGCCAAGACACTGGGCGCAAAAAGCTGAATCCTGTGACAGACTTGTTCCGCGATGAGGAGACCTAGAGAAATGCAATTCGGATTGACCTATGCCGTCAGCGAGGGCAAGAACCTGCCCATCGCCCAAAAGTTCGCGCAGGACGTGGCGCAGATCCAACTGGCCGAAGAGCTCGGCTTCGCCCACGCCTTCGTCAGCGAGCACCACTTTCTGCGTGCCGGCGTGCTGCCGTCGCCGTTGATCGCTCTGGCCTATCTCGCCGCCAAGACCGAGCGCATCGGTCTCGGCACGGGCCTGCTGCTGCTGCCCCTGCACAACCCTGTGCGGGTAGCCGAGGATACGGCGGTGCTGGACATCGTCTCCGGGGGCCGGCTGATCCTCGGTCTCGGCCAGGGCTACCGCCCGGAGGAGTTCGACGGCTTCGACCGGCGCCTTAAGGACCGCAACAAGCTGATGCGCGAAGGCATCGCGCTGCTGCGGCGGTTCTGGACCGAGTCGGACGTCTCCTGCGACGGCGAGATGTTCACCTACCGCAACATCAACGTGACGCCCAAGCCGGTGCAGCAGACGCCGCCCATCTGGGTCGGCGCCAAAGTGCCGCGCGCCATCCGGGTGGCGGCGGACCTCGCCGATGTCTGGTACGCGGACCCGATCACGCCGCTGCACCTGATCCGCGAGCGCCGGGAGGGCTGGCTGTCGCGCCTGGAGGAGAACGACCGCGGCGCAGATGCCGCCTCCATGGCCTACTACCGCGAGTTCTTTGTTGGCGAATCCGAGTCGCTGGCCTGGGAGCACGGCGGCAACGGCATCCTTGCAGAGTACATGGGCTATCTCCGCATCAACCATTTGGTGACCCATGACGGCGAGCCCATCCCGCCTGACCGCAAGGACTTGGTTCCCGAGATCGTTCGCCAGCGGGCCACCATTGGCGATCCGGCGCACTGCATCGAACAGCTCACGGCGATCAACGGTGACCTGGGCCTCGACCACATGGTTCTGAAGATGAACCACTACGGCATTCCGCCAGAGAACATCCAGGCCTCCATGCGCCTCGCCGCAGAGAGCGTCCTGCCGAACATCGGCTGAACGACACGTGGGCTATATCGGACAGCGCATTCCCGGCCGCAACAACCTACGGCTGGCACGGGGTGCTGGGCAGTTCACGGCCGACGTGCAGATGCCCAACCCCTGTTTCATGGCGCTGGTGCGCAGCCCCTACGCTCACGCCGAGATCGAGCATGTTGACGTCTCGGCGGCGCAGGGACTTCCCGGCGTCATCGACATCGCCACCGCCGCCGAGGTCGCCCAAGCCACCCGCCCGTTCTCGTTCGCCCGCCCACCGGAGGTGGAGGTCAACCTAGCGGACATGGACGGCAAGCGGCTGCGCGAATACGCCTTGGCGGAGCGGTGGGTTGGCTACAGCGGACGTCCAGTGGCGGCGGTGGTTGCCGAAGACCCCAATACCGCGGCGGAGGCCGCCGAACGGGTGGCGGTGCAGTACCGGGAACTGCCTGTGGTGGCAAGCGCCGAGGATGCGCTTAAGCCCGGCTCGCCAGGCGCCATCCCCGGCTGGAACGACAACCTGGTCTTCCACACCCGCTACGCCAAGGGCGACGCCGCATCCGCGATCGCCAAGGCGCCGGGCGTGATCACAGGCCGCGTTCAGGTGCAGCGCCACGTTCCCGTGCCGCTGGAGCCGCGCGCCTTCGTGGCGGATTACAGCACCCGCACCGGGCGGCTCACCATGTACGCTTCCACGCAGATGCCGCATACCGACCGGTCGATCCTGGCCGGTGCGCTGGGCATGGCGTCGGAGGACGTGCAGGTGATTCAGCCGGACGTCGGTGGGGGATTCGGCTGCAAGGTGCCCGGCAGCGACGAGGAAGTGCTGGTGGCCTTCTTCGCCCGGCGGTTGGAACGTCCGGTTCGCTGGACGGAGGAGCGCTCGGAGTACTTCCTGGCCTGCGGGCACGCCCGTGAAACCTGGTTCGACTTCGAGGCTGGCTACCGGGAAGATGGCAAGCTGCTGGCGCTCAGGATCGATGCCGTGGCCGACATCGGCCTGCCATTCGGCGCTTGGGTGCAGTCCAGCGTCACGGCCTATTGCCTGCCCTGCGGCTATGCGGTCGATCATTGCGAGGTGAGCATGCGCTCGGTGGTGACCAACAAATGCAAATGGGGCGGCTATCGGGGCTTCGGCAAGGAGGCGGCGTCCTTCTGCATGGAGCGGATCATGGATCGGATTGCTGACGCCGCCGGCCTCGACCGGGTTGAAGTGCGCCTGTGCAACTTCATCCCAGCGGATGCGTTTCCCTACGGGCAGGTGTCGGGTGCCTTGCTCGACTCCGGCAACTACCAAGGCGCGATGGCCAAGCTCCTGGCGCTTGTTGACCAGGAGGCGTTCCGGCAGGAGCAGGCGGCGGCGCGGACCAATGGCCGGTGCCTTGGCCTCGGCATCGGCTTCGAGCTGACGCCCGAGGGCTGCTCGATGCCGAACAGCGATTTCCTGCAGGGCTGGGACGGGGCCACAGTGCGGATGGACCCCGGTGGTCGCGTCACGGTGCTGACCGGCGTCACCTCGCCCGGCTCCGGCAACGAGACTGGCATCGCCATGATCGTCGCCGACGAACTGGGCGTGCCGCTGGACACTGTGACGGTGGTGCAGGGCGACACCGACCGCTGCCCGTACGGGCTCGGCAACTTCAGTTCCCGCAGCCTCATGATCGGTGGTTCGGCGGCGCTGGCAGCGGCGCGCGAACTGCGCGAGAAGCTGCTCTCCGTCGGGGCAAAGATGCTCGACGCCGACCCGGAGGACCTGGAGTTGGCCAACGGGGAGATCCGAGTTGCGGCGGCACCCGCCCCGCCCGCCGCCGATGCCCCGCGCAATCCGGGCGGGCCAGCCTGGAGCGTGCCCATCCGCCGGGTGGCCCGCAAGATCTACAGCCACGCTTTCGGCGCGGAGACGGCGCATGTGGAGCCCGGTCTTGAGTCCACACGCTACTTCCGCATCGGCAACGTCCATCACCAGCCTGAGACCGAAGGCCGACTCAGCTTCTACCCCACTTGGCCGTTCATGGCCGTCGCCGTGGTCGTGGAGGTCGATGTCGAGACGGGCTTCGTGGAGGTGCTGCGCTGCGCGGCGGTGCATGACTGCGGCACCGTGGTGAACCCCACGTTAGTGGAGGCGAATACGCATGGGGGGATCGCCCAAGGCTTGGGCGCGGCACTCTACGAGGAACTGCTGCACGACGACGCCGCACAACTGCTGACCACCACCCTGATGGACTACACACTGCCGACCGCCGTCGAGATGCCCGCCGAGCTCAGCGTGGCGCACCAGGAGACGCCCACCGCGGCGACGCCCCTCGGTGCCAAGGGCGCCGGCGAGTCAGGCGTGGCTGGGCCGATGGCGGCGGTGGCCAGCGCCGTCGAAGATGCCTTGGGCGTGGAGGGGCTGGCGCTGATGACCCTGCCGCTCAAGCCCGAGCGGGTCTGGCGGTCGATCCGCGAGGTGGCCGGGGCCGTGCAGATGGGCGAGACCGCGTGAAGCTCAAGTTCAGCCGCGTCTTCGACGCACCCCGGGTGGCGTTGTGGAGCGCCATGCTCGACCCGGCGGTGCTGGCGCGCGTCATCCCCGGCGTGGAGCGGTTCGAGACGGTGGGCGAGGACACCTACGACGCCACGCTGAAGGTGGGGGTGCCGGCGGTGAAGGGCGAATACCAAGGCCAGGTCTCGATCCGGGACAAGGTGCGCGGCGGTGACGGGCCCTACTCCTATGTGCTCGAAGGCGGCGGCCAAGGGCAGCAGGGGTGGGCGAAGGGCGAGGCGCGGATCGAGTTTTCCGACGCCGGCCCGGGCACCCGTCTCGACGTGGACGCCGACGTGCAGGTGGGTGGCCGCATCGCGGGCGTCGGCCAGCGCATGATCGAGGGCGTGGCGAAGATAATGGCTGAGGAGTTCTTCGCGGCATTCGATCGGGAGCTTAAAAGAAAACGGACGGGGGCCGGGGGATCCGTCGCTTTCTTTCTCCGCGCAGCGCTTCGCTTCCTGCGCGGGCTGTTTACTCGCCGCTCGCCCGGGCGGTCCTCATGACGTCCGCCTCCAGCAATCCCCCCAAGCGCCAGTCGGGCACCCGTGTGCTCAAGCGCATCACGCTAATTCAGCAGCAGGGCTTGACCGAGAATCGCGCCGCCAACGTGGCAGCCTTGCTCAGCGCCATTGACGCCGAGGCGCCCGATGCCGACGTGGTGATGCCGACCGAACTCTGCACCACGCCCTACTTTGGCGTCCTGCGAGACCCAGCAATCTGGGATTGGGCGGAGGAGTTGACAGGTGAGGTAGTGCGGGCGGTATCCGAACGCGCGGCGCGCCACCGCACGACCATCCTGCTGCCGCTCTACTTCGCCAGCGGCGGCAAGCGCGAGAACGCCGTGCTGGTCATCGACCCAGACGGCCAACCCATCGACGGCCAGTGCGCCGATGGCCGCGTCCGACCGCATTTCTCGAAGGTGCATCTGCCTGCCGCCTGGCGGGATGGCAAGGGGCTCGACGAGCCGTTCTACTTCACCCCGGGGGACGCCTTCCCGGTGTTCGACACACCTGCGGGCCGGATCGGCATCCTCGTCTGCTACGACCGGCGCTTCCCCGAAGCCTGGCGGTCGCTTGCCCTCGCCGGTGCCGAGATCGTCTTCGTGCCGGCCTGCGTGCCCCTGTGGTCGCCGGGTTCGCGCGCCTCCACGGCGGACATGTTCGTCACGGAGCTGCGCACCCACGCCTGCGAGAACGGCGTCTTCGTCGCCGCCTGCGGGCGTGCCGGCCACCAGCGGCTGCGGCACGTGGATTCGCACTTCGTGGGCTTAAGCTGCGTCATCGATCCCGCTGGCGCGGTGCTGGATACGGCGCCTAGCGATGCCGCGGCCCGACTGACCGTGGACATCGACTTAGCCGAAGTCGCAAAGGTCCGGCACCGGCTCACCGTGCTGCGCGACCGGCGGCCTGAGGCCTACGACACCGGCGAAGGCGAGAAGCCCCGCAGCGCGGCGGCGCGGCAAGCCTCATGATCGCCGAACGGTTCGACTACCAATCACCGACCCGGCTGGCCGACGCCCTGCGTCTGCTGGCCGCCGACCCGGACGGCACGAGGCCCCTGTCCGGCGGCATGACATTGGTGCCTATGATGACCCTTGGCCTCGCCGCCCCTGAGCACATCGTCGATCTCAAGCGCATCCCTGAACTCGGCGGCATCCACGAAGAACCCGACGCCGTGCGCATCGGTGCCACCGCCACCCACCACGACATCGCCACCGATCCTCGCGTCCGGCTGCACGCCCCCCTGTTGGCCGACGCCGCCGCGCTGGTCGGCGACGTCCAGGTGCGCAACCGCGGCACCATCGGCGGCAGCATCGCCCATGCGGACCCGGCCGCCAACTACCTGCCCGCGCTGCTGGCGCTCGACGCGGTGATCGAAGCGCGGGCTAAGCGCGGCGGCTTGCTGCGCAACGCAACCCGAAGCCGACGGATACCTATTGGCGAGTTCTTCGCTGGGTTGATGGCGACTTGTTTGGCAGCGGGCGAAATCGTCGCCGCCGTGCACGTCCCAAAGCAGCTGGCCGCAACGCATCAAGGGGCCGCGTTCCGCAAGTTCGCCCGGGTCAAGGGGAACTTTCCCATCGTCTGCGCAGCGGCCTTGGTCGAACGGCAGTCGAGTGGCGAGCGGGCCGGATGCGTGGCCATCGGCGGAGCGTTGCCGATTCCAGTTCGGATCGCGTTGCCCGGCGGACAGGCGGCATGGGCGGCGGGAGAGGTGGAGACGGCAATCCGCCAAGCGATCGACGACCCCATGAGCGATGCCAACGCCAGCGCCGACTACCGCCTTGAGATGGCTGCGGTGCATGGCGCGCGGGCCGTGGAAGCCGCCTGCCGGGCGCTGGACGACGGGGAGCGGAGCGCATGAGACAGCCGGTGCGGATCACCGTGAACGGGCGCGAACTCGAGGCGGACGCGGACACCCGCAAGTTGCTGGTCAACCTGCTGCGCGACGACCTTGAGCTCACCGGCACCCATTTCGGCTGCGGGACCGGCACCTGCGGTGCCTGCACGGTGATGCTCAACGGGCGCTGCGTGAAGTCCTGCTGCGTGCTGGCGGTGGACGCGGACGGTGCCGAATTGCTCACCATCGAGGGCGTGGCGAACGACGCGCCGCACCCGGTGCAGCAGGCTCTGGCCGAATGCCACGGCGTTCAGTGCGGCTTCTGCACGCCAGGCATGGTGCTCTCCGCCATCGAGTTGCTGCAGGACAATCCCGCGCCCAGCGACGCCGAGATACGGGAGGCGCTCGCTGGCAACCTGTGCCGCTGCACCGGCTACGTGAACATCGTCGCCGCCGTCCAGCTCGCCGCGACCCGCATGGCCCAAGGGGACGCCTAACCATGCCGCTCTATGGGTTCCGTTGCACGGATTGCGGCACGGCTCACGAGGAACTGCGCCCGTTCGCCGAGCGTGACCAATCCGCCTGTTGCCGCTCGTGCGGCGGCGTCGCGAAGCGCGTCCCCGTATCAGGATTTCGCGTGGCCGGTGCCAAACCGAAAACGGCGGATGCCTCGCTGGCATCGACGGGCGCCGACTTCCTGTCGAGCCCGGACCGCTTCGTGACGGCCATGGACACATTCGGGGACAAGGTGGGCGCGCGGCTCACAGCGGCGGAGAAGGAACGCGCCGTCTCCCGGCTTGAGGAGGCCGCCAAGTGAGCCGGCAGGCCGGCGGCGAGCCGATGACGCTGATCGTCCGCAACGCGGCAGTGGTCACCGTCGGCGGGCGCTTCCATGCTGACATCGGCGTACGCGACGGCCGCATCGCGCAGATCGGCGGCGCGATGGGCAAGGCCGAGCGGGAGTTCGACGCCGAAGGCCGCCCTGTCACCCCCGGCGGCGTGGACGCCCACGTGCACCTCACCGACCCCATCCCCGGCGACGCCAACTTCCACTGGGCCGACGACTTCGAGTCCGGCACCCGCGCCGCGCTCGCCGGCGGCATCACCACGGTCGGCAACATGAGCTTCGCCGCACCGGATGGAACCATCGCCGACGGCATCCGCCACGACGACGAGCTAGCCGGCGCCCTGTCTCTGGCCGACTATTTCCTGCATCCGGTGCTGCTGCAGCCCTCCGAGGAGAACATCGCCTGCATCGCGCCCCTCCACGAAGCCGGCCACACCTCCATCAAGTTCTTCCTCTCGTTCAACAACTTCGACCGCCACGTGCAGGACTTCCTCACGGCCATGCGCATCGCCAAGGCGCACGGCGGCATCGCCCTCATCCATTGCGAGGACGCGGCCATCATGGACTGCTGCTGCACAATCCTGCGCGAAGCAGGCCGCACCGACCCGCGCTTCTACCCCGAAGCCCGTCCGGTGCAGTCCGAGGTGGTCGCCACCCAACGCGCCGTCGGCTTCGCCGAGACCACCGGCTGCCCCACTTACGTCGTGCATCTCGCCAGCGCCCGCGCCCTGGAGGCCTGCCACGATGGCCGCCGACGCGGCGTGCCAGTCTATGTGGAGACCCGCCCGATCTACCTGCACCTCACCCGCCAGCGGTTCGAGGACGAGGACGGCGCCAAGTACGCCGGCGCGCCGCCGCTGCGCGAGCAGGCCGACGTGGACGCCCTCTGGGCGGGGGTCTCGTTCGGCAACGTGGACACCTTGGCCTCCGACCACGCGCCTTGGCTGCTGGCCGAAAAGCTCGACCCTGCCTTCGACGCTACCAACCTTCGCCAAGGCGTCGCCGACCTGGAGACCTCCATGCCCATGCTCTACGGCGCCGGCGTCCTGACCGGCCGCATCACCCTTGAGCAGTTCGTCGCCGTCACCGCCACCAACCCAGCCAAGCTGTTCGGCCTCTACCCCCGCAAGGGCGCGGTCGCCGTGGGCACCGACGCCGACCTAGTGGTCTGGGACGACGACCGCGTACGCACCATAGACGGCGCCAGCATGCACAGCCGTGCCGACTACTCGCCCTACGACGGCTTCGAGGTGCGCGGCTGGCCGAAGTGGGTGGTGTCGCGGGGGGAAGTGGTCGTGGAGGGCGGCATCGTGGTGGCGAAAAAGGGGCGCGGGAAGCTGGTGTGGCGCGGAAGGCATCGGGGTATCTGATGCGGTTTGTGCGCCTTCGCCGACCTCACGCATGGGCGGGACGCCCGCCCAGCCTCAGTCATTTCGCCGGATCCGGCTCCGAAGCCCACTCAGGGCCGCGCAGCAGGTAGCCCAACCTCGCTCGGGCGCTTCGGCCCGATGCCACCTGCCGGGCGAGCCGCGCGTAGCCGTGGAAGAAGACCACGAAGGGATTGACGGTGCCGAGTGGGTTGGTAATGCCGTACTTAACCGGCTCCTTCTCCTCCTCGAACGTCCCGAACAACCGGTCCCAAACGATGAAGATGCCACCGTAGTTCTTGTCGAGGTAGCGCGGGTTGCTGCCGTGGTGCACCCGGTGGTGCGACGGGGTGTTCATCACCGCCTCCACAGGCCGCGGCAGCTTGCCGATCACCTCAGTGTGCAGCGCAGTCTGGTAGAGCTGCACCACCGCCTCCGAGAACAGCACCAAGATCGGGTTGAAGCCCGCTAGCACCAGCGGGACATGGAAGAAGACCGGGAAGAACCCGTCCAAGGGGCCAAAGCGGTAGGCGACGGAGATGTTGAAGTACGGTGAACTATGGTGGACCGTGTGGGTGGCCCAAGCGACCCCTACGCGGTGGGTGAAGCGGTGCTCCCAGTAATAGGCGAGATCCGCCAGCACCACGCAAAGCGCGACCGACCACGGCGTGATGGGAATGGTCATCAGCCGGTAATACTCATAGATGAAGTAGTAGGTGCCGACGTAGAACGCGCCAAGCAGCACGAAGGCAATGCCGATGAAAGCGAACAGCGTCACGAAGTTGGTGACCGTGTCGCCCATGACATCCCAAGTCAGCGCCTTGTCTACTGCCAGCCGAACGAGCTCGAACAGCAGGAACGCGCTCATCGCCAGAAAGATCCAGTCGTCGAGCAGGATCTCCCACTCGTAGATCTGATGCTCGGAAATGGCCTGGTTCAGGAATTCCATTTGCTTTTCTCTGAACGTTCGTCTTATCCGCGCCAACCGTGCCGGCGCAGCAGGTCGTGCACCCGCTCCGGCGTGATCGGCAGTTCGCTGATCGGCTGCCAGCCGATCAGCGGCTTAAGCGCGTCGCTGACCGCGTTGGGCACAGCTCCCATAGGCCCCACCGCGCCGCCCTCGCCCATGCCCTTGAGGCCGTCCTCCGAGTGCGGCGAGGGGGTCTCCAGGTGCGCCATCTCGATGCGCGGCACAAGCGGGGCGGTCGGCAGGCGGTAGTCCATCATGGAGGCTGTGGCGAGCTGTCCCTGGTCGTCGTAGATGTGGTGCTCAAGCAGCGCCGAGCCGATGCCCTGGACCACGCCGCCCGCAATCTGGCCTTCCACCACCGTCGGATTGATCATGGGGCCGCAGTCCTCAGAGACGCCGTACCGCAGAACGTCCACCTTGCCCGTCGCCGGGTCCACTTGCACGAAGGCGATGTGGGTGGCGGTGGTGTAGGGGGAACGCGGGCTGACGCTGGCGGTGGCCTCAAGGCCCGCGTCGAGTCCGAGCGGCAAGTTGGTCTCGTAGAGCGCCGCCCGCGCCACTTCGCCCCGCTCCAGCGACGGGCCTTCGCCACCCTTGCGGGCGAACCGGCCGTCGTTCGTGATTTCCACCTCCGCAACCGGTATCTGCAGGAGATGCGCGGCGACCTGCATGGCCTTGTCCCGAACCTGCCGGGCGGCCTTCAGCACGGCGCCGCCGCCCGCCACGGCGCTGCGGCTGCCCCAAGTGCCGGAGCCGTAGGGGGTGGTGTCCGTGTCGCCCTGCACGAATCGGATGTCGCCGACGTCGCAGCCCAGCACCCCGGCAACCAGTTGGGCGAAGGTGGTCGCGTGGCCCTGGCCGTGGGAGTGGGTGCCGACGCTGAGCGTGATGCCGCCGTCCGGCGCCACGCGCAGCGCGGCGGATTCGTGCAGGGCCACGTTGTCGCTCTTGCCGAACGGCGCCAGCACGTCCTGCCCGTAGGTGGTGGTCTCGATCATTGAGGCGATGCCGATGCCGAGGTGGCGCCCCTCAGCCAGCGCCGCCGCTTGTTCCTTTCTCAGGTTCTCGTAGTCCATCAGTTCCAGCGCTTGTTCCAGCGACTCCAGCGGGCTGCCGCTGTCGTACAGCGTGAAGTTGGGCGTGCCGTAGGGGAAGTCCTCGCTGCGCAGGAGGTTGCGCCGGCGCATCTCCGCCGGGTCCAGGCCGAGTTCGGCGGCGGCGCGGTCAATCGAGTGCTCCAAGGCATAGTTGACGATGGGCAGGCCCACGCCGCGGCAGACGCTCAAGGTGGACTTGTTGGTGTAGGCGGCAATGGCCTCGGTGCGCAGGTTGCGCACGCGGTAGGGGCCGGTGCAGGTCGCCGCCGCCATGGACGGCTCCGAGGACGGCGTGAAGGGAAAGGAGGTGTAGGCGCCGCCGTCGGCGTGGAAGGCGGCATCGATCGCCTCGATGGTGCCGTCCTCGCCGAGCGCGAGCGCGAATTCGATGCACTCCTCCTTGGCGTGGAACCCGGCCATGTAGTTCTCCCGTCGATCCTCGATCCACTTGACGGGCCGTTCGAGCTTGAGCGCCAAGGCGGCAAGGATGAGTTCCTCGGGGAAGACGTGGCACTTGAGCCCGAAGCCGCCGCCGACGTCCGGCGCCACCACCCGGATGTTGCGCTCCGGAAGGCCCAGCAAGTCCGCCAGCTTGGTGCGCACCATGTGCGGCATCTGCGAGGAAGTGTAAACGACCAACCGTCCGTCGGCGTCAAGGTGCGCCAGCACTGCCCGGGTCTCCATGGGCGACGCGCAGTGCCGGTTGCTGCGGAGCTGGGTGCGCACCACCCGATGGGCGCTCTCGAATGCGGCATCGACCTCGCCATTCTCCAAGCGGCCGTGATAGTGGCGGTTGTCGCCAAGTGTCCCGTGCACCAGCGGCGCATCCGGCGCGAGCGCCTGGTCCACGCTCAGCACCGGGGGCAGGGGCTCGACGTCGACCCGCACCTGCTCCGCCGCATCTTCCGCTAGGTAGCGGTCGTCTGCCACCACCGCCGCGACGATCTCCCCGACGTGGCGGATCACACCGCTGGCCATCACCGGGTAGTCGGTCGGCGCGTAGTGCGTTCTCCCAAGGCGGGTGCGGTCGGCCCGGATCGGCTGGCACAGCGCGTTGGCCTCTTCGCCGGTCATGACGTGGCTGACGCCTGGGCAGGCGGCCGCGGTCTGCACACCGATGCCGAGCAGCCGGGCGTGCGCCTCCCCGCCGCGCACGAACGCGACGGTGAGCATGCGCGGCAGCGCCATCGCATCGATGAAATGGGTGCGGCCGGTGAGGTAGCGCTCATCCTCCACGCGTTGCACACGGGCGCCCATGCCTTGGGTGATGCCCATCAGGCCCCCGCCCCGTCGGCCTTCTCGAGCCCAGCCGCTTCCATCAGTGCAGCGACGATGTTCTGGTAGCCGGTGCAGCGGCAGAGGTTGCCGCGAATGCCGTCGCGGATGTCCGCCTCGCTTGCGGGCGGGCGGTTGGCCAGAAGATCCAGGGCCGTCATCAGCATGCCGGGCGTGCAGTAGCCGCATTGCAGCGCGTGGTGCTTCTTGAACAGGGTTTGCAGACGGTGCAGTTGACCGTCGCTGGCGAGGCTTTCGACCGTGGCCACCTCGCAGCCGTCCGCCTGGACGGCGAACAGGAGGCAGGAGCGGATGCTCTCGCCGTCGAGCAGCACGGTGCAGGTGCCGCACACGCCCTGTTCGCAGCCAAAGTGGGTGCCGGCAATTCCGGCCCGCTCGCGCAGGAAGTCACCGAGCAGCAGCCGCGGGGGCACGGCCTCGCGCACCGCCTCGCCGTTGACCGTCAGGCTGATTTCGCATTCGGTGGTGGTCATGTCCCTTTCCTTGTGGCTCGGGCTTCGGCTTCGGCGAACACCCGCCGGGTCAGTTGGGCTGCAAGATGGCGCCGGAAGCCCGCAGTGGCCTGCAAGTCGGTCGGGGGTTCAAGCAGTGCCGGAACCTCGCCCGCCGCCGCCGACCAGAGCGCCTCGCTCGGCGTCTCGCCCTCCAGCAGCCGTTCCACCTGATGCAAGCGGCGCGCCGACCGGTCCACGCCACCGAGGGCGAGGCGGGCGCTGGCCACCCGGCCACCCTCGATGGTCAGCAACGCCGCTGCGGAGACGATGGCCACATCACCGGGCCGACGGTTGAACTCAGTGAAGCTCCAGCCCGCGCCCGGCGGCGGCACGCCGATCTCGACGCGGCGCAGCAGCTCCCTAGGCGCCACCGCCGGGGAGTGCCGATCCGCCAGCCAACCCCCGGCGGTCTCCTGCCGCACGCCCGAAGCGCTCTGGACGTGCAGCCGCGCATCAAGGAGCACGGCCATCAGCGGCCACTCAGCCGCCGGGTCGTTGTGGCACAGGCTCCCGCAGAACGTTCCTCGGTTGCGCACCGCCGGGCTCGCCAGCTCCTTGACGGCCTCGCCGAGGATCGGCAGTCGCGCATTGATTTCCGGGTTGTCCTCAAAGTCCACGTGGCGAGCGAGGCAACCGATCGCCAGCGCATCGTCCGTGTAGGTCAGGTAGCGCTCAGCGACCAGTGCGTTGATGTCCACCAGCCGGGCCGGACGCACCTGCCGCACGTTGAGCAGGGGCACTAGGCTCTGGCCGCCAGCCAGCACACGGGCGTCTTCACTGGCATCCGCCAGCGCTTCGAGAGCCTCATCGATGCTGTCGGGACGGCAGTACTCGAATGGGGGCGGCTTCACTTGGATCGGCCCGCGGTGGGGCGCTGCAAGCCGTCCATGAGTGTTCTCAGGGCCAGATCGGAGGCCTCCGGCACGTCCAAGTAGCCATCGGCAACGGCATTCCAAGCCGACCAAACCAACTGATCGATCTGCCCGACGACCCAACGCGATGGCACGTCCGGGGCGATGTCCCCGGCTGCCTTGAGATCCTCCACCAGCGCCGCCGCCCACCGAAGCTGCGCTTGGTAGCCCGACCGCGTGACCTCATCGTCCGCACTCTCGAAGCCGAGGAAGTTGTAGCGATCTCCCAAGGGAATGACCGCCTCGAACATCGCGCGCAGCCGCTCCGCGGGCGGCACGTTCACCGCGTCAACCGCCAGCACCGCCGCCTTCATCTCCTCGACGCACTGCGCGCCAATGGCGAGCACGAGGTCGTTGCGGGTGCGAAAGTGCCTGTGCAGGGTGGCCCTGCCCACGCCGGCGCGGGCGGCGATCTCGCTCATGGTGGCCCCGGCGTTGGCGTTCAGCGCACTTATCGCAGCCTCCATGATCGCGACGCGGTTGTTTCGATGCCTGGCGTTGCGGCGGGGCGCCTTCTCGGATTGGGGACTGGGCGCACTCAACGAGACTAAGGATGTGGCAGTCATTGAAGAGGCCCTCAGTAAAACGAGACAAAATTGTATCGTTTTAGGTATTGACACGCCACTCGATTAACGAGACAGTGTTGTCTCATTAACCGAGTGGATGGTTGGAATGCCTGTGCACAACACCCAATTCAACATCCCCGCGTGGCGAAGGCGCGGCTCAACCACGGCGGCAGGCGCGTTGGTCGGTGGGATGCTCGTCCTGGGCATCGCAACCACCGGCCACGCTGCCGACTTCGTTGCCTTCGAGTCCGGTCCCGTTCGCCCCATGGCGCTCTCGGCGGACGGCCGGATGCTCTACGTGGTTAATCCACCCGATAACCGCCTTGAAGTGCTCGTGGTCGAAGCCACCGGCGCACTCAGCCACCGGGCGTCGGTGCCGGTGGGCATGGAGCCGGTGGCTGTTGCGGCGCGCGGCAACGCCGAAGCTTGGGTGGTCAACCATCTCTCCGACTCGGTCAGCGTCGTGGACCTACGCCCGTTGCGACCGGCTAGCGGGCAGGCACTTGGCGCACCGTTCGTCGCCCGCACGCTGCTGGTGGGCGATGAGCCGCGCGACATCGTGTTCGCGCAAGGTCGCGCCTTCGTCACCACGGCGCACCGGGGGCAGCACCGCTCGCACCCGTCCATCGCCCATGTGCCGGGGGCCGGAGACCCGCAGATCCATACTCCAGGCATCGGCCGCGCGGACATCTGGGTGTTCAACGCGGCGGACCCCGGCGGCAGCGTCGGCGGGGTTCCGCTCAAGATCGTGGAACTCTTTGGCGACACGCCTCGGGCGCTCGCCGTCAGTCCTGACGGCGGAACGGTGTACGCTGCGGTGTTCCATTCCGGCAACCAAACCAGTGTCATCCACGAAGGCGTGATGTGCAGGGGCTTCGAGGACACGCCCGCCGGACAGCGCATCGGCGCAACCTGGGACAGCCGCAGCGGCCGCCAGCCCTGTGTAGCCGGCCAGATGCCGGCGCGGTTCGCCAGCGCCTCCCCCAATGGGCCGCCGGACAAGACGCTGCCCATGGGACGGCCGCTGCCGAGCACCGGCGCGGACGGGGAGCACGCGCCGTTCACCGCCATGATCGTCCGATGGGACGAGGCCTCCGGCGAGTGGCGAGATTCCCGGGGGCTCAACTATTCCAACGGCATCCGCTTCTTCCTGCCCGACAAGGATGTGTTCGCCATCGATGCGGCCAGCCTGACCGAGACGGGTCACTTCCGCAATGTGGGCACCACGCTATTCAACATGACGGTGAACCCGGTCAACGGCAAGATCTACGTGAGCAACACCGACGCCCAGAACCACATCCGCTTCGAGGGGCCGGGCATCCGCGGCGGCTCCACCGTGCAGGGCCACATCGCCCGCGCCCGGATCACCGTCATCGATCCGGCCACAGGGATGGTCCTTGCGCGGCACCTCAACCGGCACATCGACTACGCCGTGCTCAAGGCGCCTGCCAGCGTTCGCGCCAACAGCCTCGCAACCCCGCTGGAGATGCGCGTCAGCGCGGACGGCGAGCGGCTGTACGTCGCCGCCCTCGGTTCGGACCGGATCGGCGTGTTCGATACGGCGGCGCTGGAGGATGACGTGCTCTGGAACGGCGCGGGCACCGAGTTCGATCCCAGCATCGCAAGCGCCAACTACCTGCCTGCTGGCGGCGGACCGGCGGGGCTGGCGCTGGCCGACGCCCCCGACGGCTCCGGTACCCGCCTGTACGTCTTTCTGCATTTCGAAAAAGGGGTGCGCGTGCTCGACCCCGCAACCGGTGGCGCACTGCAGACCGTGCTGCTCCACAATCCCGAACCCGCCGAAGTGACCGCTGGACGCCGCATGCTCTACGATGCGAACCGCACCTCCTCCAACGGCGAGTCCTCCTGCGCAAGCTGCCACGTGTTCGGAGACACCGACCACTTGAGCTGGAACCTCGGCAACCCGGACGCGCGCAACACCGTCAACCCGCAGCCGTTCCCGACCTTCTCCGACTTCTGGCTCACCTGCGAGTTCTATGGGCACTACCCCGGCTGCGAAACGGTGCCGTACGTGAACGGCAACGGCGACCAGCGCGCCTTCTCGGCGATGAAGGGGCCGATGGCCACTCAGACCCTGCGCGGGATGTCCACCCACGGCCACCTGCACTGGCGCGGCGACCGGGCGATCGGCTATTTCGGCGCCGACGAGGACCAGGCCCTCGATGAGAAGCTCTCGTTCAAGAACTTCATCGTCGCCGTCGAGGGCCTGCTCGGACGCGACCTAGCGCTCGAAAGCGTCAATGCGGAGGATAAGCCCGACGACGTGGCGCAACTTGAGGCCGACATGGACGCCTTTGCGGACTTCATGCTGACCGTGCAGCTTCCCCCGAATCCGATCAAGCCGCTGGACAACATCCACAGCCCCTCCGCGCGCATGGGCCGTGCCTTCTTCAACGGCCCCCGCCGCGCCGACGGGGTGGGCCCGGCCTTCGACCTGCCTCGCAACGGCAATGGCCGGGCGCCGGACGGCCGAAACTGTGCCGGCTGCCACACCCTCGATCCAGCGCAAGGGTTCTTCGGCACCTCGGGCGCCGCCGCGCACGGCGGGGAGGTGCTGATCCTCAAGGTTCCGCACCTTAGAAATCTCTACCAGAAGGTGGGCATGTTCGGGCTGCCGAACCGGGAGTTCTTCCTGCCCTCCACCACCGACGCGCACCAGGGCGATCAGGTGCGCGGCTTCGGATTCCTGCACGACGGCGCCACTGACAAGCTGTTCAACTTCCTGCAGGGCGCGGTGTTCGACGACGGGACCACTACCTGCGCCGACCTAGGGCTCACTGCCGGCAACACGCTCTACTACAATGTGTTCGGCTGCGATTTCAGCGACGGCATGGATATCGGCATTCCCAATGACTCGGTCCGCCAGAGTCTCGTGGACTACCTGATGGAGTTCGATACGGACCTAGCGCCCATCGTCGGTCAGCAGGTCACCCTGACGGTGGCGAACGGCGCGGCGGCTGGCCCGCGCATCGATCTCATGCTGCAGCGTGCGGCGGCACCGTTCGAGTCGCTGGTGCTGGGCGGCGCGACTACCGAGTGCGACCTCATCGTCAAGGGAGTCGTGGACGGACGCCCCCGGGGCTGGGTGCGGCTCGCCGACGGTCGCTTCCGGGACGATCACGGCGGCCTGTCGAGCGAAGCGGAGGTGCGCGCGCTCGCCACCACGGCGGGACCGCTCACCTACACCTGCGCGCCGCCGGGCTCCGGGGTTCGCATGGGTATCGACCGCGACCGGGACGGGATCCTTGACGGGCTGGACCGTTGTCCGAGCACCGCCCGCGGCGATCGGCCAAGCGGTAGTGGGGATGGCTGCACCTCAGCCGGGCGTTCGACCCGGATGACTGGGTAAGACTCAACGCACCTTCCGGCGGGCCGAGACCACCCCGGTGTTGAAGCCGAGCACGTGCATGCGCCCTAGGTAGCGGGCGTGCTCGATCTTGAAGCAGCGGTCCATGACCACGTCGAGGCCCGCCTCGGCAGCTAGGGCTGCGCCTTGCGGGCTGATCACCTCGAACTGCAGCCAGAGGGCTCCCGCGCCGATGGCCACGGCGTCCTTGGCGATGGCCGGCACCGCCGCCGGGGCGCGGAACACATCCACCAGGTCCACCGGCTCAGGGATGTCGGTCAGGGCCGGATAGGAGCGCTGGCCGAGAACCGCCTCCTCACGGGGATTCACCGGGATCACCCGGTAACCGTGGCGCATCGCGTAGAAGCCCACGAAGTGGCTGGCCCGCAGCGGGTTGGAGGACAGGCCGACGATCGCCACCGTCTTCGTCCGGCGCAGCACCCGCTGCACAACGGCGGGATCTTGGTATGCCGCCGGTTCAACCATCTTGCAATGCAGCGACTTGGGCGAACCCCTGTTCGAGGTCCCAGATCAGGTCCTCCGGATCTTCGATGCCGATGGATAGGCGAATGGTGCCGGGGCCGATGCCCGCGGCGGCCAGTTCGTCGTCGGCCAGTTGCCGGTGGGTGGTGCTCGCCGGATGAATGATGAGGCTCTTGGCATCGCCGACGTTGGCGAGGTGGGAAAACAGCCGCATGGCCCGAATGAACGCCTGGCCGGCCTCCCGGCCGCCGTCGAGGTCGAAGCAGAACACCGCGCCCGCCCCCTTGGGCAAGTACTTTGCAGCCAGCCCAGCGTAGGGGCTGCCGGCCAAGCCCGAGTGGCGCACGCCGGCCACGTCATCGCGACCCAACAGCCACTCGGCAACGGCGCGGGCGTTGGCCACGTGCCGCTCCATGCGCAGCGGCAACGTCTCCAAGCCCTGCATGAACAGAAAGGCGTTCAACGGGGCCATGGCCCCGCCGAGGTCGCGCAGGGTTTCCGAGCGCAGTTTCATGAGGTAGCCGTAGCTGCCGAAGGTCTCGTGAAAGGCGAGGCCGTGATAGGCCGGAGACGGGTCGGCGACGATGGCGAACTTGCCGTTCGACCAGTCAAACGTGCCGGAATCCACCACCGCGCCGCCGATGCTGGTGCCGTGGCCGCCGATGAACTTGGTCGCCGAGTGCACCACGATGTCGGCGCCCCATTCGATGGGGCGGCAGAGGTATGGGGTCGCGAAGGTATTGTCCACCATCAGCGGAACGCCGGCCTCCCCAGCGACCGCCGCCACCGCCTCGATGTCCAGCACGTTGCCGCCCGGGTTGCCGATGGTCTCGGCGAACAGGACGCGGGTCTCGTCGCGCAGCGCGGCGCGCCAATTGGCCGGGGCGTCCGGGTCGATGAAGGTCAGGCCCAGGGACAGCTTGCGGGCCAGGTGCTTAAGCTGCGTCACGGTGCCGCCGTACAGCGCCGCCGAGGCCACCACGTGGTCGCCCGGCGCCAGCATCGTGAACAGCGCCGACGACTGCGCCGCCAAGCCGCTGGCGAAGGCCACCGCGCCGATGCCGCCCTCCAGGTTGGCCAGCCGCTCCTCCAAGGCGGCCACCGTCGGGTTCATGATGCGCGAATAGGTGTTGCCGTACTCCTGCAGGTTGAAGTAGGCGGCGGCCGACTCCGGATCCTCGAAGACGTAGCTCGAGGTCTGGTAGATGGGCACCGCCCGGGCGCCGGTGCCCGGCTCCGGGCGCGCCCCGGCGTGGACGGCCCGGGTGTGGAAGCCGAATTCGCGCTCGGTGTGAAGGTCTTCCGGCACGAGCTTCGACGGCAATCTGCCTAGAAGTACACCGCGGCGCTGATGCCCCACCAGCGGGGCCGGTTGTAGTACTGCTCCACCATGCCGAAAACGCCGGGACCGGAGAGGTCGAAGGTCTGCACGAGATGCTCCTCGTCGCCGAGGTTTTGCACGAAGGCGTTAAGGGACCACCGGCCTTCGGCGCTGGTGTACATCAAGGAGGCATTCATCAGCGTGTAGCCGTTCTCCTCGACAGTCGGCGCGCCGGTCAGGGAGAAGTAGTGCTTGGACCGGTGCAGGACGTCGAATTGAGCGGCCATGCTGCCGCTCATGAGCGGCCACTCGTAACGGATGAGGCCATTCAGGTTCCACTTCGGCGACTGCACCGACGTGGTTTTCGGCGTCCCGCCGCCCAAGTCCACCTCGATGTCGTTGTAGGCGGCGCCAAGAATGATGTCCAAGCCCTCAGCCGGCGTGACCTGAAGCTCAAGTTCGCCGCCATACGAATTGGCGTTGGCATTGGTGGTGATCGTGTCGATGCCAACGATCTGGAAGGCTTGGTAGTCCTTGTAATCGTAGTAGTAGAAGGCGCCGTTGAAGATCATCAAGCCGTCCATCTGGCGGTACTTGAAGCCCACTTCGAAGGCGTCGAGCTGCTCGGGATCGTAGCTCATGGTGGCGTCGTTGTAGTCCAGGGGCGGGCTTAGGGGGAACACCGGCGAATTGTAGCCGCCGCCCTTCACGCCCCTGTTCCAGCTCGCGTAGAGCATGACATCGTCATTGAGGTCGTAGTTCGCCGCCAACCGCACCGCGAACTCATCATCCTTGCGCTCGCCGTAATAGTAGGCGAATGGGGCGAGGATGTTGGGATTGCCGTTGCGCTGCACGGTGCCGGGAATGAAGTCCACTACGTTGACGGCGTACTCGTGGTCCTTCTCGTCGCGAATCCAACGGGCACCAACGATGCCGGTGAGCCGATCGCCCAAGCGGCGCTCGATCTGGCCGAAGATCGACCAGGACTCGGTGTTGGTCTCGTACGGGTTGTCGAGGCCGGAAACGGCAGGCGACGGAATCTCGAACACATAGGTGATGAAGGGTTCCGTTTCCGCGCCATTGGCATCTTTGACGGAGATGTCAAGGTAATAGACGCCAGCCACCCAATCCATCTCATCGGTCGAGCCGTTCACCCGCACTTCCTGGGAGAATTGCTCGGCATCCGTTGAGAGATAGAAGTTGAAGAAGGGCGCCGGCGAGGCGTCGGAGTCTTCGATGTAGTCGCGCTCCACGGTGGAGTAGTCGGTAATGGCCGTCAGGGTGAAGTGCTCCGCATCCCAATTGATCGTCGCGGTGTAGCCCTCGGTCTCCAGCTTGTTGTGGCCGTCCCTATCGTAGTCCCCTTCGTACACGTCGCCGTCGTTGTCGATGTAGCCGAGCACTTCGTTGACTTCGTTGGGCGTGAACATGCCTTCAACGTTGGCGCTGACGTGCTCGAAGAAGCCGGTATCGATGTCCTGCTTCGACCGGCGGGCGTTGAGCAGCAGCGAGAAGCTGTCGGTCGGCTCGAACAGCAACTGCCCGCGCACCGCCGAGTCGTCGGCGTTGTTCAGCCGCTTGTCAAGCAGCCGGTTCTTGACGTAGCCGTCGTTGTTGTGGGTGGACAGCGACAGGCGGGCGGAGACGGTGTCTGACAAAGGCCCACCGACGGCGCCCTCAAACTTGATCTGGTCGTAGCGGCCCACCGTGAACTGGCCGTAGCCGGAGGCTTCCTGGGAGGGTTTGACAGTGACAAAGTGGGCCAACCCGCCGGTGGCATTGCGGCCGTAGAGGGTGCCTTGGGGACCGCGCAGCATCTCCACCCGCTCCATGTCGAACAGCATGAAGCCGCTGCCGGACATCTGGCTGATGTAAACCTCGTCCAGATAGATGGCCACCGGGCTCTCCACGTTGGTGGTGAAGTCGTTGGCGGCCACGCCGCGCATGGCGATGGCGTAGTTGGCTTCGCCGTTGGGCTGCACCGTCTGCACCCCCGGCGCCATGGCGGTCACCTGCTGGGCGCTGCCGTAGCCGAGCTGGCGCATCTGCTCGCCGGTCAGGGCACTGATGGCGATGCCGACGTCCTGGACGTTCTGCTCCCGCTTCTGCGCCGTCACTACAATCTCCTCGATGACGGCCGCCTGTCCAGGCAGCGCCAGCACCACGCCAGCCAACGCCAAGATCACTGTTCTTGCCTTCATGCCACTCTCCTCTCCTATTGGTCCTATTGGCCTATGTTTGGCCCCTGTTCCCGTTCGCACCGCGCGGCTCGCTGGTTTCCTTGACGAGCCGCAGAAAGTGTTCGATCAACAAATCCCGCAACTGCCTCGTTCTGGGGCGATGCGGCCGACCATGGCCGACAAAAACCGTGTGGCCTTCGATCGAGGCGGAAATCATCAACGCCAGATCTGACTTGCGGGTCTCGCTCAACTGCGGATTGATCAGGCCGATGACGTCCACCAGAATGGCCCTGTATTGGGCGTACATCTTCTCCATCTGTTGGGCGATCCAGTCGTCCCGATTGGCGAGCACCCAAAGCTCAGGGAAGAACAGCGTCGTCTCCCGAGTCCCCAAGTCATTGAATACGAAGCCCAAAACCGCACGGAATTGCTCGTCCGCATCGTCGCTAGCCTCGTCCCGAAGCGTCTCGAACTGCCTGATGTAGCCGTCGATGACGTATTGAAGGAGATCGGCCAGCAAATCGGCCCGCGTTGGGTAGTAGTAGCTCAGGTTGCCGGGCGACATGCCCGCGGCCTTGGCGATGCGGCGCATGGTCAGCTTGCTGTGCCCCTCCTCCATGAAGAGCCGCCGAGCCACGTCAAGAATACGTTGCGCGGTCTCCTGGCCGGTGGCGTAGGTCGCCGTCCCGGTGCGACGCATGCTGGCACGCTGTGTTTGCATTCGCGTAAGATTTAGCGGTTGTATCTGATGGCAGTTGAATCTGATTTAGTACCCTCGTACTATATTGGACGCCTCCAACGACTCGATGTCAACCGACTTTAAGGAGAAAAGTCCTTGAAAGGCCCCATATGCTCCTGGCGGGCGCTGGCCGCTGCCCCAGTGCTGTTGGCCGTCGGCCTTGGCAGCGCCAACCCGGGCTTGGCCGACCTGCCGCCGGAGCCCATCCCCAACGTCAAAGCCATCGCCACGCCCTATCCGGACACCTACGCGGTGGTCCACGACTTCGCCTTCGGCAGCCTCATCGACTCCAAGTTCAGCTTGGTGGACACCGAGACGCGCCGCTTCATCGGCATGTTGAGCGCCGGCCAGTTCGCCACCGTCAACTATGCCTTGGGACGCCAGGAGTTCTACGTGGGCGAAACCATCCATAGCCGGGGGACGCGAGGCGAGCGCCAAGACATTGTCGCGATTTACGATTTCGCCAACCTCGCCTTGGTGGCGGAAATCGACCTGCCGCCCCGGCGCGCCAACACCGTGATCAACAAGGCCAATTCCGCGGTGACCGCCGATGAACGGTTTTTGCTGATCTGGAATCAGAACCCGGGCACCTCCGTGACCGTCATCGACCTCGACCGTCGCGAGATCGTCAACGAAGTGCCGGCACCGGGCTGCGCGCTGGTCTATCCCAACGCGGCCAGGGGCTTCATGATGCTGTGCGGCAACGGCACCTTGCTGAACGTCAAGCTCGACGAGGCCGGGCAGCCCGCCAGCGCTGAACCCAGTGCGCCCTTCAACGACATAGACGCAGACCCCCTTTCCGAAAAAGCGAGCAAAATCAATGGTATTTGGCACTTCGTCACCTACGGGGGCGAGGTTCAGCCCGTGGATGCCTCGGGTGCCGAGGCGGTGATCGGCGCCCGTTGGTGGCTCGCCAGTGCCGAGGAACGGGCGCAAAACTGGCGTCCGGCGGGTTGGCACGGCACCGCTGGCCACGATTCGGGCCTGCTGTGGGTGGGCATGACGCCGAACGGCTATCCTGGCAGCCACAAGGATCCGGCACCGGAAATCTGGCTGTTCGATGTCGAGGCCAAGGCCCGCTTGGCGCGTTTTGACCTTCGAGTGCCGGCGTTGAGCATCGGCGCATCCGCTCACGACGACCCGCGGCTGCTGGTGGTGAACATCGAAGGCCAACTGGACATCTACGACGGCCAGAGCGGCGCCTACCTGCGCACCATCGGTGCCCTCGGCGAGACGCCTTACATGGTCCACGCCATACAATAGCGGGATGAGCCGTAGTCCCGTTGGCCCAACGCACCGGAGAAGACCCATGAAGTGGCTGGACAAACTCACCGAGCGCAACGTTCGCAGCATCGCCCAGCGCAGCTCCAGGCGCAGCTTCATCGCCACCTTGGGCGCCGTATTGGCCGGCGCGGGGACGCTGCCGCTCCTGCCGGTGGCTCGGGGCAGTGCCGGGACGGCTGCCGATGCCGGCGCATCCGTTGACGACGTGCCCGCCCAAAGCACCGGCAACCCGCAAGATCCCGGCGATCCGACCGACTGCAACTACTGGCGCTACTGCGGCATCGACGGCTTTCTGTGCGCCTGTTGCGGCGGCACCCAGAACGCCTGCCCGCCAGGCACGGAGATGTCGCCCATCACTTGGATTGGCACCTGCATGAACCCGGCGGACGGCAACAACTACGTCATTTCCTACAACGACTGCTGCGGCAAGAGCAGTTGCGGCCGCTGCCTGTGCAACCGCAACGAGGACGACAAGCCGGTCTATCGTCCCCCGGCCAACAACGACATCAACTGGTGCATGGGCACCCAGTCCTCGGCTTACCACTGCTCCACCGCCGTGATTCTCGGGTTGGCGCTCAACGACGAATGAGCGCGGCGCCGCAACCACTATTTCCCAAAGCACTAGTCGCCAACCGAGGCGAAATCGCGCGGCGCGTCCTGCGCTGCCTGCGCAGCCTAGGCATCCCCTCGGCGGTGGTTTACCACGAAGCCGACCGCCACTCCCCGGCCGTTGCCGAAGCGGACGAAGCCGTGGAGATCAGCGGCGCGAGCCCCACCGCTGCCTACTTGGACATCGAGCAGATCGTCGCCGCCTGCGCTCGCTTGGGCGTGGCCGCGGTGCATCCGGGCTATGGCTTCCTAGCGGAGAATGCCGCCTTCGCCAGGGCGCTGGCGGACGCCGGCATCACCTTCATCGGCCCGAGCGCCGAGGTCATGGAACTGATGGGCGACAAGATCGCCTCCCGCCAGTTCGTTGCCGAGCACGGCTTCCCGGTGCCGCCATCGGTGGAACTGGCGGCGACGGATGCGGGCTTTGGCCAAGCCGCAGCGGACCTTGGCTTTCCGCTGGTGGTCAAGGCCTCCGCCGGCGGCGGCGGCAAGGGCATGAACATCGTCGCCAGCGCCGATGAACTCGACCGCGCATTGCGCGTCGCCGCTTCCGAGGCAGAGCGCTACTTCGGCGACGGGCGCATCTACGTGGAGCGCTACTTCACCGACATCCGGCACATCGAGGTGCAAGTGCTCGGCGATGGCGAGCGAGCGGTGCACCTTGGCGAGCGGGAATGCTCGGTGCAGCGGCGCTTCCAGAAGGTGGTCGAGGAAGCGCCCTCGCCCGCCGTTGACGACGCCATGCGGGCCCGGCTCGGCGCTGCGGCGGTGGGCATCGCCAGCGCTGCCGCCTACCAAGGGGCGGGCACCGTGGAGTTTCTGCACACGCCCGAGGGCGAGTTTTTCTTCCTCGAAATGAACACCCGCATCCAGGTGGAGCATCCGGTGACCGAGCTGGTTTACGGCGTCGATCTGGTGGCCGAGCAGGTGCGCATCGCCGCCGGGCGACCCTTAAGCCTGAACCAGGACGCGTTGCGGCCCAACGGCCACGCCATAGAGTGCCGACTGTGCGCGGAGGACGCAGCCGGCGGCTTCCTGCCGGAGACGGGCCGCATCCTGCACCTCAGGGAGGCTAAGGGCGAAGGCGTTCGCGTGGACAGCGGCCTGCACCCGGGCCAGGAAATCACCGCTGCATTCGACCCCCTGCTGGCCAAGGTGGTGGCCCACGGCCCAACCCGGCAAGCCGCCATCGACCGCGCCCTCGGCGCACTGCGGAGCACGGTGGTCCTCGGCGTCGGCACCAACGCCGCCTACTTGGCAGCGATCCTGGCCCATCCGGCCTTTGCCCGGGGCGCTACCGACACCGGCTTCATCGGCCGCCACCAAGCGGAACTGCTGGCCGCCCCGCCCGCGGATGCCCTGGCCAAGGCATTGGCCGCAGCCCATCTCGCCGATCGCCAAACCCGCCTGATCGACGCCGCCATGCCCAGCCTGCACGCTGCCATGGGCAGCTGGACCAACTAGTGAACGCTACCCACCGCATCGATGGCCGGGAGCACCGGGTGCTGGCCCTGCGGCGCGGCGCCTGCCAGCGGCTGGAGATCGACGGCAGCCCACTCGAAGCGAGCCTGCGCTGGACCGGCGACCATGAAGGCACCCTGACTGTCAACGGCCACGAGCATCCGGTCGCCGCCGCCCAGGACGGCCCCGTGCTTTTCGTGCACTTGGAAGGCAGAACCTGGCGCATTGAGACCATCCAAGGCTTCGCCGACCGAACCGAGGGCGGCGCCGCCGATGGCGGCATCCGGGCGCCCATGCCCGGCGTGGCGGTAGAGATCGAGGTCGAAGTGGGCGATCAGGTCGCCGCGAACCAGCGGCTGGCCCTCATCGAGAGCATGAAAATGCAAACCGAAATCACCGCCCCCGTGCCCGGCGTCGTTACCGCCGTGCGGGTGGCGCCCGGCGAGAGCTTCGAACGGGGCGCCGTGCTGATTGAAGTCGAACGGAGCGACTGATGCGCCGAATAGCCACGCGAATCAGCCCGAGCAGCGCCTCCTACCGGGCCAATCGGGCGCACAACCTCGAGGTGGTGGGGGAGTTTCGGGCGCGCCAACGCGCCGCCCGCTTCGACCGTCCGGACCGGGACCGGGAGCGCCTCGCCCGGCAGGACAAGCAAATGCCCCGGGAGCGGCTCGAGCAGTTGCTGGATCCCGGCACGCCCTTCCTGGAGTTTTCATCCCTCGCCGCCAACATGGCCTACGACGGCGGCTCGCCTTCGGCAAGCTGCATCACCGGCATCGGCGTGATTGGCGGCCGCGAAGTGGTCATCAACTGCAGCGACCCTTCGGTGAAGGGCGGCGCTTGGTACCCGCTCACCGTCAAGAAGATCATTCGCGCCCTGGACATCGCCATCGAGAACCAGCTACCGGTGGTGCACCTGTGCGACAGCGCCGGCGCCTTCCTGCCCCTGCAGTCGGACCTCTTCGCCGACAAGGCCATGGCCGGGCGCATCTTCCGCAACCAATGCCTGCTGTCCAAGCTCGGCTGCAAGCAGCTCGCCTTGGTGTTCGGCCATTGCACCGCCGGCGGCGCCTACATCCCCACCCTCTCCGACTACTCGGTGATCGTCGAAGGCACCGGCGCGGTCTTTCTCGGCGGCCCGCCGTTGGTGAAGGCCGCCACGGGCGAGGAGGTGACCGTCGATGAACTCGGCGGGGCCCGCATGCACACCAGCGTTTCCGGCACCTGCGACTTCTATGCCGCCAACGAAGCCGAAGCCATCGCCATCGGCCGCGAAGTGGTGATGCAGTGGGAGCAGCGGGAGAAGTTCCCCTTGCAGCAGGAGGCGCCGGAGGAACCCTGGTACGACCCGGAGGATCTCTACGGCATCGTTCCCGACGACGTGCGCAAGCAGTTCGACATGCGCGAGGTGATCGCCCGCATCGTCGATGGCAGCCGCCTGGCCGAGTACCAGCCGGACTACGGCGACACCCTAGTGTGCGGCTTCGCCAACCTGTGGGGCTACAAGGTGGGCGTGCTCGGCAACAACGGCGTGCTGTTCAACGACAGCTCGCTGAAGGCCGCCCACTTCATGGAACTGTGCAACCAGAACCGGGTGCCCCTGGTCTTCTTCCAGAACATCACCGGCTACATGGTGGGCCGGGAGTACGAGCGGCGCGGCATCACCAAGGACGGCGCCAAGATGATCATGGTGCAGGCCTGCTCCGAGGTGCCCAAGTTCACGGTGATGACCAACGGCTCCTACGGCGCCGGCAACTACGGCATGTGCGGGCGCGCCTTCGATGCCCGGCTGCTGTTCAGTTGGCCGCACAGCCGCATCTCGGTGATGGGCGAGGAGCAGGCGGCCAACACCCTGGTGACCATCAAGGTCGCCCAACTCAAGCGCGAGGGCCTTGAACCGGACGAAGCGGAACTCCAGCAAATCCGCGCCGACGTGCTGGCCAACTACGAAAACACCACCAGCGCCTACTACGCCACCTCCGAACTCTGGGACGACGGCGTGCTGGACCCGGTGGACACCCGCAACGCGCTGGGCATCGGCATCGAAGCCGCCTTGAACGCGCCCTTCGGCGAACCCCGGTACGGGGTGCTAAGGCTCTAAGGATTCCAAGCAAAGACCGATGGCCGACCAATTCGCGCTGACCCCCGATCAGCAGGCCCTGCTTGAGCACGCCGACCGCTATGGCCGGGAGCGACTCGCGCCCCTCGCCCCGCGCATGGACGAAGAGGAGTGGTGGCCAGACGACCTGTTCCCGGAGTTGGGCGAACTCGGCTTCTTGGGCCTCACCATCCCGGAGCGCTACGGCGGGGTGGGCTTAGGCCTCGTTGAGGCGGGCTTGGTAGCCCAAGCCTTTGCCCGCTGGAACCACGCCTTGGCCTTGTCCTGGCTCGCGCATGACAACCTGTGCGCCAACAACCTCTACAACAACGGTTCGGAGGCCGTGCGGGAAAAGTACCTGCCCAAGCTCTGCTCCGGAGAATGGATCGGCTGCTTGGGCCTCACCGAACCCGGCGCCGGCTCCGACGCCTTGGGCTCCATGCGTTGCCGCGCGGAGCGCGATGGCGACCACTACGTCATCAACGGCACCAAGCTCTACATCACCAACGGCCCGGTGGCGGACCTCTGCCTGCTGTACGCCAAGACCGAGCGCGGCAAGGGCTCCAAGGGCGTCACCGCCTTTGCCGTGGAAGCCACCTCGCCCGGCTTCGACGTGGCGCAAAAGCTGGTCAAGATGGGCTTTCGCGGCAGCCCGACCGGGGAGTTGGTGTTCGACGACCTGCCGGTGCCCCTGACCCAGATCATCGGCACCGAGCACCAAGGCCACCAAGTGGTGATGAGCGGCCTCGACGTCGAACGGGCGGCCATCGCGGCCATCAGCGTCGGCGTCGCCGAGCGAGCGCTCGAACTGTCCCTGGAGTACGCCAATAGCCGGGAGCAGTTCGGTCGGCCCATCGGCCAATTCCAGATGGTGCAGTCGCGCCTAGCCGACATGTACGTCTTGGTGCAGACCATGCGCACCTTCTGCTGGCAGGTGCTCGCCGAACTCGACCGCACCGACGAAACCCAGGCCGGGCGCGGCGAAATCCATGCCCGCACGGCCGCCTCGGTGCTCTACTGCGCCGACAGTTGCAACCGGGTGCTGGACAACGCGGTGCAGATTCACGGCGGCAGCGGCTACATCTGGGAATCCGAGGTCAACCGCCTGTTCCGCGCCACCAAGCTGCTCGAAATCGGCGCCGGCACCACCGAAGTGCGCAAGGTGATCATCGCCGAAGAACTGCTCCGGTAGCGCTTTGCTATGATGGTCTCATGACCTTGCCAATCGCCACCGAATCGCCGGAACTTGACGACCAGTTGGTCGATGCCACCCGCTGGGCGGACGAAGCCTGGATGCACGAGCAATTCACTTGGCTGCGCCAACACGCGCCCATTCGATGGATGGAACCAAACGGCTACGACCCTTTCTGGTGCCTCACCCGCTACGACGACGTCAAGGCGGTCGAGAGCGACAAGCGGCTTTTCATCAACGACCCGCGGCCACTGCTGAGCGCCAAGATACTGCCCGTCGTCACGGAGCAGCTATTCGGACGCCGGCACCTCGTCCGCTCCCTCGTGACCATGGACGATCCGGAGCACAGCCGCTACCGAATGCTCACCCAAGCCTGGTTCCGGGGCGAGAACCTGCGCCAACTTAAGGGCCGCATCGACCAACTGGCCACCGACTACGTGGACCGGCTGGCCAGCCTCGGCGGCGAGTGCGACTTCGTCAAGGACGTAGCCATCTGGTATCCGCTGCGGGTGATCATGTCGATCCTCGGGGTGCCGGAGTCCGACGAGCCGTTGATGATGAAGCTCACCCAGGAGTTGTTCGGATCCTCGGATCCCGACAACCAACGCTCCTTCGAGCCGAACGCGCTGGTGGAAACGGTACGGGACTTCGAGGCCTACTTCAGCGAGCTCAGCCGCAGCCGCCGCGCCCATCCGACTGACGATGTGGCCAGCGTGATCGCCAACGCACGCATCGACGGGGAGCCGATTGCGGATCTAGAGGCCAACGGCTACTACCAGATCATCGCCACGGCCGGCCACGACACCACCAGTTCGTCCATCGCCGGCGGACTGCTGGCGCTCATCGAACATCCCGATGAAATGGCCAAGCTGCGCGCCGACCCCGCCGGGCACATGGCCGGCGCCCTCAATGAAATCATCCGCTGGGTCTCGCCGGTGCGCCAGTTCATGCGCACCGCCACCGCCGACTGCTCCATCGGGGGCACGGCAATCGCCGCCGGGGAGGCCTGCGTGCTCTGGTACCCCTCGGCCAATCGGGACGAAGCGGCGTTCGAGGCGCCCTTTGCGTTCCGCATTGATCGCGGCGGCGCCAATCACTTGGCATTCGGCTTCGGCGCCCACGTCTGCCTCGGCCAGCACTTGGCGCGCATGGAGATGGGCGCCTTTCTGGCGGAACTGCTGCGGCGCGTGGACGCCATCGAGCTGAATGGCGAACCGCGCTACATTCAGTCCACCTTTGTCGGCGGGCTCAAGAACCTGCCGATTCGCTACCGCTTGAAGTAGGCACTTCGTCCGCGGCCTGCCGCAGTTGCTGGGCGGTGGTCATGTAGTAGTTTCGCCCGGTCGCCGTGAGCAGTTTCCGGGCCAAGGCGTCGAGCGCATCAGCCTTCAGGCGCATGGCGGCGGCATCGCCCGGATTGAGGGCCAACAGGCGGTCGCACAACTGCGCCGTCCATTGGGGGTCCGCCGTCAACGCTGCGAACGCCACAGCGCGCAACGCTTCCACGCCGCCGGCCAGCGCCGCAATCCGGCGCGCCTCATCCGCCGGGGAGAGTGGAAACAGGTTCGAGGGATTGCCATCGAACCAGCCCAGGTAACCCGTGAAAATGGCGCGCACCGCCCATTCCGCGTTACCGTAATAGGGCTTTAGGTAGTCGAGTTCCGCCAGTTCCGGCGGCAGCTTAACGGTCTGCACCAACTCATCCGGGGTCAGGCCCCGATTCATGCCGGCAATGGTCTGCTCGAAAATCGAGGCGATGCCATCCCGGTAGTGGGTCAGCACCTCCGTCGCCTGGGCAACGCCGACCACCGGCCGGGTGTGGCCCCCGACCAAGTGGTGGGGCCGCTCTTCAATCATGCGGCTCAAGGAGTCGATCCAAGCGCGCACGTCCCGGTATCCGGTGCCTCGGATCGCATAGAGGTTGGGCCAGGACTTGTAGAAGTTGTCGCCCGCGAACAGCACCTTGCGATCCGGCAGCCAAGCATAGAGCTGATCCCCGGTTTCGCCGTCGGCGGCAACCAGCTCCAAGCGAACGCCAGCCACGCTCAAGGCGTGCCGGTCGCCCGTGAAGAAGTGCGTGGGCCGGTTTTGGGAAGCGAACACGCCGCCAGCCCGCTTCGGCCAGTAGGCTTGGGCGACGCCGTTGTTGATGCGCTGCTCCGGTTTCAGCAGGAACCCGGCCTGGCGGGCGCCGCGCTGGCGTTGGATGGTCAGCCCGGCATCCGCCTGCCAGCGCCCTTCGCTGCCAAACCCCTCCCGCGCCCAGATTTGCGGATCATCCCCGCCCGCGAAGACACCGACGCCGCCGGTGTGGTCGCCGTGCCCGTGGGTGAGCACGATGGCCCGCACCGGCTTGTCGGACAGCTCGCGGAATGCCGCCAAAGCGCCCTGCGCCGCCGCCTCGTCAATCTGCGCGTCAATGATGACCAGGCCATCATCGCCGACGATCATCGAAGAGGTGGAGACCCCGAAGCCCACGGCGGTGTACACCCCCTCGGCAACCTTGATCACTTCCTGCGCGAACTCCGCCTGCCGCGCCTCGAGCAGGCGCTCGGCCTCAGTGGCAGCGGCCGCGGGCCCAACCCACAGCAACGCAACAGCGAAAAAACTGGCTTTCATCAGGATTCCCTTGGTGGCATGAACAGCTTCCATCGGCCAACTTTACCGCACTGGCCGGATTTACCGGTTAACATCCGCCGTTTTTCGGCTGGCGGGAGAATCCCTTGAGATTTCTGAATCGGCCATGGGCTTGGGGTATCGGAGCGGCGCTCTCCGTCTGGGCGGGCGCCCTGTCTGCGGCCACCCCGGACGCAGCAGCGGGTTGGCCCACCTACGGCGGCGAGCCGGGCGGTGGCCACTATTCAACCGCGGACGAAATCACGCCCGGCAACGTCGGCCGCCTGGAGATCGCCTGGACGCACAATTCCGGAGACATCCGCGAACGGGACCGCGAGGCGGGCGTCTTCTCCCAAAGCTCGTTTCAGGCGACGCCGATCCTGGTCGATGAGACGCTCTACTACTGCTCGCCCTTCAACATGGTCTTCGCCCTGGACGCCCGCACCGGCGCCGAGCGCTGGCGCTTCGACCCGAAAGTGGACAAGAACGCCGACGCGCTGCCCAACTGCCGGGGGGTGAGCAGTTGGCGCTCCGGCAAGGCCGGGTTCTGCGAGCACCGCATCATCGAGGGCACCTTGGACGGACGGCTGATCGCCCTCGACGGCGCCACTGGCCAGCCGTGCCCAGACTTCGGCACCGACGGCGAGGTGGATGCGTCCCACGGGCTATCCGAACACGACCCATGGGAGTACTCCATCACCTCGCCGCCGGCGATTCTGGGCGACCTGGCCATCACCGGCGCCATGGTGCTGGACAACATCAGCCTCGACGTGCCCAGCGGCGTGGTGCGGGCCTATGACGTGCGCACCGGCGCCCTGCGCTGGGCTTGGAACCCGGTGCCGCCGGGCATGGCCAGCCACGACGAGGACGGGAGCTACCGCCGGGGCACTGCCAACGTGTGGTCGGTGCTCTCAGTGGACGCCCAGCGCAACCTGGTCTTCGCGCCCACCGGCAATACCTCGCCGGATTACTTCGGCGGGCTGCGCGACGGCCTCGACGAGTACTCCAGCTCCGTGGTGGCGCTGGACGCCAGCACCGGCGAGCGCCTGTGGCACTTCCAAACGGTGCACCACGACATCTGGGACTACGACGTGCCCGCCCAGCCGACCCTGGTGGATCTGCGGCTTGGCGAGCGCACCGTGCCGGCGGTGGCGCAGGTGACCAAGATGGGCCTGACCTTCGTGCTGAACCGCGAAACCGGAGAGCCGGTCTGGCCGGTGGAGGAACGCCCGGTGCCGCAGCAGCCCGTGGAAGGCGAATACCTGTCCCCCACCCAGCCCTTCCCTACTCACCTGCCCGCACTCATCCACACGCCCATCACCCCGGAGGACGCTTGGGGCCTGACCTTCTGGGACCGGGGCGTCTGCAAGGATCGAATCGCCGCGCTGCGCAACGAAGGCATCTACACGCCGCCCAGCTTGCAGGGCACCCTGTTCTATCCAAGCAACGCCGGCGGCAACAACTGGGGCTCGCCCGCCATCGACCCCATCAACCAAACGATGTTCGTGGTGACCAATCGAGCGCCCTCAGTCGTCCGCCTGACCGAACGCGACGAATGCCGCGCAGGCGGCGCCGGCGGCGCGCAACTGGGCACCCCCTATTGCGTGCGCACCCGAAACCTTGCCTCGCCCCTGGGGGTGCCCTGCACGGCGCCGCCGTGGAGCACGCTGGACGCCATCGACCTGGTCGCCGGCAAAGTGCTCTGGAGCGTGCCCATCGGCACCACCCGCCACATGGCACCCTTCCCATTCTGGTGGATCAAGGGCGTGCCGTCGGTAGGCGGCCCCGCAGTCACCGCGTCCGGCCTGATCTTCATCGGCGGCGCCATGGAGCACGCCTTCCGCGCCTTCGACGCCAAGACCGGCGCCGAGCTCTGGCGCCACGAACTGCCCACCGCGGCCAACGCCACGCCCATGACCTACCAATTGCCCGACGGCCAACAATTCGTAGTGGTCGCCGCCGGCGGCCACTGGGCGGGCCTGAACCCGCCCGGCGACCACTTGGTGGCTTTTGCACTGCCCGAAGGCTAGCTCGCACAAGCGTTAACTTGTTTCAAAATTCAAGGGTCAAGCCTTTGGCCGTCCTCAAACCGCCAAAATTTGGCCGATCACTGGGAAACTCGCGGCATCCAAGCCACGCCGGGACAATCTCGCACAACGCGTAGGGTAGTAACGTACAGATTTCGGCTGGCCTGCCAGTCACCATGCCCGCATGGCCAAGCGGACCAAAAAGGGCAGGCGGCGCCACGACGCGGCATTCAAGAATCTCTACGCCTTCGCGCTGATGGCGGGAGACCTCATGGAGGTCGTCTTGTCCCCCGCGCTGTTCGAGACGCTCGACTTCAGCACCCTAGAGCGCCGGCCCGCCGAGTGGTTTGGCCCCCGGCTGGAACAGCGCGTCGGCGATGGAGTTTGGCGAGTGCGGCGGTGCGGCGGCGGCAGCCTTATCCTGCCGGTCGAGTACCAGCGCCGGCCCGATCGCCTAATGCCGCTGCGCGTGAGTACCTACGTGAGCCTGCTGCTCGAAGATCTTGCCCGGCAGGGCGAACTGGACCCGGACGGGCGCCTGCCGATGGTGCAGCCAGTCGTGTTGCACCACGGTATGCGCCCCTGGCGAGCGCCGACCGACTTTGCAGGAATTTCCGCGAGCGGTGTATCGGACTGGCCGGGCCTCAAGCTGGTTGACTTAGGCCGAGTCAGGGTTGAGGATTTGCCTAGGCGCAACGCCGTGACGTTGCAGATCGAGATCCACCAAGGGGCTTTGGCGCATGACCCGGAAGGGGTGCTTGGTCGCCTCTCGGAGTGCTTGGGCGGGCCTAAGCACCGGAACCTTCGAATCGCGTTCGTGGAGTGGATTTGGCAGTCGCTCGCGCCAGAGCTGCCGAAGGTGCCGAAGCTGAAGCGCAGGCTGAGGGAAATTGCAGAGCTTGGGGAGTTTCAGGAAATGAAGTCGTTTATGTTGAAGTCCATGGTGGACCACTGGCTGGCGCGCGGCGTCACCGAAGGCATGGCCCGAGCCCGGGCCGATGAGCGGGCGCTATTGTGCCAATTAGCTGGCCGGAAATTCGGTGGGCAGGCGGCTGAGCGCCTTTCCGCCCAGATCGAAGGCGAGACCGATCCCCAGCGCTTGGCGGAGGTCGGCGACTGGATCATCGACTGCGGCACCGAGGCGGAGTTCCTGACTCGCGCCCAAAGTGCCAGGGTCGCTAGCCCCGAATCTGCTCACTGATCGGAAACCCCGAGATCGGTATCTCAGCCGGTACTCGCTGGTGTGGCCAGCACCCATCATGCCCCCTGTTCCAGCAGCTTCGAGACCTTAGCTGCAGTATCCGGGTCGAGCTTCAGGACGGACAACTCCCGCCGCAGCCGCTCCCGCTCCTCCGAACGGCCACGCCGGATGCCTTGGGCGATGCCCTCAGTCCGGCCCTCGGCCCTGCCCTCCTCAAACCACTCCTTCTGGATCTTCCTTCCGTTCACCTCAACCAAACTAGCCATCTCATTCTCTCCCTGACTGTCCTCAAATTCCGCCAGCTCCTCGCCACTCCAAGCCTTGTTCGCCCTTCGCAGCGCCAGCGACCACAGGCGCAGCACCTCGCGGAACCCGGCGTCGCCCGGACCCTGAAACTCGGAAAGGTCTTGGCCAAGCGCCGCCCGAAGCGCCGTTCCTCTACGCGATTGCTGTGAGGCTCGATCAGACGCCCTACATCCCAAACGACCACCGAATATCAACACCCCAGGTAACTACTCGCACCCCCGCGCCTTTGGCTGACGCCTGAGTGGGGGGGCATG
>VYDB01000116.1 GCA_009843635.1 Gammaproteobacteria bacterium
AAACCAACCGGAAACCTCAGCCAACCGCCGTCAGGACTTTTGAATAGCCCTGATCCGGGGATCAGGAATATTGACGCCCGGACACCTGCTCACTAGAATGCGCTGCTCGCCGCGAAGTCCCCTTCGTCTAGAGGCCTAGGACTCCAGGTTTTCATCCTGGCAACAGGGGTTCGACTCCCCTAGGGGACGCCAGTGGCGCTGGTGTGCGTAGGGGCATCTGCCAGTCTGGCGTCCTCCCGTTTGACCAGCGAAAGTGCGCGTGTCATTGTAGCCATAGCCTCACTCCATCGCGCTATCCATGCAAGCCGAAGCCCTCCAATCCAACGTCGTTTCCGAGTCGGTGCGTGCATTCCTAAGCTTCACTACCGAGGATAAACCGCTGGTTGACGCACTCAGGGCCCAAATCGGCCAGCAGCACCCACAGGTCGAGCTTCTCGACCATGCCGTCACGGACAGCTACGAAGAGGACTGGAAGCGTGAGTGCGCCCGGAAGATCGGCCGGTCGGCAATGCTAATCTGCCTCGTCGGGGCAAAAACCCACCGGAGCGAGGCGGTCGCGTGGGAGATCGACCACGGTCTGTCACTCGGAAAGCGCATCGTAGCGGTCAATCTGACCGCTACCGGGGTTCGGGTGCCCGAAGTTCTAGTGCGCAACGCGATAAAACCACGCCAGGGCATCGCCGGGATGGTCTTGACTCCCGCGAGCGCGCCAGTGCTCGAAAGGGAAGCGCATGGCCACTCCAGATGACCAGAACATTGAGGACATTGTCTTCGGCAGCGAGTCTGCCGACGGTCAGCCGAACCTCGAAATACTCATGGAGCAATACAAGCTCTTTGTTGAAACTCCCGTCCGGCGATCTGAGCGGTTCTGGCGGCTAAGCTGTGCGGTGGGCAGCATTGAATTGTGTCGGCGCTGGCAAGCGCTCAGTTGGACGGCTGCTAGTCAATACTGTATTGCTGATTGAACGCCTGTTGGCGACTCTTGAGTTCGGCTAACCCGGCCACCAACAATGGTCGGGCGGCTTTGGCTAACGGCACAACTAACGTATTGCATCGTCCGTCCACCGCTTCGCCCCAACCGTCTCCCGGGTCGCTCACTGACACCAAGTATTCGAGTTCTTGTGCGCGCTGCTTGATCTGAATCAAGCAGCTTGCGCTTGCCTCCACCCAACAGCTTTCCGGCAGTGCCACTATCCGTTTGGCCTGCTGTGCGGCATCGGCAGCATCTTCGGCTAGCTCCCTGTCTCTTCGCCCCTCGCGCATCGCCGACCAAATGCCCCTTAGCGAAGTGCGTCCGTTGCCGTCACTCAAGTCTCGTTGGATTTGCGAGCGGCGTTGCGAGCGCTGCTCGTCCACGAACTGGGATGCAATGGACGGCAGCTGGGCAGCCCCGTCAATCCAAGCGACCAAGTGGGTTTCGAAAATTTTGTGCGATTGGCAAACGCTGGCCCTGTCTTCGGGATCCATAGAATCAAAGCTGTCGACCCACTCGTTAGCGTGGGTGACCGGCCAATACAGCACGGTCAGCAGGAAGGCGATCGTGGTTTTCATTGGTGCCTCTGTTGGATGTGGGGGTGCAGCCTGTCGTTAGGCTTGGGTCAACGCAAAGGCTAACACGCCGGCCAACGTGGTTGTCACGGCCACGCATGCCGCGCTCGACACAAGCACTAGCCGCTTGGCGTTCGGGAAAGTCAGCAGCCACAAGGCGCACCGCAAATCGGGGCCCAAGGGCCGACTTCCGGCGATCTGAGCGGCTTTGGCGGCCAAGCCGTGCCATTGGGCGCACTGAATTGTATCGGCGCTGAACGTGTCCAGAGGAATGCCTTGGCAATAGGCCAAGTCTCAACGCACCCAAGGGGATGCGGTCATGGTAGCCGGGGCGGTTCAACCCACCCCTTCATTGCTTGGTGAGGGCCGATAGCGATTTCATTGCCAACACGGAAAGCGTCGCGGTAGAGGGTGAACGGTTGCCCCGCCGCATCATGCACCCAAAGCCAATGACTTGGGTTGTTGGCGGATTCAGCCGCAATCGTGATGTCGCCGATGGCACACGATGTGGCGAGCGGCGCAACGTAACCGTCAAGTTCCGTGTATGGAGTGGCGTCCACGAATCGGGGCCGGGTATCTTCGTTAAGCAAATCCCATAGTTCTTCACCAAACACCCAAACGCCTGCGGCCGCCAACCCAAACGACAGTGGTACGGCAATCGGCGCCAGCGGCGTTGTCAGCAACCATCCCAAACCCGCCCCTGCGGCAACGGACACACCGAGCATGGCGGCGATTTCAACGAGTGCTTGGTTCCTAGCTTCGTCGGCGCTCAAGCACCCTGCCATCAGCAAGTGATGGTGCTTGTAGATGACAACGCCAGCGCCGATGAACAGGCCGGATACACCGCCCAATGCGGCGCCTTTCATCTGCGTTAGACGTTTGTAAGCTCGCGATTTTGCTTGGTGTGCTTTTTGAGCGTCCCTGACTTCCACCGGCGTCATTTGCCGTGCGCCTCTTGCGCGGTTTCGTTCGGAACTCTCGAACACGCCATTTGCCGCTAAGTTGCTTCCACCCAGCGAGTAAGGCGTCTTGTGGCTCCAATCCATTCCGCGCAAGGCGTAGCGTTCGGCATCCGGTCCTTGGGTTCGGATTGATTCGGGCAGCGTGGCCCGGACCTTCCGGGCTTCTGTGTCGGTTCTGCGCTCTCCCCTTGTGCCCATCACGCGGTACTTTTCCTTGAGGTCGGCATCAAGGCTCTCCCAAGGCACTTCCCTTGCAAGCGATGGGGTGGCGGCGCAAAGTGCCAAGGTGATTGCCAGCAAGGCGGTTTTCATGTGTGTTATCGGGTGTTGATCGAGTCGCCCGTAGGGTACATCCACGTAGAAAGCGGGGGAAGAGAGCATGCCGCAAATCGCGCCACACGGGCCGATTTCCGACGAACTGAGCGGCTCTCCCGGTTCAGGCGACACCGCTCTGGCTCTGGCCCGGTGAACACCCTAGGGGACGCCAAACCTACGTCTAAACCTATTGAAAAATGCTGGGGTCTCACAGGCGCTACTCAAATTCGGCACGGGTCAATCCAGACTGCCGAATGATCGACATCAGAGTCCCGATGCGCAGTTCCCGATGATCCGGCACCGGCACGGTAGTCGTGCTGTCGGCGGAGACTTCTTGCATTATCACGTGGCTATCGCGCCTTCAGACCTCCCCGAAACCATGCAATGCGAGAATCCGGCAAACCAGCCGACCCCACAGAACGCGCAGTCCCTTAGGCACCGGCAACCTCAATGTGAGTGACATAGACTTCGTTGCGCAGACGTCGGTCGATTTCTGTAGCAGAAGCAACTTCAAAGAACAGGGATAGCGCCTCGGCTAAGTTGTCTCTGGCTAAAGCTATCGTATCGCCCTGGCTGGCGACATCCAGTTCGGGGCACAGGGCGACGTATTCATCTCCTTCCCGTTCAATGACCGCAGTCAACCGTCTGTTCTTGCTCAACCTCCGTTCTCGATTCCCGCCATGCCCATTCAAAACTGCATTCTAGTGACACCAAGCGTCCTCATCTTGGCTGCGTTTGACCGCCGCCTAAGTCAGGCACCGCCACACTCGACCGCCGAGCGGCTGGAGCGAGTTCCACTAGCACTCGCGGATTGCAGTTAAGCAAAGATCAGGCGCTCGCCCTTGGGTTCCGGAACAGAGTGCCCCAACTCCCGCGCGGTATCGATCCAAAACTGGATCGCGTCATTCGTGTTCCGCAATGCACTCTCCTGATCGTCGCCGTGCGCCATGCACCCTGGCAACTCCGGCACTTTGGCAACGAACGCCTCATCTTCATTGCTCCAGTAGAGAATAATCTCGTACTTGTGCATCAGCCTGTCCCCCCTAGATTGCCGAGTCTATCGGCATCAGGCAGCGAGCGCGACTCCCTGACCGCTACGGAATTCGGATGAGCGCCTGCAAGTGCTCCACGGTCTCCGGAGAGTACGTTCTCTCCCCCGTTTCCAAGTTCACCCGAGCTGGGACATCCTGAACAACGACTAAATTTCCTTTTACTTCAATATGATACGTAACCTTTTTCTCAACAAATGTGACGTCCGAACCAGCTTCGTCACTCATTTGTCCACCCCCCAGCCTCTGGTTTTTCGGCACCTTGCTCCAACATCTTGATGTACTTCTCCATAAATCGCTCTTGGTCGGTTTTCCCTGCCGCAAGATCGACGATCAGATTGGCTAGCGCGATCTGATGCTCGCGTTGAATGACTTTTTGATCGTTCATCAGCAAGATCAGGTCGCCGACGGCGAGTGCCGTTCGTTTATTCGCGTCATTGAACGGATGGCCGACTGTGAACGCATAAACAGCAATGGCAGCGACCTGCTGGACAGTGGGTCTTTCGAACCGATACGCCAAGTTCATCTGGATTCGCCCGAGAACGGCACCTATGGAAGTGCCGATTCTTGAGCCCGGTAGCCCGCCCAGCTTTGCCAACAGTTGCTCATGCAGATCAGCGACCTGCTGTTCCGTCGGCAGCGCGATCCTCACCGATTCGCCAAGTATTGCAGCGCTTCCGACCGCTGATCGAGAATTGACCGGGTGAGTTCTTGCACTCGGGCATCGTCCATCGTGCCGAAAGTCAAGGATTCCGCCGGAACGTAGTAGCCTTCAATCTTGCTGTTTCGCAGGATTGCCGTCGGTTTTTTGTCGTTGAGAATCCGACTGGCCTGCTGCTTGAATTCCGTCATGGTGACGTATCGCATTGCCATTCCAAGTATCGATATCAGTGCTGAACAGTGGCACCGATATCGGTGTTTGTCAATGTCGTTGCGGCGTGGGGTCAGGGGTGCCGGCTGGCGCGATTTCCAGGAGTTTGCCGACGGCTACGGTGTCACTGCATGGCTTTGGCCAGGTGGACGCCCCAGGGGACGCCAAACCTACGTCTTAACCTATTGAAAAATGCAGGGGTCTCACAGGCGCTACTCAAATTCAGCACGGGTCAATCCAGACTATTGCAGTCAAGCAAAAATCAGGCGCTCGCCCTTGGGTTCCGGAACAGAGTGTCCCAACTCCCGCGCCGTATCGATCCAAAGCTGGATCGCGTCATTCGTGTTCCGCAAAGTACTTTCCTGATCGTCGCCCAGTGGCTGGAGCGGGAAGTTGCGCACCAGAGGCACTCAATCCACGTTTCCTCCCTTCCAAGGTCTACCCGGCAGAAGAGAAACAAGTTGATTGCAGACTACATGGAAAGCCTCGACCGCTCGCCATTCATGGCCGTGCCTGAGCAAGGCGCTCATGTCCGCGTTAAACCGCGGATCATTGACCTTAGCTGCGAGATTGCGTTCGAACATCGCCCGGCTCACCGCATGGCCATCCCGCTCCAAGTAACTCGCGAAGGCAGCGACTATCCGCTCGGGATCGCTACGCCCATCAGCGAGCCCTATCGCCAAGTCGAACAGATCGCGCCCCTTTTTGCGCTGATAGAGCGCTCGCAACTTGGTGGCGAGTAGTTCGTCGAGGTCGAAGGTCGCAATCTCAGCACTCCCTGAATACCACCGGGACTCGACTGATAGCCTGCGCTTGGGAAAGCCAAACACCGCGAAGTGCTCGCGAGTGTTGATTTCAACCTTGAAGCGCAGACGCATTGCAGGGACATCCTCGGACATGAACCGGAAATTGAACGTCACCCGTCCAGCCGACTGCTTCCACCGCCCGTCCCCTAGCCAAGGTCCAAGGACGCCGCGCACAGCGTCCATAATCGGCCCCGCTGGCCCAGGCGCGATTTGGACAAGATCGATGTCCTCGGAGTACCGAGCAGGCGGGGTCAAGTACAGCTTGTAGAGCGCCGTGCCCCCTCGGAATGCGACAGACTTGGCTAGAACCGGGTCAGAAAACATATCCACCAACGCACGGCTGATAACCAAGTCCTGTTCAACTTGGAAGTCCTGGATCCAAGGCGCTCGAGCTCGCCACTCGCTGATGTAGTCGCGTGGAATCATGCGTCCGGCACCACGGTTGCGTTGACATGCAATCGCCAGGCCTTTGATCTTGGCGCATCCTCGGCCGGCGAGCTGGGCAAGAGGCGCGTGTAGTTTCTCCCCGTATGGCGCACATAGTCCTTCAGCTCAGCGACCTTGCCTGCCCCGCCTACGAGTTCGAGCAGGTAGCCCAAGCGTTGCGCCCAGAGGATGGAACTGCACTTCGCCGCACCAACCAGCTTAGCGGCGTCAAGGACTTCCACGAGTTCGGACAGGACGCCCGCCACCCGATCCAAGCCACCGGATCGATACATGTATCCGACAAGGTCGATGGCTGTGGCTTCCGCCGTGGAAACTCGTGCGGTCCCGCGCGGAGTGTTGAAGCTCTGCACAGCAACCGCGCCGACGTTCCGGCGCGCAACGAAAGCCACTTTGACGGAACCGCACACGATCGGCGGTCTGTTCCTCTCCAAGACAACCTGGAACTCCTGCGGACGGTGGTGAGCAGCGCCATGGTACTGAGCCGCCGACAACAGCCCAACGTAGTAGGGGGTTCGCCGATGCTCCATAAGCGCCGGGATGAATTGGTCGGGCGGCAAGCAACCGAGTCGCCGGTACTCGGGCGGCAGGACAACGTAGAAACCGCGTGCGGGGCTTGCGATCCGGCCTTTTCCGGCCAATCGGCTAAGCGACTGCCTCGCCGCCGCATCGGAGCTACCAAGCGCCGCCATGAACTCGGCGGTGGTAAAGTGGTAGCGGCCGCGGGCAGCGAGTTCAGCAATCACTTCTCGGGCACGAGGTTGGACTGATGCATACATAACTAGCACAAAGTATCATTTTTCGTCACAATTCGATAGCGAAGTGTGCAATGGCGCATCTCCTCCAGCCTGTCAACATACGCGAAACTTGATTAAGTCGTTTCTATGCCCCGTCACCCAGGAACCCGCATGACGAACCGCTCCGCCATGTCGCGCATTCGCATGTTGGCGAACAAGGCCACAACCAGTAGCGCTGCCATCACGTACATCGTCAGGTTGTAGATGCTCGGCGTGGGGTCCGGGGTGCCGGCGGGCGCGATTTCCAGGAGTTTGCTGACGGTTACGGTGTTGGCCGCCACCAGTTCCTCGAGATGGCTCATGGGGGCGCCGAAGTGCGCCTCGAACGCTGCCGGATCGATCCGGGCCGCGAGTGCGCGGATTGCCCGTTCCAGCGAGAATTCGCGAAGCTGGGTGATGAGCAGCGGCCCGAGCACGCCTGCGGCGCTCCAGGCCGTGAGCAATCGACCGTGTATGGCGCCCACATGCCGCGTCCCGAACACATCGGCGATGTAGGCGGGAAGCGTGGCGAACCCGCCGCCGTAGATCGTGAAGGCCAGCATCGTCACGGCGTAGAACGCCACCAGCCAAACTAGGTTCGCGCTGCCGCTTCCCGTGTCGGCAATGAGCGGCACCGAACCGTACAGCGCCGCACCCAGGGCGAAGAAGCAGTAGTAGGTGTTCCGTCGCCCGATGTAGTCGGAAGCGGTGGCCCACGCGAGCCGGCCGCCCATGTTGAAGACGCTGATCATCAACACATAGGTGGCCGCGAAGCCCAGGGTCACGATGTGGGGCAAGGCCGGGCTGAAGATGTCCACCATCATCGTCTCCGCCACCCCGATGACGCCGATCCCGGCCGTGACGTTGAAGCACAGCATGATCCACAGCAAGTGGAACTGCGGGGTTCGGTGCGCCCGCTGGACGTGCACGTAGGCGGTGCTCGGCATGCCGCGCCAGCCGCTGCCTGGCTTGCCCGCTGCGCGCGCCGCAGCCTCGTCCCAGCCAGGCGGCTTCCATCCTTCCGCTGGAAGGCGGAAGGACAGGGAGGCGGCCAGCATGATGCCGAAATAGGCCAGCCCGAGCGTGAAGAACGTCAACGCCGCGCCCGTGCTGCCCGTGCCGACGACATAGACGCCTTCCGCACCGGGGACGATCATCCTCGACACATCGGCCGCTCCCGCAACCACCACTTCCAGCCACTCGCCGCCAACGTCGGCATACTGCCTGCCGTATTCGGTGATCAGGTCAACTGCCCCCACAGCCCCGAGGTATTGCGGCGCTTCATGGAATGTCTCCAGCAGAGCCTTCTTCAGCGGCGCAGCGACTATCGCCCCGCCGCCGAAACCCATGATCGCCAGTCCGGTGGACAGTCCGCGCCGGTCCGGAAACCAGCGAATCAGCGTCGAGACGGGCGAGATGTAGCCGAGCCCCAAGCCGGCGCCACCCAGCACCCCGTATCCCAGATACAACAGCCAGATCTCGTGCGTCTCAATGCCAATGCCCGCAAGCACGAATCCCACGCCCCACAGGCTGGCCGCGCACACGCCGGCGCAGCGCGGCCCCACCTCCTCCAGCCACTTGCCGGCCACCGCGGTGCTCAGGCCCAGGAAGACGATGGCCGTGGAAAACACGCCGACGACAACGGTGATGCTCCAATCGTCAGCACTGCTTGCCGCAACGCCAAGTTCCTTGGTCAGCGCCGGATTGAATATGCTCCACGAATAGACCGACCCGATGCAAAGATGCAACGCGACCGAAATCAGCGGAATCCACCAGCGATGGAATTCGGGCGGGGCAACGATGCGATCCTTGAGCAGGAACGCGGCGGCGCGCCGAATCGCTGAACTCATGGGGATGCCGCGCCTCCCCTCACCGCGCCACCGCCAGTTCCATGATGTTGCGGTTGCCGCGCTGCCAGAACAGCTTGAGGGTCACCGCGTTGATCAGCCAGCGGTCGTTGATCCGCGATAGTTGGTCCACGTAGTAGCCGCCAATTTCGTAACGGCGGCGGGTGATTTCGGTGTGGTCGGCAAAGTTCACGGGTTTAAGCTCCTAGAGGCAGCGATGAGGCCGAGGTGGCGAAAGTGAGCAGGAACCGCATAATAGCCGCCACACCAGAGAGTTGAACCCATGTCCTACGCCCATCCCGAATACCTGATCTCACCCGCCGAACTGGCCGCGGACGTAGACGGCCGGCGCGTCCTGGATGCGGCGGTGTTCCTCAGCCCAGCGCCGAAGGGCGGCTTCCGGGCCGAGTCGGGGCTCGAGCGATTCAACGAGGGGCACATCCCCGGCGCGCTGTTTCTCGATCTCGTTGGCGACGCCTCCGACACTTCCACCGGCCTCGGCTTCACCTTGCCGCCGGTTGGGCAGTTGGAGCGGCTGTTCGCCCGCCTCGGCGTCTCCAACGACACCGAAGTCGTGCTCTACAGCAGCGGCCACATCATGTGGGCCACCCGCGCCTGGTGGCTGCTGCACTATTGCGGACACCGGCGGGCGCGGGTGCTCAACGGTGGCCTGAAGGCTTGGCGGGACGGCGGACACCCCCTGTCAACGGAGGCGGCGAGCTATCCCGAAGGGAATTTCAAGGCCACCCCAGACGCGGCGTTGTTCGCGGACCGGGATGCCGTGCTCGCCGCCATCGGCGATGGCGATGTCTGCACCGTCAATGCCCTCTCGCCGGAGATGTACGCCGGCGAGGGCGATTTCAGCTACGGGCGCAAGGGCCACATCGCCGGCAGCATCAACCTGCACTATGAAGACCTGCTCGAAGACGGCTGCTTCAAGGACGGCGAGGCCCTGCGCAAGTCGCTGAACGCCAAGGGCCTGCTCGCAGCGCCGCAAGTGATCTCCTACTGCGGCGGCGGCATCTCGGCGACCATCGATGCCTTTGCCTGCCTGCTGTGCGGCAAGGACGAGGTGGCGGTGTACGACGGCTCCATGGCGGAGTGGGTGCGCGATGAGTCCCTGCCGATGGAAACCGGGCCCTAACCCCCGCGCGGCCCCTGATCGGCGAGCCCGCTCCTTTGCCCAGCCCGGCCCGCATCGGCGAACTGAACGAGCGGTCCCTGCACCGCGCACTAAAAGCACTCTACACGGCACCCGGCAGCCTTAGCGAGCAACTTATCGACGGCTACGTGGTCGATGTGCTCACGGGTACGCGAATCATCGAAATCCACACCGGCGGCTTCTCGCGTTTGAAACGGAAGCTGCCACGCCTGCTGGAAAACCACGCGCTCACCTTGGTGCATCCAATCGCCAAGGATCGCTTCATCATCAAGCAGGCCGAGCAGGCGGATGTTGCAGTGACCCGCCGGAAATCCCCGAAGCACGGATCCGTGTTCAGCATCTTTGCTGGCCTCACCAGCATTCCCAAGCTCGTTGCCCACCCCAATTTCGCCTTGGAGGCCGTCATCACCGTCGAAGAGGAGGTCCGCGTTCCCGACCCCCGCCGCAACCGGCGCCGGGGCGGCTGGACCGTCATCGACCGTCGCCTGGTCGAGGTGCTGGAAACCCACCGCATCGAGTCCATGGGGGATTTGTTCGCCATGCTCGACGCCAGCCTGCCGGAGGCGTTCACCACCGCCGACTTGGCAGCCGCGATGCAAGCGCCGCGGCGCCTGGGCCAGCAGGCGGCGTTCTGCCTGCGCGAGGCAGGCATTGTGGAAATCTGCGGCAAGGCCGGCAACGCGCTGCGCTACCGGCGCTGCGGACGCTAAGTTCGCATTGAAAAAGAAGCACTCAATTGCAATGATCGCTCGCGCTGCAACGTGCCGATAAGCGGTCTTCGCCAACCGGAAAAACCATGCCCGCCCCTCCTGAAAACCAGTACGTGCTGACGTTGACCTGCCCGGACCGCAAGGGCTTGGTCGCCGAGGTGGCGGGCTTTCTTGCCGGCCATGACTGCAACATCACATCCTCCTCCCAATTCGAGGATCCGCTGACCGGCCGTTTCTTCATGCGCACCTGCTTCGACGCCAGTGACAGCGCCATGAACCAAGGGGAATTGGAAGCGGCCTTCTCAACGGTCGGCAAGCGGCTGGACATGGACTGGGCGATGCACGACCGCGCGGTGAAGAAACGGCTGATCGTGATGGTCTCCAAGGCCTCCCACTGCCTGGTTGACGTCCTGCACCGCTGCCAGACCGGCATCCTGGCGGCCGAGATCGCCGCTGTCGTCTCCAACCATCCCACGCTCAAGCGCCATGCCGACTTCTACGAGGTGCCCTTCCACCACCTGCCGGTGACACCGGACAACAAGGCCGAGCAGGAGCGCAAGCTGCTGCGGCTGGTGGAGGAGTTGAACGTGGACTTCGTGGTGCTGGCGCGCTACATGCAGATCCTCACCGCCGATCTAACCGAGCAACTGCAAAGCCGCATCATCAACATCCACCATTCCTGGCTGCCGAGCTTCAAGGGCGCCAAGCCGCGCCATCAAGCCCACGCCCGGGGGGTGAAGATGATCGGCGCAACAGCCCACTACGTCACCGCAGGCTTGGACGAGGGGCCGATCATCGCTCAAGGCGCCATCAGCGTGAACCACAGCCACACGCCGGACGATCTGGTCAAGCTCGGCCGCGACATCGAAGCCTCGGTGCTGGCCAACGCCCTCAAGGCCATCGTGGAGCACCGGGTGCTGTTGAACGAGGCCAAGACGGTGGTGTTCTAGCCCCGGTCAGGCAGCCGCGCCGACCAAGTTGTTGAGCACGTACTGCAGGATGCCGCCGCTGCGGAAGTAGGCGATTTCGTTGTCCGTGTCCAAGCGGCTCAGCACCCGCATCGAGGTATCGCTGCCGTCGGCCCGGTGCACCACCAACTCGAGTTCCTGGCGGGGGCGGATTTGGTCCTGCCCCTTGGGCAGGCGCACGTCGATCCGCTCATCGCCGCGCAAGGCCAAGGTCTTGCGGCTTTCCCCCGCCGGAAACACCAGCGGCAAGACACCCATGCCGATCAGGTTGGAGCGGTGGATGCGCTCGAAGCTCTCCGCAATGACGGCGCGCACGCCCAGCAGGCGGGTGCCCTTGGCCGCCCAATCGCGGCTGGAGCCGGTGCCGTACTCCTTGCCCGCCACCACCACCAGGGGCGTGCTCTCCCCTTGGTAGCGCATGGCCGCATCGAAAATGCTCAAGACCTCCCCGGATGGCGCATGAATGCTGTAGCCGCCTTCCCGGTCAGGGGTCATTTCGTTGCGAATGCGGATGTTGGCGAAGGTGCCGCGCATCATCACTTCGTGGTTGCCGCGCCGGGAACCGTATGAATTGAACTCGGCGACATCGACGCCGTGCTGCTGCAGGTACTGTCCAGCGGGGCTGTCCGGTTGAATGGCGCCGGCCGGGGAGATGTGGTCGGTGGTCACCGAATCGCCCAACAGCGCCAACAGGCGCGCGCCGCTGACCTCCACGCTTTGGTCGAGGTCGCCGTCCACGGAGAAGAAGGGCGGTTGCTTGATGTAGGTCGAGTTCAGCCAGCCGTAGGTGCCGGCGTCCTCCACTTCGATGGCCCGCCAAGCCTCCGGGCCGGCAAAGACGTCGGCGTAGTGGCGCTCAAACATCTGCGCAGAGACTCGGCCGACGGCTTCGGCGACTTCTTGGGTGGTCGGCCAGATGTCGCGCAGATGCACGGCTTCGCCATCGGCGCCAATGCCCAGGGGATCGCGGGACAGGTCGATTCTGGTGGTGCCCGCCAAGGCGTAGGCGACCACCAAGGGGGGCGACGCCAGCCAATTGGCCCGCACCTCCTGATGCACCCGCCCTTCAAAGTTGCGGTTGCCGGAGAGCACCGAAGACACCACGAGATCGCCGTCGGCGATGGCCGCCGAAACGGCCTCCGGCAAGGGGCCCGAGTTGCCGATGCAGGTGGTGCAGCCGTAGCCCACCAGGTTGAAGCCCAAGGCATCGAGCGGCGCCTGCAGGCCAGCCTCGCGCAGATACTCGGTCACCACCTTGGAGCCGGGCGCGAGGGAGGTCTTTACCCACGGCTTGACCTTCAGGCCATGCTCCAGGGCCTTCCTCGCCACCAGGCCCGCACCCAGCATGACCGCCGGATTGGAGGTGTTGGTGCAGGAGGTGATGGCGGCGATGACCACCGCGCCATGACCGATTTCATGGTCCGAGCCAGGCAGGGGAACCCGCGCATCGGTCGTTTCCGCGCGGCCTTGCAGCTCCAACGCCGCATCGAAGGCCGCGGCCATGTCCGCCATGGGCACCCTGTCCTGGGGCCGTTTGGGCCCGGCCAGGCTCGGAACCACGGTGCCCAAATCCAACGACAGCGTGTCGGTGTAGGCGGCCGCCTCGGAGGCCGCATCGCGCCACAGCCCTTGGGCCTTGGCGTACGCCTCCACCAAGGCCACGGTCTCCGGCGGGCGGCCACTCAATTCCAGATAGTTGATGGTCTCCCGGTCGATGGGGAAGAATCCGCAGGTGGCGCCGTACTCAGGCGCCATGTTGGCGATGGTTGCCCGGTCCGCCAAGGGCAAGGCGTCCAAGCCGTCGCCGAAGAACTCGACGAACTTGCCGACCACGCCGTGCTGGCGCAGCATCTCCACCACCCGCAACACCAAGTCCGTGGCGGTGATGCCTTCCGCCAAGCCGCCGGTCAGCCGAAAGCCGACCACATCCGGGATGAGCATGGAGACCGGCTGGCCGAGCATGGCCGCCTCCGCTTCGATGCCGCCCACGCCCCAGCCAAGCACGCCGAGGCCATTGATCATGGTGGTGTGGCTGTCGGTTCCGACCAGGGTGTCGGGGTAGGCCAGCGTCCGGCCGTTCTCGGCGCGGGTCCAAACGGCCTGGGCTAGGTACTCCAAGTTGACTTGGTGGCAAATGCCGGTGCCGGGCGGCACGACCCGGAAATTGTCGAACGCCGTCTGCCCCCAACGCAGGAAACGGTAGCGCTCCTCGTTGCGGGCCATCTCCATTTCAACATTGGCGCTGAAAGCTCCGTCATCGCCAAAGCGATCGACCATCACCGAGTGGTCGATGACCAAGTCCACCGGCGACAGGGGGTTGATGAGATTTGGATCGAGGCCCGCCTCGACCACGGTGCTGCGCATCGCTGCCAGATCGGCCACCGCCGGCACGCCGGTGAAGTCCTGCATGAGCACGCGCGCCGGGCGATAGGCGATTTCCGCAGCACCCGGGGCGTCGTCCGCCCAACCAGCCAGCGCCTCGATGTCGCCACGCGTCACGGTGGCGCCGTCTTCGTGGCGGAGCAGGTTCTCCAGCAGGATCTTGAGTGACATCGGCAATCGGGCAGCGGCGCCAGCGCCCGCTGCCGTCGCCGCCGGCAGGCTGTAGTAGTCGTAGTCGCGCCCGGCCGCGGTCAGCGTCCGTTTGCAGTTGAAGCTGTCTTTGCTCATGGCGGCGTCCTTGATCTGCCCGCACGGGCCGGGTGGATGGAAAGCCGCTTATTTTGCCTCAAAACAGCACCGCTTCGGAGTTCCCGGTAAACGCTTGGTTCCTCATCGAGGGCGGGACGCCCTTATCTGTTAGTTTTTCCCCTGCGGGTCCCGGAGACG
>VYDB01000130.1 GCA_009843635.1 Gammaproteobacteria bacterium
GCCGCTGCCGACGTGGAGAACTCGAAACTTCTGGTTCATCCACATGAACATAATCACATCGCCGCCGATGCTGAAGGAAATCCCCGCCGCCGCGGCGACCCCCGCCACCCCCAAGGCCGGAAAACCGTAATGGCCGAAGATCAGCACATAGAGCAAGGGCAGGTTAAGCACATTGACGCCAATCCCAATCCACAACGGCGACCAGGCGTCGCCGGAGGCGCGCAACGCGGCGCTCAGTATGAAGTTGACGGCAAAGGCGAGGTTGAACCAACTGAACATGCGGATGTTGGATGCCGCCAAGTCCAACGTCACCGGATCCAAGCCGAACAGGCTGGCAACGGGCCGTGCGGCAGTAACCCCGATCACCATGACCACCAAGGCGAACAGCCCCGCCAGCGCCAATGACGCCATGGTGACGCGGCTGGCCTCGTTGTAGTCTCCTGCTCCCCAAGCCCGGGCGACGAGCGCGGTGGTGCCAGCGCTGACCGCGATCAGGACCGCTTGCATGGCGAAGAACACCCGTTGACCCGCGCCGACGGCAGCCAGTGCCTCCGGGCCGAGGACGCCGACGAACTTGGTCTGCACCAAGGCGACCGCACTGAAAGCCACGTTGCCGACAATGGACGGAAACGCCAACGCCCAAACGCCAGGCGGCTCGTGGCCTTCAGGCCTCGTTGTAGGTGTTGGTGTGGACACGATCGGGTACTGCCTCGCCCGATAGGCTAACATGCGCGCCTTTCTTGATGAGGGACGCCTGATGAATGAAGAACGCCGTTACACCGACATCTCGGTGACGCAGGCCGGCCATGTGGCCACCGTCGAAATCCAGCGGCCACCGCACAACTTCTTCGACCACAGCCTTATTGGACAGATCGCCGACGCCTTCGACGGCCTCGATGAGGACCCTGAGTGTCGGGCCATCGTGCTGGCCGCGCAGGGGAAGTCGTTCTGCGCCGGGGCCAATTTCGGCAGCGGCCAAACCGGAGGCGGTGGCAGCTCTGATTTTACCGAGGAGGGCTTCAAGAACACCACCGGCAAGCTGTACCGTGAGGCCGCTCGCCTGTACGGCAACAAGAAACCCATCATTGGAGCCATCCAGGGCGCGGCCATCGGGGGCGGCCTTGGCCTGTCCTTGGTGCCGGATTTTCGGGTCGCCTCCCCCCAAGCGCGATTCGGCGCCAACTTCGTCAAGCTGGGCATCCATCAAGGCTTCGGCATCTCGGTCACCCTGCCGCGCCTGGTCGGCCAGCAGGCTGCCAACCTGATGCTCTACACCGGGCGGCGGCTGAATGGCGAGCAGGCCCTGGAGATCGGCTTGGTGGACATCCTGGTCGAACCGGAGGACTTGCGTGCCCGTGCTGTCGAGCTAGCCCAGGAAATTGCCGAAAACGCGCCCTTGGCGATCGTTTCCGTACGGGCCACGATGCGCGCCGGGCTGGCCGAGGCCGTGGCCGAAGCCACTGAGCACGAGCTGGCCGAACAGCAGTGGCTCAGGGCCACCAAAGACGCCGGCGAGGGCATCCGCGCGGTCGCGGAACGGCGCCCAGGCAATTTCGTCGGCGCTTAGTCGCCGCCAAGACAGGGGTTAGAGCAACATGAAACTAGGAAAACGGGGCGTCTGGTACTTTTTCGACGGGCTGTCCACAGCGGAAACCCTGCGCACGGCAAGGCGAATCGAGGAACTGGGCTACGCCGCCATCTGGCTGCCGGAAACCATTGGCAAGAACCCCTTCGTGCTGGCTTCGCTGCTGCTGGCCAATACCAGCAAGCTGGTCCTCGCCACCGGCATCGCCAACATCTACCACCGGGAGCCGGGCGTCACGCTGGCCACGCAAATGACCTTGGCCGAGCAGTCGGACAACCGCTTTCTGCTAGGTCTCGGAGTGTCGCACAAGCCGTTGGTGGAAGGCGTCAGGGGCCTCACCTACCGCCCGCCGGTGGCCACCATGCGGGACTATCTCACCAAGATGGCCGCCTCGCCCTACCAAGGCGTACGCCCTTCCGAAGATCCCCCCACAGTTATCGCCGCCTTGGGGCCGAAGATGTTAGGCCTCGCGGCTGAGGCCTGCCAAGGCGCCCACCCGTACTTCACGTCGCCGGACCACACGGCGATGGCGCGGGAAATCCTCGGCCCGGACGGCTGGCTGTGCGTGGAGCAGAAGGTCGTGTTGGAGCAGCATCCGCCCAAGGCCAGAACTGCGGCCCGCGCCGCAGCGCAACTCTACACTGGCCTGCCCAACTATCGGAACAACTGGCTGCGCATGGGCTTAAGCGAATCCGACCTCGATGGCGGCGGCTCGGACCGCTTCATCGACGCCACCTTCGCCTGGGGCACAGTCGAGGCCATCGAGGCCCGCATCAAAGCCCACTTCGATGCCGGTGCCGACCACGTCTGCATCCAGCCGGTCAAGGCCGACGGCGAATTCGGCGACTTGGACTGGGAAGCCCTGGAGGCACTTGCACCCAAGTAGCCCAGGTTAAATGGTCCCTGCCCGAGCCAAGGCTTCCTGGGTGCCCAGCACCAACTCGTCGAAGATTTGCTTGGCGGGGCGCACGGCCTTGATCATGCCGATGCCCTGGCCAGCGAAGCCGGGGTTGATGTCACCGCGGCCGTCGCGGTTGGCGGCGGCCATGACCGGGCCTGCGATCGTGCCCTGAAAGGGCATGGGCAGCGGCTCCTTGCCCTCCCGCGCCCAATAGTCGGTCCACTTGCTGCGGATGATGCGCGCCGGCTTGCCGGTGACCGAACGGGAGATAGTGGTGCCCTCCTCGGTGGCATCGACAATCGCCTGCTTTTGGAAGCCGAAGATGTTGGCCTCCTCGGAGGCGAGGAAGGCGGAGCCGATCCAAGCGCCCTGGGCACCCAGCATCATCGCCGCGGCAATGCCGCGCCCATCGACGATGCCGCCTGCGCCCAGCACCGGCGTATCGCCCACCGCATCCACCACCTGGGGAATGAGGGCGAGGGTGCCGATGGGCGAGTTGTGGCCGCCGCCGTCGTGGCCCTGGGCGACAATGATGTCGAGCCCCGAAGACTTCACTTGAATGGCGTGGCGAACCGCGCCGATCACGGCCATCACCTTGGTGCCCCCAGCCCGCAGATCCTTCATCCAAGGCCCCGGATTGCCAAGGCCCGAGGCGTACACCGGCACCCGCTCCTGCACCACGACCTCCATCTGCGCCTCGAAGAACGCCTTGGTGAACAGCGCCGGCTCATCGGGGTCCACCCGTCGGCCAAGCAGGTCGCCCTTGGCGGGCGCCATGCCCTCCCGTTCCATGAAGGCATCGGCAAACGCCTGCATTTCCGGCAGCAGCGCCTGGGGCGTCGGGCCTTCGGTGCCGTCATACTTGGCCCGCCGCACCGATGCCGGCAGCAGCGTGTCGACGCCGAAGGGCTTGTCGGTGAGTTCCCGGGTTTCCCGAATCCAGCGGCGCAGCAGCTTGGGGCCACACCCGGCGGCGCCAAGCACGCCGAGCCCGCCCGCATTGGACACGGCCGCCGCCAAGGCCGGGCAACTCGCCCCGCCCATGCCCGCCAGCACGATGGGCTGCTCGATTTCGAGGATCTCGCAAACGCGATTGGCCAGCTTCCGGCCAGCGGACGCTCCCGAACGCCCAGCTTCATTCAAGGCTGCCATGATTCAAATGCCCCCAAGGGTTCCGTAGGCGCCGCGCCAATACAGCAGCGGCGAGCCTTGTTCCTCCAATATCCCCAAGTCCCGCACCCGGCCAATGGCGATGGTGTGATCGCCGCCGTCGAGCTCATCGGCCAGTTCGCAGTCAATGTAAGCGAGGACGCCCGCCAGCACCGGCGAACCGGTCTGCCCCGGCTGCCAAGCGAGGTCCGCGAACTTGTCGATGCCGGTCTGCGCAAACAGATCGCTGATGTTCTGTTGCGCATCGCTGAGGATGTTGATGCAGAAGTGGCCGCTCTCGCGCAGCTTCGGCCAACTGACGCTGGTCTTGGATGGACACAGCGCCACCAAGGGCGGGTCCAACGACAGCGAGGCGAAGGATTGCGCCGCAAACCCGGCCGGCGCTCCCTCCAGGCAACCGGTGGCAATCACCACCCCGGTGGCGAACTGCCCCAACGTGTCGCGAAACTCGCGGCCATCGAATTGATCCATGAAGCCCTTCCTCAAGCAAAGAGCCGCAATATACCGCTAGCCCGCGCATTGGACCAAGCAGGCGCACCCGCTTTGCGGGTGCGTTGGAGTTTCGCTGGCGCGAAACTCCTTTCGAGTCGGCCGGATCCTCCGGAGCAAGGGCATAACGAACCGAAGGTTCGCGCCCTCGGACGGCGCGAAGCGCCGTGACTTCACGTGAAGCTTGTCCTACAGGGACAAGCTCGTCCCCTTGGCATCAGCGCATCGAAGGTCCGCCTCAGCGGCCGACGAAGTTGCCCGGACGGCGTTCCGCCACCGCCCGAACGCCCTCCTTGTGATCCTCGGTTTGCTGCAGGCGGTGCTGCTCCACAAACTCATGGTCGGTTTGCCGCTTCACCGCTTCGGCGATGCCTTGGCGCATGGTGGCCCGCACCGAGAGCAAGGCGAGGGGTGCGTTCTCAGCGATCTCTTCAGCCAGCGACAAGGCCCGGCTGCGTAGATCTTCCCGCTCGACCAGCGCATCGGCCAAGCCCCACTCATAGGCAGTGGCGCCGTCGATGCGCCGGCCGGTCAGGAACATAAGGTTGGCCTTCTGCTGGCCGATCAGCTTGGGCAGGGTGTGGGTCAGCGCAAAGCCGGGGTGGAAGCCGAGCTTTACGAAATTGGCGGTGAACCGGGCTTCGGGGCAGACCACGCGGAAGTCGGGCATCACCGCCAGCCCGAAACCGCCGCCCACGGCCGCGCCCTGAATGGCGCCGATGACGGGTTTTTTGCAGGCGAACAACCGCACGGCTGCGCTGTACAGGGGATTGCCGTCCTGCTCCCGCCTTGCGGTGCGTTCAGCCTGCTGGCTGCGGTCGCCGAAGTTGGCCCCGGCGCAGAAGTGCTTGCCCTGGGCGGCGAGCACCAGGGCGCGGACGTTGGCGTCGGCGTCAAGGGACTCGAAAGCGTCGCCCAAGTCGTTTATGAGGCGCACGTCAAAGAAATTGTTCGGCGGGCGCTGGATTTCAACCAACGCCACATGGCCAGTGCGGGTCACCTCCAAGTCTTCGAATTTCACGTCCCCTATCCCCGAGCGTTCTTGAATGAATGTCAAGGGACCATGTTTGACTAGGCGACGGTCATTTGCAACGCTTTGGCCGCGCAAGTCGATGGAGCGGGGCATGTTGAGGTGGCAGGTTGGTGGCGTGAAGATCACCCAGGTCGTGGAGTTGACCACGGCTTCGTTGGGTCCCTATCTGCTGCCCCAAGCGACGCCGGAGGAGATGGACCGGCTGCCTTGGATCAAACCCTTCGTCGATGACCGGCAGCGGCTGATTCTGAGCATTCACGCCCTGGTCGTAGAATCCGGCGGCGAAACCCTGGTGGTGGACACTTGCATCGGCAACGGCAAGGAGCGCACCTATCCCGCTTGGAACCGGATGCAGCGCAGCTTTCTCGACGACTTCGCCGCTGCCGGCTTCGCCGTTGACCGGGTGGACAAGGTGATGTGCACCCACATGCACGTTGATCACGTCGGCTGGAACACGCGCTTGGTCGATGGCCGCTGGGAGCCCACCTTCGAAAACGCCGACTACCTCTTTGCCGAAGATGAGTGGAGCCACTGGCGGGTCGAGGAGCAGGAGTACGGGCCGGTCATCGAAGACTCGGTGCAGCCCATCTTCGATGCCGGCAAGGCGGTGCTGGTGCCCCAGGACCATCGCGTCAACGACGAGATTTGGTTTGAGCCCACCCCGGGCCACACGCCGGGGCATGTGAGCGTTCACATCGCCTCCCGGGGCGAGGAGGCGGTGATCACCGGCGACATGATCCACCATCCCTGCCAGATCGCCCACCCGCAATGGTCGAGCGTGGCCGATGTCGATCCCAACCTGGGCGCCGCCACCCGCCATGAGTTCGTGCAGCGCTACGCCGACCGCCCCGTGCTGGTGATCGGCACCCACTTCGCCGCGCCCACCGCCGGCCGCATCGTGCGCGACGGGGAGGCCTTCCGGCTCGACTACTAGGCGCTTTGACGCGATTGTTACTGGATCGTTGGCGGTCGTGCGAGATGTCTGAATTCCTTGTGCGCCGTTGCAGGCGCGGTCGGGTTATCTCGCACAAGTCGTGGCGTCCTCGCCTACAGAATTTCCTTGGCCTACATGGCAGTTTGCATCGGTCTCAAATCAATGGAAGGAACCGATGCTCTGCTGTGTCCGCCGCCGCCCCAAGCGCCTTTCTGGCCACCCCTGTCCGGGGCGGCGGCGCTGTGCTAACGTCGGCGGTGTTGAGCAACGGCGCCGCCAAGGAGCCCGCCATGCCCCAAGCCGAACCCCTGCCGGAGCACCCGGGCAACGCGCAGGGTTTCGCGCCAGCGAAACCCCAACGCGACCGTCAGGTCGCGCAGGCCCGCGTCCAATACCCGGTCTCGGACGGTAAGCCGATGTCGGAGAGCGGCATACATTGGCGCACGACGGTGGATGCCGGTGCGGTCCTGGTCGTCCACCACGGCGACCGGCCTGACGTCCATGTGGGCGGCAACCTGTTCATGTACTACGAAGAGGGCAATCCGAAGGCGGTGGTGTCGCCCGACGTCTTCGTGGCCCACGGCGTGTCGAAGGAGCCGCCGCGGGACGTCTGGAAGGTCTGGGAAGAGGGCAAGGCGGCGGACTTCATCCTGGAGGTGACGTCGAAGAGCACGCGGGGCCATGACGAGGGGGATAAGAAACGGCTATACGAGCGGCTTGAGGTGGGTGAGTACTGGCAGTTCGACCCCACGGGGGATTATCTGGATCCGGTGCTTAAGGGCCAGCGGATGGGCGCGGACGGCCGCTACCGCGAGCTCCGACTTGAGAAGCGGGACGGTGGCCTGTGCCGTTTCTCAGAGGTGCTGGGGCTGGATCTGCGCCTGGAGGATGGGCGCCTGCGCTTCTTTGACCCGGAGCGCGGGGAGTACCTGCTGACGCCGGAGGAGCAGGCTAGTGCATTGCGCGCTGCAACAGCGGAGCGCGATGCGGTCGAGGCGGAGCGGCGCAGAGAGGCCGATGCTCTACGCACTGCCGAGGCGCGGATAGCCGAGTTGGAACGGCGGCTTCGCTCCGGCGGATAAGCCGCAGAACGGGCAACGATACACTAGCAGGTCATCTATTGACTGCAATGGATGCGGGAGCTTGCCCATGAATTTCAAAACCACGCTGTGCCTGTCCATTCTTTGCGCCGTGCTGGTGCCAGCCGCGTTGGCCCATGACATCCCTCGCAGGCCGGATGGCAAGCCGGACTTGAACGGGGTTTGGCAGGTGCTGAACACCGCCAACTACAACTTGCTGGCGCATTCCGCCAGCGCGGCGCTGGCCACCGTGGACGGCCCCTTTGGACCCATCCCGGCGCCGGAGGTGGTCGCCCTTGGCGCCGTGGGGGCAGTGCCGGGCGGCGGCGGCGTGGTGGAGGGCGGCGAGATTCCCTATACCGAGGCGGCCCGGGCCATCCAGCAGGAAAACCAAGCCCATTGGCTGGAGCGGGACCCGGAAATCAAGTGCTATCTGCCCGGTGTGCCCCGAGCCACCTACCTGCCCCATCCGTTTCAGATCTTCCACAGCGAAAGCGCCATCTTCTTCGCCTATGCCTTCGCCGGGGCGACGCGCAACATCTATCTGGAGGATCCCGGCGAAGCGCCGGCGGAGTCCTGGATGGGGCAGTCGTTCGGCTATTGGGAGGATGACACGCTGGTGGTGGAGGTGACCGGCCAGAACGACCGTACCTGGTTCGACCGCAGCGGCAACCACCACAGCGACGCGCTCAAGGTGATCGAGCGTTACCGATTCGACAGCCCCGACGTGCTGCTCTATGAAGCGCTCATCGAAGACCCCAAGGTGTTCACGCGCCCGTGGAAGATCAGCATGCCGCTCTACCGGCGGGTCGGGCCGGATGCGCAGATTCACCAATTCAAGTGCGTGGAGTTCGTCGAGGAACTGATGTACGGGCACCTGCGCAAGGAACCCATCCGCTGACGCACGGCGGCCCACTGCTTGATCCATCCTAGGCGACAGTCACGGAGTTTCGCGCCAGCGAAACTCCAATGCGAACCGACACGCACCGAAGGTGCGCGTTCGCGCCGTCCCGCCCTCGATTGGGCTACTGGAATGCGCTTTCCGTCAGGAATTTGGGAAGTTGTTTGGTGGAAACGGCTGCTACGCCACCCCCAGCTTGCAGCTCGCCGTTAGCCCGCTCTCCGATGCAACGGGTTGGATCAACAAGCCCTCGCTGTCAGGGCTCATGCCGAGAACTCCGTCGTTGGCATGGGTGTAGGGCGATGTGCCGTGGGGCGCGTAGTCGGGATGGTCGGAATAAACCAACTCGGTCAGTTCGTCGGGGAAGTAGAGCTGACTCGCCAAGTAGCGGACGCTCCCGGCTGAGACCCGGACATGGATGTGCGGCACCCGCGGTTCATACCATCCGGGCAGTACGGTCTGGAAGCTGACCAAGCCCGACTCGTCGCTGACCTGCGAGCCGCGGAGATAGGTCTTGCCGTTGACCGGCTCCACGGTGTCGTTCGGGCCGTCCAGAAACATCAGCGTGTCGAAGGGCCGGCGGCTCAGGGTTTCGGGGTAGCCGCTGTACTGGCCCGCCGCATCGCAGTGCCAGACCTCCACCAACGCGCCCGCGACCGGTTGGCAGCCTTCCGCCCGAACGACCTGCAGCCGCAGGCTCAAGGGCAATCCCGAGCGATCCTCGCGGATGTCGCTGCGGACCGGGGATTGAAAGAAGAATGGCCCTTCGGTCTGCTCAGGCGTCAGCAGGCACAGGTCCTGATCGACGCCGGGCGCCGGTGAAAGACGAACGTGGTCGTTACGCGGCAACCGGGCCAGCGCCCCGACTACTTCGTTGCGCTGCCACCAGGCCAGTGAAGCCACGCCGAGCACGGCGCCACCCGACCACAGGAAAACCCTTCTTCTCATGCTCGATGCCCCTGCACGGTTCCCCGCTCCAAAGCCGTTTCCGGATTTTATGCCAACTGACCTTCTTGGTCGCGGAAAAACGTCCACTGAAACCACCAGTAGCCGACCAAACCCATCAGGACGTTGCTGGCCGCGGTGGCAGCGAAGATGCCGCCGTAGCCATACAACCCGTTCAGCGCCATCGCCAACGGAACATACACCACGAACATGCGGGTGAAGGACAGCACGGTGGACGGCAGCGGCCTGCCCAAGCTGTTGAAGGAGGCCGACGCCATCATCAGCACGCCCCAAGGGCCGTAGCTCAGGGGCACGATCAGCAGGTAGAGCGCCGCGACGGCCACGACCCCCGCATCGCCATTGAGCCAAGCCGCGAACTGCCCGCCCCAGAGGGCCATCAGGAGCGCGGCGCCCAGTCCCCAAAGGACGCTGAACTGGCATGCCGCCCGCATGCCAGCCCGGACCCGGGCCATGTTCTTGGCCCCTGCGTTCTGCCCGACGAACGGCCCGATGCTGCCGGAGAGGGCGAACAGCGTCATCGCCGCGACGGCCTCGATGCGGGTGGCGACGCCGAAGCCGGCGATGACGACCTCGCCGTGGGCCGCGACCAAGCGGGTGATCACGGCCCCCGAAAGCGGGCCGATCAACTGGGTGGCCGCCGCCGGTATCCCGATGCGCAGGATGCGGGCGGCGGACACCTTGAAGCCGGCCAATAGGGCTTGAGTCTTGATCAGCCCATCGCGGTGCACACGGTGCAGCAACCAGGCCGCGGTCAGCACCCGGGTCACCGCCATGGCGGTCGCCGCGCCTGCCAACTCCATGCGCGGAAAACCGAACCAGCCGAAGATCAGTATGGGGTCGAGGGCGAGGTTGAAAAGCGCCCCGGCGGTCATCGCCAGCCCGGGCGTGTTGGCGTTGCCCGACGCCCGCAGGATGCTGCCGGCGATCATGGTGATGGTGAACGCAACGGTGCTGGGATAGTAGATGTCCAAGTAGCTGTGGATCAGCGGCAGCATCTCCGGGCGGGCGCCCAGGGCGGTGAACACCGGATCGATGGTGGCCCAGCCGACCAGCGACAGCAGCACCATCAGGCCGCCGATGAGCAACATCGCGTGGGAGCCCAACCGGCGCATGTCGCGGCGGTTGCCCGCCCCGGCGCTGCGGGCGATCACCGACGAGGTGCCGATGCTGACGCCAAGCGCGATGCTGGTCAGAACCATGGTGATCGGGAACGTGAAGGTCACCGCCGCCACGTGCTCGGTGGAAAGCTGGCCGATGAAGCCCATCTCCAGCGTCTGCACCAGGATGCTGGAAGCGACCCCCAGGATCATCGGCGCCGTCAGCCGATAGAGCGAGAGCCGCACGGAGCCTTGGGTCAGGTCGTGCTGCGCCATGGATGCTAGCTTACGCGAGCCGACACGCACAAAAGGTGCGCGTTCGCACCGGTTCGCTCCAAGCGGCTTAACCGGCTGCGGTGACCCGAATTTCCGCCCGCGCGCCGGGGATGGCCAACTCCGTGATGCCGATCGCGGTCCAAGCGGGCCAAGGTTGGCCTACGAACTCGTCCTTCACCTTCATGAAGGTGCCCAGGTGCTGCTGGAGGTTCACGTGGTAGGTGGTGATCTCAACGACGTCCTCAAAGCCCAGCCCCGCCGCTGCCAAGACCCGGGCCACGCCCTGCCACGCGAGGCGGAACTCCTCCTCGGCGCTGTCGGGCACGCCGCCGCCGGTGGCGCCAATCTGGCCGGATAGGAGCACCAAGCCGCCGGTGCGCACCGCCGGGGCAAAATGAAAGTTGTCGTAGCTGGCGCGGTCCTCTTCAGGAACGATGACGTCACGGGGCATGGCGAACTCCTAATCGAATGAAGCTTGAATCATAGCGCGCCGCCGCCGGCTTTGACGCGCCCGTCGATGATCCCGGCGAGGGTGTCCACCACCAACTGCCGCTCCGCGCACTGCACCCGCTGTTCAACATCCTCAGCCCGGTCCCCGGCGTTCACCGGCACCCGAACCTGGGCGAGAACCGGGCCGGTGTCGTAATCCGCATCCACCAAATGCACGGTGGCGCCGGTCTCGGCATCGCCGGCGTCCACCACCGCCTGATGCACCCGACGGCCATAGAAGCCGCGCCCGCCATGCTTGGGGAGCAACGCCGGATGGACGTTGAGAATCCGGCCTTGGAAGGCATCGAGCGTTTGCGGCCCCAGCTTCTTCATGTAGCCGGCGAGCAGCACCCAATCGGGCCGGGCCTCCTGCAATGTGGCGCAGATGGCCGCATCCAAGGCGGCTGGCTGCGGATGGGTGCGGCCGCTCAGGTGCCGGGTGGCAATGCCCGCGCCTCGTGCCCGGCTCAAAGCCAACGAGCCGCTGTTGTTGCTGATGACCGCCACCACATTGGCATTAATCTCGCCGCTACCGCAGGCGTCCATCACGGCTTGGAGGATGGAGCCGCCGTGGGAAGCCAGCACGGCGATGCGGGTCACGCCGCAACCTTGAATATGGCGGTATGGAACATCTCGGTGGTCAGCGCCTGGTCTCGATGCACATCGATGTACAGGCGCACGAATTCATGGCCCTTCCGGCGCCACTTCTCCAGCGGCACCGCGCGCACGGCCACGCGGTCACCCACCCGAAGGGCTTGGCGATGGCGCACTTCCGAGGCCGTGTGAATCCATGCCGGCATCACGAACTCCCGGGTGAGCGCCTGGTTGGCGATGCTCAGAATCGCGTGCGGATGCACGTGGGCATCATAGAGTTCCAACTCGTCGGCAATCTGCTCGCGAAAGTGCTGGTTTTCGCCCGCATTGATCTCCCAATCCCAAGCCGGATAGGGCTCCCCTTCCTTGACAACCGCCCAGTTGATCTCCACCCGCCCACGCCGCTTGGCCCGCTTGCTGAGCGACAGAGGCGTCTCCGGAGGCGGCAATTCGCCGGGCATGTGAACGCGCAGATCAGCCAGCAGCGTGCCCTCCACGTTGCGGCACTCGGCCAAGTGCTGGCCATCGTCCCCGCTTAGGTCGATGCGCAACCGATCGCCGTCGTAAGCCGGTTTGATCAAGCGCAGCGCCGCGATCGAGCGGCTCAGAAAATCCCGTCCAAATCGCTCCGCCAACGGCCGGGTGAGATGCCCATAGACGGCCACGCCCGGCACCAAGGCGCCCTTGAAGCCATACTTTTGCGCCACATCGTCGCTGTGAATGCGGTTCTCGTGGGCGGAGGAGTGGTTGCGGGCAGTGACTTCGTAACTGGACATGGCGCCATCCAAGCGATTGTTCGCCGCCATTCTATATCGCGCCAACCATGCGCTAGCGGTAGGCCTGCGCCGGCAGCCAGGTCACCAGGGCATCCCAGTTGAAGATGATGACCAAGCCGATCAACTGCAGCACGATGAAGGGCGCAACGCCCTTGTAGATGGTGCGCACCTCCACCCCCGGCGGCGCCACGCCCTTCAAGTAGAAGATGGCGAAGCCCACCGGCGGGGTGAGGAAGCTGGTTTGCAGGCAGACTGCGAACAGCACCGTGAACCAAACCGGGTCGAAGCCGAGGTTGACCACCACCGGAGAGACCAAGGGCAGGATGATGAGCGTGAGTTCAATCCAGTCGAGGAAGAAGCCGAGCAGGAAGGTCGCGAACAGGATGGTGATGATGATGCCGGCCGGACTGAACGGCAGGTTGAGCAGGGCGCGCTCGATCAGTTCATCACCGCCCAAGCCGCGCAGCACCAGGGCGAAGGCCGTGGCGCCCAGCAGCACGCCAAAGATGAAGGCCGTGGTGCGAGTGGTCTCATGGAGCACCTCCCTGAGCACCCTGCCGTCCAAGCGGCGCTTTAGCACGGCCAGCAGCAGCGCCCCGGCGGCGCCGACCCCGGCGGCTTCCGTGGGGGTCGCCAGACCTAGGAAAATGCTGCCGAGCACCGCAAGGATCAAGAACGCCGGCGGCAGAATGGCGACGAACAGGTCCCGCACCGTGGCCCAGTTGACGGGTTCGCGTTCGCTGGCCGGGGCGGAATCCGGCTTCAGCAACCCAACGCCAAGCAGGTAGGCGACATAGAGGCCACCGAGCAGGGCGCCGGGAAAGACGGCGCCGAGAAACAGGTCGCCCACGCTCATGGCCATGCGGTCGGCCATCAGCACCAGCATGATGCTCGGCGGAATGAGGATGCCCAAGGTGCCGACGGCGCACACCGTTCCTGAAGCCAGCGCCTTGTCATAGCCTTGATTGAGCATCACCGGCAATCCCAGGAGCGCCAGCAGCACGACGGAGGCGCCGATGATGCCAGTGGTTGCCGCCAGCAGCAGGCCGATGAGGGTGACGGTGATGGCCAATCCCCCGCGCACCCCACCGAACAGGCGCGAGAAGCTCACCATCAGTTGGTTGGCAATGCCGGAACGGTCGAGCAACAGGCCCATGAAGATGAACATGGGCAGGGCGACCATCACCCAGTTCTCCATTACGTTCCAGGAGCGGTCCACCACCAGCGAGGTGTAGCTCCAATCGATGGCGAAGGGGAAGTTGAAGTCCAGGTTCAGGACGATGGCCAGCGCCGTGAACAGCACCGCCAGCCCACCGAGAATCCAAGCCACCGGAAAGCCAGTGAAGACCAAGCCGATGAAGCTGGCAAACATGAGCAGCGCCAGCCCTTCATTCGGCGCCACGGCCCGCCCCTCCTTCCGTTTCCGCAAAACCCTCGTCCGGCGCAGCGTCAGCGCCGAGGAACAGCCAAGCCCAGACCCTTGATAAGCGCGACAGGGCCGCCACCAACAGCAACAGGAAGCCCAACGGCAGCATCGCCTTGATGGCCCAGCGGTACGGCAGCCCGCCGGGGGATGAGGAAATCTCGCCGAAGGCGAAGCTGGTGCACACGAAGGGCACGGAGAAGATCAGCACCACGGCGATGAACGGCAGCAGCAGCAGGAGGATGCCGTACAACTCCACCCAAGCCGTCAAGGTGGGCGAAAAGCGCTCGTGCAGCACGTCCACCCGGATGTGGGCGTCAGCCTTAAGCGCGTAGCCGAGCCCCAGCAAGAAGCCGGTGGCATACAGGTGCCACTGCACTTCCTCGAACTCGATTCGCCCCTCGCCGAAGACGTAACGCAACACCACGTTGGCGACGATGACGGCCAGCAGCAGCACCCACAGCCAAGAGGCCCACTGGCCGATGCGTTCCAGCCAGGGATCGACGGCTCGGGAAAAACGGGTGGCGGGAAGCTCCACGCCTCAAAAGTCCCTCGGCAAGTAGGCGCGGGCCTTCCAGTGGGCGTAGCTTGCGCGGAAGCGCTGCTGGGATTCCAAGATGGCGGCGAAGTCCGCATCGTTGGCCGCCTCCTCTTCGAGCACTTCCTCGGTCACCCGCTCAAGTTCACGCAGCACGTCGTCCGGCAGCGTGTGCGCTTCGACGCCCACTTCCGGAAAGCCAGCGATGATCTCCCCCTGCAAGGCCTCACTACGGGCGAGATTGCGCATCACCCCCGCCGTGCAGGCGGTTTCGATCAACTTTTGGTCCGCTGGGGCGGTTTGGTTCCAGACATCCAAGTTGACCACCATGTGCGATGAGGTGGCAGGCTGGTGCCAGCCGGGGTAGTAGTTGTAGGAGGCCACCCGGTTGAAGCCCAAGGACTGATCGACGATGGGCAGGGCGTACTCGGTGGCATCGATGGCGCCCTTCTCGAGCGCCTGGAAGATCTCGCCGCCGGGCAGCATGGTGACCGATGCGCCAGCCCGCTCCATCACCTTGCCGCCGATGCCGGCAAAGCGGATTTTGAGCCCCCGCACGTCGTCCAGACTTTCGATTGGCTCGCGAAACCAGCCTGCTGTTTCCGGACCAGTCAGGCCGCAAAAGACAACGTGGATGTTCTGCTTGGCGTACAGGGCCTCGCCAAGCGTGCGGCCGCCGCCTTCAAACCACCAAGCCGCGAATTCCCACGGCTCCATGCCGAACGGCACCGCAGCGATCAGCGCCGCTGAGGGAATGCGCCCCTGATCGTATCCGAGCCAAGTGTAGCCCGCCTCCACCTTGCCCTCCCGCACCGCCTCGGTGATGGCGAAGGCCGGCACCACCTCGCCGGGCTCGAAGATGCGGATGTCGACCGCGCCAGCCGACGACGCCCGCAGCATCTCGGTGACGTAGATGGGGTTGTCGCCCAACACCGGCATGGTGGTCTGGAAGGACAAGGGCAAGCGCCAGTGGATGCGCTGCGCCGCCGCCTCGTGCTCCGTCACGGTGCCAGAGGGCGCGCCGCCACCCGCCGGCCGGAGGGCCAAGGAGCCTAGGGCGCCGACGGCCAAGGCCACCAGCACGGCAACCAGCGCCGAAGCGTTGGTGATTCGACTTGCTTTCATCTTGTGGCCTTGCTCCAAGGACGTTTCAAGAACGGCAGCGCCTCCCTCGCGCACGGGCGAATTGGAACAATCCCGCAGCCCGCTTGCAACCGCTGTAGCACCCGTTTCCCCACGGCGGGCAAATCAAGTAAAGTCACCCCTTTTTTCCGCACCTTAAGTGCGGCACCAAGAGCAACTTAGTAACAAAGGCAAACCATGCAGATCGGCGCACCCAAGGAAACCTGGCCGGGCGAACTGCGCGCGGCATTGACGCCCGGCGGGGTCAGGAAACTCAAGTCGGCCGGCTTCGAGGTCGCTGTCGAGGCCGGCATCGGTGCCGCCGCTGGCTATCTTGACACCGACTACGCTGAGGCCGGCGCGGCGGTGGCGGCGGATCGGGCCGGCCTTTTGAGTGCATGCGACATCGTGCTGCGGGTGCGCAAGCCCGCCGCAGACGAGCTGGCACTGCTCAAGTCCGGCTCGGTCCACATCAGCTTCCTCGACCCGTTCAACGAAAGGGCACTCGTTGAGAACCTCGCAGCGCAAGGCGTCACCGCCATCTCCATGGAGATGATTCCCCGCACCACCACTGCGCAAAAGCTGGATGCGCTCTCTTCCCAAGCGAGCCTTGCCGGCTACGTCACCGTCATCCTTGCCGCCGCCCACAGCCGCAAGATCTTCCCGATGATGATGACGCCGGCGGGCACCATCGCCCCGAGCCGGGTGTTCGTCATCGGCGCCGGGGTGGCCGGCCTGCAGGCCATTGCCACCGCCAAGCGGCTCGGCGCCCGCGTGGAGGCCTTCGACACCCGGCCCGTGGTGGCCGAGCAGGTGCGCTCCTTGGGCGCCAAGTTCGTCGAAATCGACTTGGGCGAGATTGGCCAGACCGAGCAGGGCTACGCCAAGGAGCTCACGCCAGAGCAGCTCGATAGGCAGCGCGAGGGCCAGAAGAAGATCATCGCCCAATCCGACGTGGTGATCACCACCGCGCAGGTCTTTGGCCGTCCCGCGCCGCGCATCGTCACCGCCGACATGGTCGCCGGCATGGCGCCGGGCAGCGTGGTGGTCGATATGGCAGCCGAGAGCGGCGGCAACGTCGAAGGTTCGGTGCCTAATGAGGTGGTCGATGCGGGCGGCGTCAAGATCGTGGGCCTCGGCAACCTGCCTTCGGAAGTCTGCCGCCACGCCAGCGACATGTACGCCGCCAACCTGGTCAACCTGCTCGACGAGTTCTGGGATGCGGAGAACGGCGCGCTGAGTCTCGACCGGGACAATGAAATCGCCGCCGGCTGCGTGATCACCCAAGGCGGCGGGATCGTCAATCCGACCATCCAGAACCTCTACCAGAACGCCTAAAGGAGCCTGATTATGGAAGCGGTGTTTCTCGCCTTTGTGTTGATGCTGTCCATCTTCCTGGGCTTCGAACTCATCTCCAAGGTGCCTGCCACGTTGCACACGCCACTGATGTCGGGGGCCAACGCCATCTCCGGGATCACCCTGGTCGGCGCGCTGACCTCGGCTGGTGCCGGCATAGAGGCGATGGCCACGGTCCTCGGCGCCGTGGCGGTGGCCTTCGCCACCATCAACGTGGTCGGCGGCTACTTGGTCACCAACCGGATGCTCAGCATGTTCAAGAAAAAGGAGGGTCCGCCCCAATCGACAGGCCAGCCGGGAGCATCAGCGTGAGCGCTGAGTTGATCAATGTCTGCTACATCGCCGCAGCGGCGCTGTTCGTCTTTGGCCTGAAGCAACTCGGCTCGCCCGCCACGGCGGTGCGGGGCAACCTGCTGTCGGCCACGGGCATGCTCATCGCCATCGTGGTGACGCTTTTTTCCAAGGGCATCCTGGAGTTCCAGTGGATCTTGGTAGCGGCCGCAGTGGGCGCCCTGATTGGCGCGGTGGCAGCGCAAAAGGTGGCGATGACCGCCATGCCGGAGATGGTGGCGCTGTTCAACGGCTCCGGAGGCGTGGCCAGCCTCCTGGTCGGCTGGGCGGCGCTGTACAACACCGGCAACACCGCCTTCACCTACATCACCATCCTGCTGTCGGTGCTCATCGGCGGCGTCACCTTTTCCGGCAGCATCATCGCCTGGGGCAAGCTCTCGGAAGTGATGACCAGCCGCGCCTTGGTCTTCGGCGCCCAGCGAGCGGTCAACGCCCTGATCCTGATCGCCCTAATCGCCTGCGGCGTGCTCTTCTGCATGGATCCAGCCCTGGACTCGCCCTACCTCTACGCCGTGGTCGCCTTGAGCCTGCTGTTCGGCGTGATGGTGGTCATACCCATCGGCGGAGCGGACATGCCCGTGGTGATTTCGCTGCTCAACTCCTACTCCGGGTTGGCCGCCTGCGCCGCCGGCTTCGCCATCGAAAACAACATCCTCATCGTGGCGGGCTCACTGGTTGGCGCCGCCGGGATCATCCTCACCAACATCATGTGCAAGGCCATGAACCGCTCCTTGGCCAACGTGCTGTTCTCGGGATTCGGCGCGGTGAAGACCGCCAGCAAGGTGGAGGGCGAGGTCAAGCCAATCAACGCCGAGGACGCCTTCCTGATCCTCGAAGCGGCATCCTCCGTGGCCTTCGTGCCAGGCTATGGCATGGCCGTGGCGCAGGCGCAGCACGTGGTGCGGGAGTTGGGGGAACTGCTGGAGGGCAACGGGGCCGAGGTGTCCTACGCCATCCATCCGGTGGCCGGGCGAATGCCGGGGCACATGAACGTGCTGCTCGCGGAAGCCAACGTCCCCTACGACCAACTCATCGAAATGGAGGACATCAACCCGCGCATCGACAACATCGACGTGGCGGTGGTGATCGGCGCCAACGACGTGGTCAACCCGGCGGCGCGGGAGGACGAGAACAGCCCCATCTACGGCATGCCGATCATCAACGTGGACCAAGCCCGCACCGTGTTCGTGCTCAAGCGCTCCATGGCCTCCGGCTTCGCCGGGGTGGACAACCCGCTGTTCTTCGGTGACAACACGCGCATGCTGTTTGGCGACGCCAAGGCGTCCATCTCCGCGGTGGTCGGAGAGTTTAAGGGCTAGTTAAGGGCTTGAGCCCTAACTCACTCCACCGGCAGACTGCGCGCACGGGCTGAATCCGGCTGCCCGCCGACCACGGTTCCCCAGTCCGTGTCGAGCACCCGCCAGAGATTGCCGATGGCGCGGCGGCCCAGCCGCATGGACAGTATTTCCTCGGTGCCGCGCAGGGCTTGCTGCGCACTGCGGATCATCTTCAGCCCCTCGTCCGTGAAGACGATTCGATTGGCGCGTCGGTCAAATGGGTCGGGCATCTGGGTGACGATGCCATCCTTGCGCAGTTCATTGATCTGCAGCTGAATGGCCTGACGGGAAACCCCCAAGGCGCGCGCCAAGGACGCGCCCCGGGTGATGCCGTTGGACAAATTGATGAGAATCATCCTCTGTGTGCGGGTGCGGGGCGCGTAGCCGCCTTCACGCATGCCGTTGAGCAGACTTTCGTCCATCCAGCGGTAGGCCCGCAGAAGACCCAATATGAGCAGGCCGTCCGGATTGGCCTCAGCTCTTTCTTCGGCTATGCCTCGGTCGATTTTCACAAGCTGCTCCCACCACGGCGAAGGCGAGAGGAATGACGCCAACCGCTAACGATCGATTCCCAACATCAAGTCCACTGCGTGTCGCCGTAGTTCGGTTATCGTTCCACGCGAGCAAGTATTACATATTCAAGGTTCCTGTCAAAATCCCGTAACTCAACCCGGCAATCAAGGAGCAACCCATGGAGCTTTTCGAAGTCATGCGCACCGCTTTCGCGGCCCGAAACTTCACCGACAAGCCCGTTAGCGACCAGACCCTGCGCAAGCTGCTCGACAACGCCCGCTTCGCGCCCAGCGGCGGCAACCGCCAAGGCTGGAAGGTGATCGCAGTGCGCGAAGCCGACACCCGCGCTCGGCTGGCGGCGCTTATCGAGCCGACCTTCAAACGCTACGTGGCCCAGATGCAGGCTGGCGAGGCGCCCTACAACACCGTCAACCCGTCCCAAGTGACGGATGCCGACATCGAGGCGGTGAAGCTGCCGGAGGGCATCATCAGCCAAGTCACCCAAGCGCCGGTGGTGTTGCTGGTGTTCGTTGACCTCAGCGTGGTGGCCTCCTTTGACCGCGACCTCGACCGGGTGGGCGTCATCTCCGGCGGATCCATCTATCCCTTCGTCTGGAACATCCTGCTGGCCGCCCGCAACGAGGGCCTAGGGGGCACCCTGACAACTTTCGTCGGCGCCCAGGAGGAAGCGCTCAAGAGTCTGCTCGGCGTGCCCCCGCAGATGGCGTTCGCCGCCATGCTGCCCATTGGCGAGCCGGTGAAGCAGCTCACCCGTCTTAAGCGCAAGCCGGTGGACGAGTTCGCCATGCGCGAACGCTGGGATGGACCGCCACTGGATGCCTGATTTCTTTGTTGGACTTGAACTGCGGCAAGCTGTAATTTGGCGGTTGCGGGCAAAACGGGGACGGCATGGAGCAAGCGGGCGAATATCGAATCCCGGCGGAACGGGCGGTCGTATGGCGTTCGCTTAACGACCCTGCCGTGCTGGCCCGCTGCATCGATGGCTGCCAGTCCATGGAGCAGCTCGCTGACGATCGCTTCGCCGCCACGGTCAAGGCGCGGGTCGGCCCGGTTCGGGCCACCTTCGATGTCGCCTTGACCCTCACCGACATGCGCCCCCCGGAAAGCTACGTCCTAGAGGCCGAAGTCAAGGGCAAGACCGCCGGCTTCGGCAAGGGGACGGCAGAGGTCGCCCTTGCGGATGCCGACGACGGCGCCACCCTGCTGAGCTACCGCGTCGTCGGGCGGGTCGGGGGAAAGTTGGCGCAGATCGGCGCCCGCCTGATCGACAGCGCCGCCCGCAAGATGGCGGACGACTTCTTTTCCGCCTTCCACCAAGCGGTCGATCCGACAACGAAACCATCATAGGAAACCCCATGAACCTGACCCTGACCGTAAACGGCGTTGAGCACAGCCTGGATGTCCCGGCCAACACCCTGCTCGCGGACCTGCTGCGTACGCAACTGCGCCTCACCGGCACCCATGTCGGCTGCGACACCAGCCAGTGCGGCGCCTGCACGGTGCATCTCGACGGCCGTTCCGTCAAAGCCTGCACGGTGCTCGCCGCCCAAGCCGACGGCCGCGCCGTGACCACCATCGAAGGCATCGGATCACCAGACGATCTGCACCCGATGCAGGCCGCGTTTCGCGATTGCCACGCCCTGCAGTGCGGCTTTTGCACGCCGGGCATGATCATGCGCGCCATCGAACTCGTCGAGAGCGGCGCTGCCCTGGACAACCGCACGGTGCGCGAGGCCCTTGAGGGCAACATTTGCCGCTGCACCGGCTACCACAACATCGTCAAGGCGGTGCTGACCGCCAGCGACACCATGCAGGAGCAAGCCCAATGAGCGCGGAAACCGGCATCGGCGCTGCCGTCAAGCGTCGCGAAGACCTTAGATTCATCACCGGACGGGGCACCTACACCGACGATCTCAACGTGCCCGGGCAGACCTACGGCGTGTTTCTGCGCTCGCCCTACGCCCGCGCCAAGATCAACGCCATCGATGCCGCCCAAGCGCTGCAAGTCGAAGGCGCATTGGCCGTGTTCACCGGCCAGGACACCGCGGCGGCCGGCTTGGGCGACCTGCCCTGCGGCTGGCTGGTCAAGTCGAAGGACGGCTCGGACATGGTCTCCGCACCCCATCCGCCGCTGGCGGTGAGCCAAGTGAACTACGTCGGCGAGCCCTTCGGCCTGGTGGTCGCCGAAAGCCTGGCTGCCGCCCGGGAGGCCGCTGAATTGGTGGCGGCGGACTTCGAGGAGTTAACCCCCGTCGTGGCCACCGCCGAAGCGGCCCAGGCCAGCCCCATACATGAGGGCCTTGAGGCCAACCTAGCCTACGACTGGGAACTGGGCGACGAGGCCGCCACCGACGCGGCGCTGGCCGCCGCGGCCCACGTCACGCGGCTCGACCTGACCAACAACCGGCTGATCCCCAACGCCATCGAGCCGCGGGCGGCGCTGGCCACCTTCGATCCGGCCAGCGGCGAGTACGAACTGCGCACCACCAGCCAGAATCCGCACTTGGAGCGGCTGGTGCTCTCGGCCTTCGTGCAGATCGCCCCGGAGCACAAGCTGCGGGTGGTTGCGCCGGATGTGGGCGGGGGCTTTGGCTCCAAGATATTCGTTTATGCGGAGGAGACGGTCGTCACCTGGGCCGCCGCCAAGGTCGGCCGGCCCATCAAGTGGACCGCCGAGCGCAGCGAGTCCTTCCTAGCCGACGCCCATGCCCGAGACCACGTCACCCACGCCGAGCTCGGCTTGGACGAGGCGGGTCGCTTCACGGCGCTCAAGGTGCGCACCACGGCCAATCTGGGAGCCTATCTCTCTCTCTTCGGCTCATCGGTGCCCACCTTCCTTTACGGCACCCTGCTGGCCGGCCAATACAAGACGCCGAACATCCACGTGCAGACTCACGGCGTGTACACCAACACCGCGCCGGTGGATGCCTACCGGGGCGCGGGGCGCCCGGAGGCGACCTTCGTGGTGGAGCGCATCGTCGAGGCGGCAGCACGGGAGACCGGCCGGGATCCCGCCGAACTGCGCCGTCTCAACATGATCGAGCCCGGGGACTTTCCCTACGAAACTCCAGTGGCCCTGGTCTATGACACCGGCAACTACCAAGCCAGCCTGGACCGGGCCCTGCAGTTGGCGGACTACGGCGGCTTCAAGCAGCGCCGAGCCGCATCCGAGGCCGAAGGCAAGCGGCGCGGCATCGGCTTCTCCTGCTACATCGAGGCCTGCGGCTTGGCACCCTCGCAACTCGCCATTCAGCTCGGCGCCGGGGTGGGGCTCTACGAGAGCGGCGAGATCCGCATCAATCCCACTGGCTCGGTCACCGTGTTCACCGGCTCCCACAGCCACGGCCAAGGCCACGAGACCACTTTCGCCCAAGTGGTTTCCGACAAGCTCGGCGTTCCCTTCGACGACGTGGAAGTGGTCCACGGCGACACCGGACGGGTGGAGTTCGGCCTCGGCACCTACGGTTCGCGCTCCTTGGCGGTGGGCGGCTCAGCCCTGATCAGCGCCGCCGACAAGATCATTGCCAAGGGGACCAGGATCGCGGCGCACATGATGCAGGCCGAACCCGACAACGTGGCTTTCGAGGCAGGCGCCTTCATCAGCGGCAACCAGCGCCTGACGCTGCAGGAGGTGGCCTTCGCTTCCTACGTGCCCGCCGACTATCCGCCGGACCTGGAGCCTGGGCTGTCGGAAAAGGCCTTCTACGACCCGGAGAACTTCACCTACCCGGCCGGCGCCCACATCGCCGAAGTGGAGGTCGATGAAGCCACCGGCGTGGTGCAACTGGTCAACTTCGTGGCAGTGGACGACTTCGGCCAGATCATCAACCCCATGATCGTCGATGGCCAAGTGCATGGCGGCCTCGCCCAAGGCGCCGGCCAAGCACTGCTTGAGCACGGCATCTACGACGCCGACGGCCAACTCACCACCGGCTCCTACATGGACTACTGCATGCCCCGCGCCGACGACGTGCCGGACTTCACGGTGGACACCACGGTGACCCCCTGCACCCACAACCCGCTGGGCGTCAAGGGCTGCGGTGAAGCCGGGGCCATTGGTTCGCCGGCAGCGATCATCAACGCCGTGACCGACGCCCTCGGCACCGAGGACGTCGCCATGCCGGCGACCCCCGAGCAGATGTGGCGAAAGCTGCGCGGCCTGTAGCGCACAACAGCAGCCCACAACTAAGGAAAGGACATTGGACGCATTCAACTACCATAAGCCATCGAGCTTAGCCGAGGCCGTCGCCCTGCACCGCGACGCCGAAGACCCCGCCTACCTGTCGGGCGGCCACACCCTGCTGCCGACCATGACCCAGCGCTTGGCCACGCCGAGCGATCTGATCGACTTGGAGGGTTTGACCGAACTGACCGGCATCGCTGCCGAAGGCCGGACCTTGAGCATCGGCGCCTTCACCCGCCACGCTGAGGTCGCCGCTTCCGCCGAGGTGCGCAGCACCGTGCCGGCGCTGGCCGATCTGGCCGAGGGCATCGGCGATGCCCAAGTGCGCAACCGGGGCACCATCGGCGGCTCGCTGGCCAACAGCGACCCGTCGGCAGACTATCCGGCGGCGGCGCTCGCCCTGAACGCGGTCATCCGCACCGATCGGCGGCAAATCGCCGCCGATGACTACTTCCGGGGCCTGTTCGAAACCGCCTTGGAAGAAGACGAAATCATCACCCGCATCGACTTCGCCATCCCCAGCTGCGCCGCCTACGAGAAGTTCCCCAACCCGGCCTCCCGCTACGCCACCGTTGGCGTCATGGTGGCGGACTTCAACGGCACCGTTCGCGTCGGCGTTACCGGCGCCGGCCCCTGCGCCTGCCGCGCCCCGGCCTTTGAGGCGGCCTTGAGCGCCCGCGTTGACCCAGCGGCGCTCGACGACGCCGAACTTCCAGCCATCGACTTCAACAGCGACCTGCACGCCTCCGCCGAGTACCGCGCCCACTTGGTGCGGGTGATGGCGCAACGAGCCACTGCCCGCTTGGTCGAGGCATCGTGAATTGGCGCTAGCCCAAACCGTTCTTTGCGAAGCGCTGTCGGAGGACATCGGCAGCGTCCGGCTCACCGAGGTCGAGGTGCCGGAGCCCGGGCCCGGCGAAGTGCGCATCCGGCTGAAGGCTTGCGCGGTCAACTTCCCCGACCTGCTGATGATCCAAGGCAAGTACCAGTTCAAGCCGCCGCTGCCGTTCGCGCCAGGCGGCGAGGCAGCCGGCGATGTGGAGGCAGTGGGCTCCGGCGTCGAGGGGTTCCGGGAAGGCGATGCCGTCGTCACCGGCATACGCTACGGCGGCTTTTGCGAACGGGTCAACGTCCCGGCCAGCACGGTACGCCTCAAACCCGAACGCCTGTCCTACGCCAAGGCCGCGTCCTACCAAACGGCCTACCTCACTGCCTACGTCGCGTTGGTGCGCCGGGGTGGCCTGCAGCCCGGCGAAACCCTGTTGGTGCATGGTGCCACCGGCGGCGTCGGCATGGCCGCGGTGGACTTGGGCAAGCACCTAGGCGCCACGGTCATCGCCACCGGCGGCCGCGACGACAAGCTGGCCGTGGTCAAGCGCCGAGGCGCCGACCATGTTCTGAACTACACCTTGGCAAATGGCCGGCTGGGCGGTTTCCGGGAAGCGGTCAAGGCGCTCACCGACGGGCGCGGCGCCGACGTCATCTACGATCCGGTCGGCGGCGATGTGTTCGACGAATCCATGCGCTGCATCAATTGGGATGGCCGCATTCTCACCATCGGCTTCACCAGCGGGCGCTGGCCCCAAGCGCCGGTCAACCTCATCCTCATCAAGCACATCGCCGTCATCGGCGTGCGCGCCGGCGAGTACGGACGGCGGGACCCGGAAATGGGCCGCGCCAACACGGAGGCGATCTACCGAATGGCCGAGAGCGGCGAGATCGACCCCTACGTCTGCCGGGGCTTTCCACTGCAGCAGGCCGTGGACGCCATGCGCCTGCTGGAGAACCGCGAGGTGGTGGGCAAAACCGTGGTGACGATGAACGGGTATTCGATGTAGGCCTGATTCAAGACGAGGGCGGGACGCCCTAGGGAACACACTCCAGTCAAGGCCGCGGAATCGGGTTCACCTTCATGGGCACGTCGTAGCCTCGTTGGACGGCGGGGCGGTCGGCGATGGCGAGGTACCAGCGTTTGAGGTTCGGGTAGTCGGCCCAGTCGATGCCCTGCCACTCGTAGCGGGATATCCAAGGCCAGGTGGCCATGTCGGCGATGGAGTAGGCGCCGCTTAGGTACTCGCAGTTGGCCAAGCGATTGTCGAGCACGGCGTAGAGGCGCTTGGCCTCGGCGGCGTATCGCTGCTCGGCGTAGGGCGCCTTGCCGGCGTTGAAGCGCAGGAAGTGATGGGCCTGGCCAAGCATCGGGCCGATGCCGCCCATCTGCAGCATCAGCCACTCCAGGGTCTGCCACCGATCATCGCCTTGGAAGCGGTCGTGGGTTTCGGCCAAGTACAGCAGGATGGCGCCCGACTCCATCAGCGTCCGGCTCGAGGCGCGGTCGATGATCGCTGGAATCTTGTTGTTGGGGTTGATCTTGAGGAATTCCGGGTCGAACTGCTCGTTCTTGAGGATGTTGACCGGATGGACGCGGTAGTCGAGGCCAAACTCCTCCAAGGCGATGGAGACCTTGCGGCCGTTGGGCGTTGGCCAGGTGTAGAGATCGATCATGCGGCCTCCAGTTTGGGGGGTCGGGCACTTGGCGGGCCGCTCGGCGCGCCGGTTTCCACAAACTCCAGTTCCGGCCAGTTGCGCTCGGCGGCGACCGCCGCCAAGCCCGGCTTGGCGTTTACCGCCACCGGCTCCCCCACGGCTTCGAGCAACGGCAGGTCCTCGTCGCCGTCGGAATAGAAGTAGGTTCTTGACGGGTCAATGCCCTGCTCGGCCAGCCAGCCGAGCACCGCCCGGCGCTTCCCATCCCCGTGGCAGGGGGTGAACGCACCGGTCAGGAGGCCGTCGCTCACTTGGAGCTCGGTGCAGCGCAAATCCGCAATGGACAAGCTCGCCGCCACCGGGGCGGCTTGGGCGCGGGTGGCCGAGGTGACCAGCACTAGCCGATGGCCTAGGCGCCGATGCTCAGCGACCAGGGTTCGCGCTTCCGCGTAGATCATTGCCGCCACGCGGCGCTTAAAGGCCCGTTCGCCAAGCGCCATCAGGTCCGCTTCCGGCAGGTTGGCCAAGTCCTTAAGCGTTGCGCTCATCGCGCTGTGGTAATCCAAGCGACCGAAGCGGTATCTGCACAGCGCCACAAACTGGGCGGCGAGCCCCCTAATGGACAGCGTGCGTGATCTGACTCCCTCCAGGAAGAACGCCTTGACGGAGTAGTCGCTGATGAGGGTGCGGTCGAGATCGAAACAGGCGGCGGTGTCCGGCCCTTGGGGAGCGGAGCCGAGCCCAGCCAGATAGTCGGAGAATGCCTGCTTCATCGACTAGGGCTCAAGGGGACGGTCAAGCGCAAGGCGCCGCCGTTGCCGAAGCCCTGAAAGGACAGCTCGGCGGCGGGCAAGCCCGGCTCGATGAAGGCCTCCGCTACGAAGGCGGTGATGAAATGGCCAATGGCGTAGCCCGCCAGCACGTCGACTGCATGGTGCTTCTCGGCCTCCATGCGCGCCCAAGCGGTGCCTACAGCCAGTGCTTCGAAGCCAATGGATGCGCTGCGGCGCCAGCCCGGCGCAATGTCCAAGGCGCGCAGGTTGCTTTGCCCCAAGGTGGCGGCGGCGGAAGCCACCCCGGCGTGGCCGGAGGGAAAGCTTCGATCGCCGCTGCCGTTCGGCCGCTGCCGCCCGACGACATCCTTTAGCCCCTCCACGACGCCACCCTGGGCATACAGGGCAGTCACCCCCCAGCCGATGCGCCGCCGCCGCTCCCTAGCGGTCGGGGTGGCGAGGGCCGTAACGAAGAAGCCGGCCACGGCGGCGTTGCGCAGGTCGTCGCTGACTGCTGCGGCGCTGCCGCCGAAGAGGGGCCGCTCATCCGCCGCCCAGTCCGACACCGATTCATCGAGATCACCCACCGACAGGATCGCAGCGCCCGCCAAGGGCACCCAAGTCCGCGGCGACTTGGCGGCGGCAAGCGCGGCTTCTCCCAAACGGGGCGGCGACGAGGCGCAGCCGGCCAAGGCCGCAAGCACTGCGAAGCCGATGAGCCGGACCAAATTGGGCCGCACTCAGCTTTCCTGATCCGAAGCTGCACCCTCTTCGAGCATGTTGTCCTCGGCCTCAGCCGCGGTCTCGGCCGCGTCTTCGGCAACCCCATCCTTCGACTGCAGGTCTGCCGGGTCGGCGAGCATCTGCTCCGCGATGTAGGTGGCTACCTCGAAGCGCCCCGGCACGCGATCCGACATCAGGCTGTAGTCGTCCTCTTCCGCTTCGTGGAACAGGGTCAGGCGATGTTCGCCGTCCTCGTCAGTCACTAGGAAAACGCCCGCTGGCCGACTTGCCGCATCGCCATCCCCGTCCGCATTATCCCCTTCGTCCGGCATGCCGAGCACCCGCAAGCTGGTGAAGCGCCGGACCAAGTCGTTGGCCGCTTCCGCATCGGCGGGCGCACCGTCGATCTGCCACTCGCCGTCCGGCCGCTCCAGTCGCCAAGCGTCCTCGAGCACAACGCGGGACACCTCGCCCTGAGCCGCGAGCAAGGCCTTGTCGAGCCACTGGCCGGCGTCGGTGGGCGCCTCAAAGTTGGAGAAGTCGATGCTGTACACCTCGCTTTCGCCGCTGACGCGGGCATGAACCCGGCGGTATCCCGGCGACGTGCCCAGCAGCAAGTCCGCCACCGGGCCGTCCTCATCCTCGATGATCAGACGGCGCTGGTGGCTGTCTTCGGTCACCTCGAAGCGCTCCGCGCTGTCGTCGCTGGTTGCCACCGGCCAAGGGGCGTCGACGTCGGACAGGTCGGCGAGCAGTTCGCTGACTTTGCCGCCATCCGCCGGCAGCCCGTCCGCCGCGTCTTGCTCCGATTCATGCACCAATCGCCAGTCCTCCCCGTCTCGGACCAACTGAACAGCGCCCTCCTCCCCCGAGACCCCGAGCTTGGTCACGTTGGCCGGGTCGAAGGACAGCAATTGCGAAGCGCCAGCGTCGGAGCCCATGCCGCTGGCCAACAGCAGGCCAGCGATAATGACTGCTTGTGCCGCCAGCAGCCCGCCCAGCAAACCAATTCGTCCACTCATGCCGACTCTCCCGCCAACCAGCCGCCGTAGGTTTGCCTAGCCTTGGCCGCGCGCCGCCGTTGCAGGGCAAACACCGCCCCGATGCCCGCCAAGGCAAAGCCGTAGTTTAGGTACTCGGTGAGCGCCTGCTGATCCTCATCCAAGGGCGGCAGCGTGCGATTGAAATTGCCCCGGGCGCGGATGCCCAGCAGGGTCTGGTCCTCCAGCGACCAATCGGCCACGTTCACCATCAACTGCACCGAATTGCCATAGATGGTGCCGTCGGCTGAGCCGAGCATGCGCAGGGTCTGATCGGCGAGGAAGCCGTTGGAGGCGAAGACGAACAAGCGGGCCGACTCCGGAGAGCGCTCGATCACCGAGGTCACCACCCCAAGGCCGTCCTCACTCGTTTCGCCCTCCGCTGCCGCCTGGTCCACTGCGTCGGCTTCACCGTCCTCTTCCTCCCCTGCCGTCTCTTCTTCGAGCAGCGGCGAAGGCTTGCCCGCAAAGAACGAATCGAAGCGCCCGCTCAACATGACGCCCACCAAGCGGCTCTGCTGGTCGCCGTCCGGCGTGAAGGCGCTCAAGCCCTGTTCGTCGATCCGGGGCAGCACGTCGGTGGAGGTGGACAGCCAACTGCCGGGCGAGGTGCGCAGCAGCTCGACCACCTCCCGTTCGGCGTTCCTGTCCCCTTCGAGTTCGATGGGCGATGCCCAAGCCATGGTCACCTGGGGCAGCCCGGAAGTCATGATCGAATCGGGGTTGAGGCTTGGGGCGCGGATGTCGGGGAAGTAAGGGTAGTCCAGCATCACCAACTCCTGGAAGCTGAAGCCACCGACGTTGCGGGTCACCGGTACGGGGAAGGCCGCATTGGCGGGGTCCAGCACCAACGAATCGCCAATGCCGACGCCGAGATGATCCAACCAACCCTCAAGGCCGGTGACGCGCGGCGCAGCGGTCAGCGTCTGCGCTGAGAAGCTGGCTTCAAAGGCGCTGGCCGCGACGGCCACGGTGCCGCCCTTCATCAGGAATTGATCGATGGCGAAAACCTGCTTGTCCGACAGTTCCTTGGGATCCACCACGACCAGTAGATCGGCGGCTTCCGGCACCACGCCCTCCGCGAGGTCCGTGGCCTCGACATTGAAATCGTTGCTGAGCAGCCCCTGAAGCTGGTTGAACTGATTGCCTGCCATCCCCATCCCCTGCTGAGCCATGTAAGGCGGCGGCGCGGGTGGCGTTACCAAGGCCACCGTGCGCAGCAACCCGGTGGCGAAGCGCTTCAGGCCCTCCTCGATGCCACGCTTGGCGGCCTCCGTGGACAGCGCTTCCGGCAAGGGCACCTGCACCAGCGTTTCATCGTCGGCGAGGGTCAGGTAAAAGTAGAAGGCGTTGGTGTCGAAGAGGCTGGTGGCCATGGGCTGAAAGCCGTAGTTCTGGGCGATTTCCGCGCCCACGGCACCGTCGTTGGCATCGGGGTCGATGAACTCAACGCTGAGCTTGCCTTCGCTTTCGGCCTGGAGCTCATCGAGCACGCCGCTCACCACGCGGCGGAACTCGACGAGCGCCTCGGGCAGCTTTTCGTCCGCGGACCAATAGCCGGTAAAGGTCACCGGGGATTGGATGTTGGCGAAAACGCTGCTGCCGCCCTGGAAGCCATAGAGCACCTTCTTGATGCTGCGGGTGATGTCGTACTCGGGATTGCGCAACTGCACGTCGAGGTCCGCTTCGCCCGCCACCTTGACCTCGATCAGGTCCCGGAAGCCAAGCACCTCGTATTCATCCCCGTAGCTCACCAGTACGTCGAAATAGGAGTTGACCAAGCTTGACTGGTAGCGGTCGGCCACCTGAAAGGGCACGGGCCGGATGCCGTACTTGGTGTTGGCCTCGTCCTCAAGTTCCGGGTCATCAGCCGGATCGATGATGCGCACCTTGACGTTGCCGCGGCCGGCGATTTCATACTCGGCAAGCAGGTCGCGCATGCGCGGCACCAAGGGGGCCAGCAGCGGGTGGGTCTTGGCGCTGAAGTAGCCCTGGATCAGCAGGGGCTCCTTGAGCTGCGCCAGATAGCCTCGGGTGGCCTCGGAAATGGAGTAGATGCGCCCCTCGGTGACGTCGATGCGCAGCCCCGAGAAGCTCGCCAGCCACAGGTTGGCGGCCAGCAGATTGGCGGCCAGCAGCGTGGTGCCGAGCATCCAGGCCCGATGCCGGGTCCGTTCGCCGTCCTTGGCCCAACGCTGCACCTCCAAGCCATAGACGTTCAGCACCAGGAAGACGCCGCCTAGGGATAGGTAGTAGTAGAGGTCGCGCAGGTCCACCACGCCGCGGGTGATGGACTCGAAGCGGGCGCCGGCGCCCAAGGCGCGAAGAAAGTCGGCGACGCCCCCGGACACCAGATCGGTCAGCACCGGGCTGCCCACCAGGTAGAACGCGCCGCAGGCGAAGCTCGCCATGATGAGGCTGACGATCTGGCTGTCGGTGCGGGCGCTGACGAACAGGCCGATGGCAACGTAGGCGCTACCGAGCAGGAAGGCGGCGGCGTAGCCGGCGAGCACCGGCCCCCAGTCGAGGTCGGCGTGAAAGGCGATGCTGATCGGCAGCGGCAGGGTGAGCAGCAGGGCGATGCCCAGCAGGCACAGGCAGGCGCCGAACTTGCCCAGCACGAACTCCCAAGTGCGGGCCGGCACGGTGAAGACGAACTCCATGGTGCCGGTGCGCCGCTCCTCGCTCCAAAGGCGCATGGTCAACGCCGATGCGAGGAAGATGAGCATCACCGGCATCCACTCGAACATCGGCCGCACGTCGGCCACGTTGCGGGCGAAGTAGGCCTCCACCCAAAAGAAGACGAACAGGGTGACCGCCAGAAAGGCCGCCAGGAACAGATAGCCGGTGGGCGAGGCGAAGAACAGGGTGAGTTCCTTGGCCGCGATTCGGCGCATGGCTTGAAGATGCATCAGGACGCCTCTCCAGCTTCGCTCACTTCCCGAAACAACGTCTCCAAGTCGCGCTGCTCAGCGGCGAGTTCATAGATGGGGGCGCCATCTCCTACCAAGGAATCGGCGATGACGCGGGCGGCAGCGTCAAGGTCGCCCTCCACCGTGAAGCGCCAGCGGCCACGGCCCAAGCTCGAAGCGCTTACTCCCGGCGGCGCGGACAGCATCGCCTCCGGCGCGGTGCGCAGGTGCAGCACGTTGCTGCGCTGCAGGTCCTTGAGTCGTTCATCGAGCACGAGGGCGCCGTTGCGCAGAATCAGGGCGCGGTCGCAGATGGCATTGACCTCCTGCATGATGTGCGTGGAGAGAATGACGGTGGCCGAGCGGGCCAACTCCCGCACCAACTGGCGCATGTGCTGGGTCTGGCCGGGGTCGAGGCCGTTGGTCGGCTCATCGAGAATCAGGAAGCGTGGCTTGTGCAGGATGGCCTGGGCCACGCCCACACGCTGCTTGAAGCCCCGGGACAGGGTACCGATCGGCTCCAGCGCCTTGTCGCCCAACTCGGTCGCTTCAATGGCCTCGACCACCGCCCGGCGCGGGTCATCGACCGCCCTTAGATCCGCCGCGTAAGCCAAGTAGTCAACAACCAGCAGTTCGGGATAAAGCGGCAGGCTTTCCGGCAGGTAGCCCAGCCGCTGCTGCACGGCACGGGGGTCGCCCTCGAGCTCCTCCCCATCGACCACCACCCGGCCGCTGCTCGGCTCCAGAAAGCCGGTCAACATCTTCATGATGGTCGTCTTGCCCGCCCCGTTTGGCCCCAGCAAGCCGACGACCTCCCCCGGTTCGATGGCAAACGACACCTCATCGACGGCCAAAAAATCGCCGTAGCGGCGCGTCAGCCGATCCGCTTCAATCATCCCAAATCCTTATTGACGCGAGTCCAACAATCCAGCCGACTGTCACCTCGGCCCTGAGATAGCGCAACATAGGGATTCGGCTTCAAATTTCAACCCTGTATCCCAACGAGGCGATGCCTTAGAACAACGAGTGAAGGGTCGCCGGGCACAAAAGTCACTGATTTGATAACCTTTTCCCGCGATTAAGAAAATTAGCCGGATGGAAAACTTGTTCATTCAGGGTCCAGCGGGGCGGCTGGAAGCGGCGCTGGAGAGGCCCATCGACCCCGGCACCGCGGTCGCCATCCTCTGCCACCCCCACCCGTTGTACGGCGGCAGCATGAACGACGCCGTGCTCGGCTTGGTGGGCGAGGCCTTGGCCGAAGTTGGCGTCAATCCGCTTCGATTCAACTTTCGCGGCGTTGGCGCAAGCCAAGGGGGTTTCGATGAGGGCCGCGGCGAAGTGGACGACCTGCTCGCCGTCATCGATTGGGCCCAGGCCCAGGGCGCAGGCATCATCTGGCTGGCGGGCTACTCCTTCGGCGCCCACATCGTCTGCCAAGCGCTGCCGCAAGCGCCCCAGCCCGCCCGGCTGCTGCTGGTAGCCCCACCAACCGCGGTCATGGACATGGCGCTGCAAGCCCCGCCCTGTCCCTTGGACGTGTTTGCTGGGGACGGCGACCAGTTCGTCGATTGCGATGCGTTAAATCGCTGGCCGGGGGCCAAGATGCATCTCATTCCCGGCGCCGACCACTTCTTCAGCACCGCCGCCGCATCGTTGCTGGAAGCGATCCGGCAAGCGGTTCGCCCCTAACGCGAGGGCCGCACGTCCCCCACCACGGACACCCGCTCGCCGTAGCGGCTGTGCGGGTAGTAGTCCCAGACAGCGTGGTGTTGGGTGCAGCGGTTGTCCCAGAAGGTGAGCGTGTTGGGTTCCCACTGCACCCGGCACCAGAGGCGCGGCGTCGAGTCGATGTGGCGATAAAGCATGTTGAGCAAGGCCGTGCTCTCCGCGCGATTCAATCCGACGATGTGCGAGGTGAAGCCCCGGTTGACGTAGAGCACCTTGCGCCCGGTGTCCGGATGACGGACCACCACCGGATGCTCGTTGCGCGGATAGCCGCCCTCCGGCGGCGTGGACTTGTAGGAGCCGATGTAGGGGATGGCGCCGTCATGAACGGCCGTCAGGCCGTCGAGAAACTGGCGCATCGGCTCGGACAGCAACTCGTAGGCCAGGTACATGTCCGCAAAGAGGGTGTCGCCGCCCCCCGAGGCAGGGGTCTCGGTGACATAAAGCATGGAGCCGAGCGGCGGCACTTCATCGCAGGTTACGTCGGTGTGCCAGCCGTCGCCTGAGGTGTACGGGGAGTCGGCGGTGGTCTTGACCGTCAGAATCTCCGGGTCGCCGCCATAGGTATGCTGCATCGGATGGGTGTGCAGCGAGCCGAAGCGCCGCGCAAACGCCTTGTGCTGGTCGCGGTCAAGGTGTTGGTCGCGGAACACGAGAACCTTCCAATCCAGCCAGGCATCGCTGACATCTTGGGCCTGCTCGTTGGACAGCGGTTGGGCCAAGTCCACGCCGCGCACTTCGGCCCCGATGTGGGGCGTCAGTGAACTCACCTCGAAAGTGCGGTATTCCGTCGGCAGGTTGTCGGCCGGCAGCCGGTCGCTACGCGTATTGAACATGATGGTGCGCCTAAAGGAACGGTTAAAGGACTTTTAGCGCAACCCGCCGCGTCGAGCAAGGGGTGATGCGCCCAGTGCTCTACAGCCAACAATGCGCTACGATGGGTGCCGCGAACAACAAGAACCACGCCTTGCAAGAAGCCAGTCGTCCCCCGTTGATCAGCGACGCCGTGAAACGCTATACCCTCGGCGTCCTGGTGGTCGTGTACACGTTCAATTTCATCGATCGCCAGATCCTGTCGATTCTCATCGAGCCCATCAAAAACGATCTCGATGTATCCGACTTCGGCATGGGCCTGCTGTCCGGCACGGCGTTCGCGATTTTCTACGCCACCCTCGGCATGCCCCTGGCGCTGATCGCCGACCGCTGGAACCGGCGCAACCTGATCGGCTTGTCCCTGGCTGTGTGGAGCGGCATGACGGCCCTATCGGGGTTGGCCATGAACTTCTGGCAGTTGGCGGCGGCGCGCATCGGCGTCGGCATCGGCGAGGCTGGCTGCAGCCCTGCGGCGCATTCCATGTTGGCGGATCTCTATCCGGCCAGGGAGCGCGCCACGGCGCTGGGCATTTACTCCCTGGGCATTCCGTTCGGCATCATGTTCGGGCTGTTCGCCGGCGGCGCCATCGCTGACATGTTCGGCTGGCGCATGGCTTTTTTCATCGTCGGAGTCCCAGGGTTGGTGCTTGCCGCGATCGTCTTCGCCACCGTCAAGGAGCCCCCCAGAGGTCACGCCGACGGCCACGTCGCCGGCAAGCAAGGTGAGAGGCACCCTTCCATTCTGGAAGTGTTCCGATTTCTTATGCAACGGCGCTCCTTCGTCCATATGGTTGCCGGCGGCGGCTTGACCGCCTTTGTCGGGTACGGGCTGGTCACTTGGGCGCCGACCTTTTTTCTGCGCAGCCACGACATGACATTGACCGAAGCCGGCTTTTGGCTGGGGCTGGTGCTCGGCATTCCCGGTGGACTGGGCATCGTGCTCGGGGGCTGGCTGTCCGACCGCCTTGGTGCGCGGGACGGCCGCTGGTACCTCTGGATGGTGGCTGTCGCCCTCGCTGCCGCGGTGCCCATCGGCGCCGCCGCCCTGCTGGTTGAGAGCTGGTGGCTGTCGCTGCTGTTACTGTCGCTGCCCGTCATGCTGGGCAACTTCTACCAAGGCACGACCTTTGCCCAGACCCAAAGCCTCGCGCCGGTGCGCATGCGCGCCGTAGCCGCCGCCATCCTGCTGTTCATCTTGAATTTCATCGGTTTTGTGTTCGGACCCCCGGCCGTTGGCATACTCTCCGACCTGCTGACCGCTTCCTTCGGTTCGGAAGCCTTGCGCTACAGCTTGTTCACTTGGGGATTCGTCAACCTTTGGGCGGCCTTTCACTACTGGCGCGCTGGCCGAAAACTGCCTGGAGACCTGGGAATTGCCTAATTCGGTGCGAGTCGGTTCGTTCTACCAATAGATGGACACAGCCGATACCCAGCCGTGTCCCCAGAAAAAGGCGACGTAGAGCACTAGACCCACCGCCGTCGGCACGGCCAGTTCCCGCCACACGAATCGGTTGCGCCCGGCGGCGATGGCGGCAAAGGGCAGGTTGGAGGTGGCAGCGGCGTAGGCTGGCCAGTCGTCGCCGGACGCCCGCGCCTTCTTGCGGTCCGCGAACCAATTGCCGGCCAGCGACAACGCCAGGAACCCCCCGAAGAAGACCACTGACGCGGCATCGCCGTTGGCCACCAAGTGCGAAGCGGCCCAAAGGATCAGCGCCCATTGCACGGGGTGGCGGGTGATGCGATTGATGCCGCCGGTCAGCTTGGCCAAGGCCGCTTCGTCGGCGGCGCTGCCGGCCAGGGCTTCCGAGGTCGCCGTCGCGCCCAGGATGCCGCCTGCCAGGAAGATGAAGGCGACCAGCATCAGCGCCTTCGGCACCCAATACAGCATCGGCTCCAGCGGCCAGAAGTAGTGCAGCCGCGGCGCGTCGTTGTAGGCCATCACGAAATAGACCAAGGTGGCCAAGGCCATCACGGAATAAAGCCCCGCATAGCCCCCCTTGGTGAGCCTACGCATCAGCATGGGGCGCAAGCGCGTGTTGCTGACCACGAGATGGGCGGCAACAAAGAGAATGCCGGCAAATAGAAGTTCAAGCATGGGGGGGTTCCTCCGCGTCAGGGCACGATGGCGGTTAGGGCGTCAAGCACTGCATTGGGCTGTTCGGAGAGCATGGAGTGGCCGCAACCGGCCAAGCGTTCCAACCGGGCATCTTGCAGGCGTTCGCTGACCCGGATGCCGGCTCGCGCCGGGGTCATTTGGTCCGCTTCGCCGACCACGACCAACGCCGGGCACCGAACTGGCCCAGCATCCGCTTCCGGATCGAAGCCGTTGCAGGCGGCAAGGTCGGCATGAAAGACGCCGGGCGCGGCCGTTTCCAGCAGGCGTTCCCCGCCACCCAGCATCCACATGCCTGGATTGGGGCACGCGCCCAGCTTGGCGCGCGGGCTGTGGCTCCAAGTGTTGGCCATGTCGATGGCGGCGTGGTCGTCGTCGCGCGCGGCGTCAAGCAGCGCATCGGTCACGGGCATGGGCGCGGACGCACCAAGCAGGGCCAGCGCCCGGCACCGGTCGGGATGCCGCGCCGCCAGCACGTAGGCGACCAGCGAGCCCATGCTGTGCCCCACCACCGCCGCGGCCTCAAAGTGCGCCGCATCCATGGCCCGCACCACCCAATCCGCCATCGCGGCAATCGAATCGAGCCCGGGGCCTTGGCTGCGCCCGTGGCCGGGGAGGTCCAAGGCCAGAACGTTCAATCCGGTCCGGGCGAAGTGGCGGGCGGGCATCACCCAAACGCTGTGATCCATGCCGGCGCCGTGAATGAAGACAACCGCTCGCCGCCCCGACGCATGGGACGCGCTGCCGGTGGCGGCAAACGCCGCCTTGCCGTCCACTTCGAGCCTCATCCGGACCGCTTCCTACCCACACGATGCAGGGCGCGGCCTAGGTCGGCCACCAAGTCGTCCGCGTCCTCAAGGCCGATCGACACGCGGATCAACCCTTCGCCGATGCCAGCCGCCTGCAGCGCCTTCGCATCCATTCGGTGATGGGTGGTGCTCGCCGGATGAATGACCAAAGACTTGGCGTCGCCGACATTGGCCAAGTGGGAGAAGAGGTCAAGCGATTCGATCAAGGTCTTGCCCGCCTCCCGGCCACCGGCCACGGTGAAGCCAAACACCGCCCCGGCACCCTTGGGCAGCAGTTCGCGGGCCAGCGCATGATCCGGGTGGTCCGGCAACCCTGGGTGGCTGACTGACTCCACCAAGGGATGGCTGGCCAAAAACTCCGCCACGCGCAGAGCATTGGACACATGCCGCGCCATGCGCAGCGGCAAGGTTTCCAGCCCCTGCAGGATCTGAAAGGCCGTCATCGGCGCCATGCAGGCGCCGAAGTCGCGAATGCCCTCCTTGCGAGCCCGCGTGATGAAAGCCGCGGGGCCGAACTCTTCGCCAAACACCAGATCGTGAAACCCAACGTAAGGGTCGTTGATGGTGGGAAACGGGCCGCTCTCCCAATCGAACGCGCCGCCATCGACGAGCAGGCCGCCGATCACCACCCCGTGGCCGCTGAGGAACTTGGTGGCCGAATGCATGACCAAGTCGGCGCCCAGCCGAATGGGCTGGCATAGGTAGGGGGTGGCGAAGGTGGCGTCAACCAGCAACGGCAAGCTGCGCTGGTGAGCCACCTCGGCCACCGCCGGCACATTGAGCACTTCCAGGCCCGGGTTGCCAAGTATTTCTCCAAACACCAGCCGGGTGTCAGGCCGAATGGCGGCGGCAAAGGCGGCGGGATCCCGCGGATCCACGAAGGTGGTTTCGATGCCGAAGCGCGGCAGGGTGTACTCGAGCAGGTTGTGGGTGCCGCCGTAGAGCGACCGACTGGAGACGATGTGGTCGCCCGCCGAGCAGATGGTCGCCACGGCGAGGTGCATGGCGGCCTGGCCACTGGCGGTGGCAATGGCGCCCACGCCGCCGTCGAGCGCCGCAATGCGCTCCTCGAGCACCGCGTTGGTCGGGTTGGACAGGCGTGAATAGACGTGGCCAGCCCGTTCGATGTTGAATAGCCCAGCCGCAAAGTCCGAATCCGGGAACACGAAGGAGGCGGACTGGTAGATCGGCGTCGCCCGCGCCCCGGTGGCGGGGTCCGGCGCTTGCCCGGCGTGCAGGGAAAGGGTGTCGAAGCCGATGGTGCCGGGACTCTTGTGGTTGCTCATTGTTGACTGCGCCCTTCCGGTTGAGGCTCGGGTGTCGTCATGAAGCTCGCCGTGGCCTCCGCGACCAAGGCGCCGCTGTCCTGGCGGATGATCCGACCCGCCATCTGCGCGAGGCGTCCCTTGCGCTTCAGGCAACGACCCTCCAAGCGCACCGCAGCGCCGATCGGCAGTTCCGCTCGGTAGCGGATGTCCGCCTTGGCGGTATAGCAAACGATGCCTTTCAGCCAAAGCCAATTGGCCATGACGTCATCGAGCAGGCTGAACACGATGCCGCCGTGGGTGACGTTGCTGTAGCCGGCGTGCCGTTCATCCGGCGTGAATTCCGCCAAGCACAGATCGTCTTCCAAGCGGAAGCGGACCTTGAGGCCAATCGGATTGTCGGGGCCGCACACGAAACAACGATGGCCTTGGCGAACTCGGGGCATGGGACGACTTTGAGGCGAACGATGCATCAAGGTTAACATCCCCTTCCCGTGATTGATCTGCCCAGCATCCGTCGGCGCCTTGCTGGCCACCGAGGTGATACCGTCATCCCCGGACGCCGTACCCGGCAAGCGGCCGTGGCCGTCATTCTACGGGAGCAGAAAGGTCAAACCGAAGTCCTTTTCATCAAGCGGGCGGAGAAGGCGGGCGATCCCTGGTCCGGCCAGATGGCCTTCCCCGGTGGCCACCGGGAAGGAGCCGACGCTGACCTCAAGGCGGCGGCGATTCGCGAAACGCTTGAAGAAATCGGTCTCGACCTCGCCGCCAGCGAGTACCTTGGCGCCCTCGACCACCACTATGCCGCACCTCGGGGCCCGCGCTTGGACATGCTGATCGCACCACACGTCTTCGTCCTCGAAGGCGACCCCAGCTTCAAACTCAACTACGAAGTGGCGGAAGTGGTCTGGGCGCCGCTCGACTCCTTGGTGGCCAACGGCCTGCACGACACCGAAACCCTGCCCATTGAGGGAGAGCCCACGGTGTTCAATGGCTACCGGCTCACCGGGGGCCACTTCGTCTGGGGGTTGACCTACCGCATGCTCAAGGACTTCTTCCTGACCCTGAACCCCGATTGGCCGCCGCCGGCGGAGGCCAGCTAGTCGGCTGAACAATAGTCCGCGATGGCCAATCCGGCGGCAACGCTGGTGAATGGATCCTGCTCCACCACCCGCCCGGGGAAGCGCTCATCGAGGATGCGCCGCACGGCGGGGATCAGGTTGGAGCCCCCGGTGCGCAGCACGATGTCCACATCGGCAGCGGCTACGCCCGCCCGGGCCAAGGTTTCGTCAAGGGCCGCGCCAAAGGCCGCCAACGGTTCGGCGATCAGCGTTTCAAATTGCGGGCGGGTCAGCTCCACCTGCACGTCAATCTCGGGAACGTCCAGCACCGCCTTCGGCTTCTTCGACAGCTCCGCCTTGAAGGCCTTGATGGACTGAAACACGAGATAGCCGAGGTTGCGCCGGATGAGTTCGTGCAGGCGGCCGAACTTGCGCCCGCCGGGTCCGCCCTGGGCGATGCAGTCCATCACCGCGGTGGTGTACCTGTTCTGGTTGAGCGTGTAGCCGACGGTCCAGTTGAGCAGCAATTGCTCGTAGTCCTCGAAGGGGAAGCGGGTCTCGATGTCGCGGCTCATGCCCCGCCGACGCCAGACCTCGCCCTTGCCAAGCAGGGGAAAGAGCAGTTCCCGGAACAGCAACTGGTCGATGCGGTCGCCGCCGAGGGCGATGCCGTGGGTGGTGGCCACGTCAAAGCGGTCGCCACGCCGATGCAGCACGCAGAAGTCCAAGGTGCCGCCACCGAAGTCCACGGTCAGCAGGCACTCACCATCAAGCCCTGGTTGGCCGTGCAGATAGCGCACCGCGGCAGCAACGGGTTCGGCGTAGGGCCGCTGGTCGTGGATGCCCGCATGGCGGCAAGCCTCGCCCAAGCGGGCCAAGGCCGTGCGGTTGCGATGCGGTTCGCGCCCCTCGAAGTTGACCGGGTGGCCGACGTGGGCACGGACGCAGTTCTCCACGCCAGCATGCCGGATTCGCTTGCGGATGTGCAGCAGTATCGGGGTGATCAGCGCAACCACTCGGAACGGGTGATCGAACACCATCAACCGCCGGGTCCGCTCGTCGCCCAACAGGCGCTTCATGCCGCGGAACAGCCGGCCCTGCAGGCCGCTGTCAATCAGCGGCTGGCCGTAGATCGCCTTGGTCGCCGTCTCGAGGGGCGCTGGATTTTGCGAGTCGCCATGCTGGACGAATTCAGACTCGGTGCCGATGACCTCGGGAATGAACTCGACGGTGCGGCCGGCGTTGCCGGCCAGGTATCGGTCGATGGCCTGCTGGCCGACGCAAGCCTGCAAGGCACGGTCGATGTAGGTGGCCGACGGCATGATCGGCGCTCCATCTTCGAGGCCGACGAATTCAAGCCGCTCCCCGTCAAAAACGGCAGCGGTGGAGTTGGTCGTGCCGAAATCGATCCCAACGCCGAGTGCTCTCCCGGCAACGCTCACCCGCCGGCAGCCACCTTGGACACTTCGAAGCAGGTGACGCCCGTGCCGCCGAGACCGCAGTAGCCATTGGGCACCTTGGCCAGGTACTGCTGATGGTAGGCTTCGGCGTAGTAGAACGGCGGTGCGGCCTTGATTTCGGTGGTGATCGCGCCGTACCCCGCCGCCATCAGCGCCTCCTGATACCGTTCACGGGAGGCCAAGGCAGCTTCAAGGTCCTCGCCCAAGTAGATGGCCGACCGATACTGAGTGCCGACATCGTTGCCCTGCCGCATGCCTTGGGTGGGGTCGTGGCCCTCCCAAAACACCTTCAGCAGTTCGTCAAGGCCCACCTCCTGCGGGTCGTGGACCACGAGCACCGCCTCGGTATGCCCGGTCAGCCCCGAACAGACCTCTTCATAGGTCGGATTGGGGGTAAAGCCGCCAGCGTAGCCAACGGCGGTGGTGAACACCCCCTTGGTCTGCCAGAACAGGCGCTCCGCCCCCCAAAAGCAGCCCATGCCGAAGACGGCTTGGCGCAAGCCGTCTGGGTAAGGGCCAACCAGCGGATGGCCATTGACGAAGTGCTTGGCAGGAACCGGCATTCGCTCAGCGCGGCCCGGCAGCGCCCGCTCGGCTGTTGGCAGCCGCAACTTGAGTTGGAAAGCCATCAGCCATCCTCCTTCAAACGAAACAGCGGCATCATATAAGAGTCCGGGCAACAGTTCACAATTCATGCCAAACTCGCACGCGGAGTTTCGCGATAGCGAAACTCCAATCGAACTTTGGCCCCCAAGGGCCAAAGTTCGCGATGGCACGAAATTCAAAAAGGGTGCTATAAAGGGGCGCCATGCTTTCCTCCGCCCTCAGATTGACGCTTTGTCTCCTAGCGCTGCTGTGTGGTTGCCAATCGGCACCCCCAATAGCGGCGGGCGCCGCCGTGGACGAGGGTTCCGGGCCTTTCGCCGCCGCCCAGCTTCGGGCCGAGTTCCTAGCTGGCGACGACCTGCCCAAACGCATGGATCGGCTGATTGAACTCGAAAGCGAAGCCATCAAGCTCGTGGAATACGAGCCGCTCAAGCTCGGCGCCATTGGCAGCGCCATCCTTGATCTGAATCCTGGAAGCCTAGTCGGCCACCATGTGCTGCAACGATTCTATGATCACGTGGATGCGGCGGAGACAGCCAGCGAGCACGGCGCTTGGGCGGATGCGGTCAAGGCGGCCATGTCGGCGGGCGGGACGGGTGCCAACGACGCCCCCTTCGGGGCCGTGACGCCGATCGAGGCGCAGATTTTCCTGCGCTTGGAAGGCCTCTCCCCGGTGGGCGCGATCTATCAGTCCAATGAGGCGGCGCCGTTGATGATGATGGTGCAGGGCCGACCCGACCGAGGCCCCCTGCGAGTCCTGCACTTCACGCTGCAGGGCATTTACCGCGCCGCCGAGCACGGGTTTGCGGAGGTGGCGGGCGAAGCCGCGTTTTCGCCTCTGGCACTCATGGGATTGCTGGCCCGGCAAGGCGACCCGGCGGCGCAAACCGCGGTGGGCGCGCTGCTGCTTAGCCGCGACCGCACGGAAGACGCCATCGGCTGGCTGCAGGCCGGATCGCGCTTTGACAACGTCATCGCCAACAACATCCTAGCCCGCATTCATTGGAAAAGGGCCAATCAGTCCGACCCAGGGGATGAGCGACAGGCGGCGCTCGACGAATCGCTCGACAACTACCTGCAGGCCATCGCGCTCGGCTCCTCCGAGGCCATGTACGCGCTCGGCGCGCTCTACCTGAGCGGCGCTTTCGGCGGCGACAACGCGGAAACGGCAATCCCGCTCCTCAAGCAGGCCGCCGATCTCAGCAACAGCGACGCCCTGCTCTACCTGGCCCATCTGCACTACGCGGGCAACAAGGTGGCGAAGGACCGGAAGCAGGCTGAAGACTACTTCGTCCGCGCCGCCGCCCTCAACAACGAAGCCGCCAGACTAAGCTACGCCCGCTACCTGATGCGCGAGCGCGGTGCTGGAGATTCCCGCACAGTGGCTTGGCTTGAGGAGACGGTCGAGGACACGGCCAACCCGGAAGCCATGCTGATGCTCGGCAATCTCCACGCCCGGGGCGTTGCCACCGAGCAGAACCTGCGCGTCGCCTATCGATGGTACCGGGACGCCGCCAAGGCGGGTACGGACAACGCCCAAATTGTCAACGAGGTGGCTTGGACGCTGGCCGTGTCGGACCTTAAGCGCCTGCGCCGCGGGCGCTTCGCCAATCGCATCATGACTAGGATGATGGAAAGCAACGAGCAGGCCCGCTCGCAGCCCGAGTACCTAGACACCTGGGCGGCCACCTACGCCGCCACCGGCAACTTCCGCGAAGCGGTGCGCCTGCAGGAATTGGCCCTGCAGGAAGCCATCCACGCCGACCGGGACGACGTAATTGACATTCTGCAGCAGCATCTCGATCTCTTCCTGGCCGGTAAGCCGGTGATCGAGCCCGCGCCCTAAGCGCACGCGGCCGACGCACCTAATCGGCTATGACCCCATCCGACCTGCTGGCCCTCGACGTGCCCCTGATTGACCTGCGCGCACCGGCGGAGTTCGCTCGGGGCGCCTTTCCATGCGCCGTCAACAAACCGCTGTTGACCGACGATGAGCGGGCGGAGATTGGCACCTTGCACAAGCGCCGCGGACGGGATGCGGCCATTCGCAAGGGCTACGAATTGGTTGCGGGCCCGGTCCGCGACGCCCGCATCAAGAGCTGGACGGACTTTCTCACCCGCCATCCCGAGGCTTGGATCTACTGCTGGCGCGGCGGATTGCGTTCCGCCATTGCGCAATCCTGGCTGCGCGAAGCCGGCTGGAACGCGCTGCGGGTCGAAGGCGGCTACAAGCGGCTGCGCCAAACCTGTCTCGATGTGTTCGAAGCCTTGGCGCCGGCCGACGCATCGGCATCGACCGGTGCCGCGGGGTCGGGCGCCGATCCGGTCCGAGCCAAGCGCTGGCTGGTGTTGGCAGGACGCACCGGCGTCGGCAAAACCAAGGTCATCGAGACGCTGCCCGACGCGATCGACCTCGAAGCCCTCGCACGGCATCGCGGCTCCGCCTTCGGCGGCCACGGCGGTGGGCAGCCGACGCCCATCGCCTTCGAGAACGCCTTGGCCATCGACACCCTCAAGCATCGCGGCCCGCGCCTGATCGTCGAGGACGAGAGCCGCACCATTGGGCGCCTTGCCCTGCCCCAATTCTGGCACGCCCGCATGCAGCAAGCGCCCGTCGTGCTGCTCGAAGCGCCTTTGCCTATGCGCATCGCCCACATTCGTGCCGAGTACGTTGATGAACCCCTTGCCAACGGCACCTCCGAAGAGGCGCTGCTCACCCGGCACCAAGCGGCGCTAGACCGCATTGAGAAGCGCTTGGGCCACCAACGGCACGCCGAAGTTGGCGAGGCGCTGAAGGCAGGGTTCAGCCGGGGCGATCACGAAGGCTGGATTGAGCGGCTGCTGACTTGGTACTACGACCCGATGTACGACTATCAACTCAAGACCAAGCAGCGACGCGTGGAGTTTCGCGGCGGGCGGGCGGCGGTGAGGGCCTATCTTCAGGACAGTGCCGACATCAACTCGCCGCAGCCGCCGCGCTGAGGCGCTCATCCTTGAGCCGCCAGCGCTCCTCAAGCCATTCCAGTGGCCCGGCATCGAGCACTTCACCTAGGGGAAAACGGCGCACCGTCATCGTCACCGGCCCGCCGGCACCGCCGAGAAAAGCCCAAAAGGCAGCGGAGCGCCCGTATTGGATGGTGATGTCAAGGACCGGGGGACGGAGCGAAGCTAAGGCCTCGACGATGGCCGTTAAGCCGCCTGCCCGAGGGCGCAGCAAGTGCCGGTGCGGACTCATAGAAAGCCGCCGCTTGGCCTCGCTGAATCGGGTGCCTTCGGCGAACGTGAGCATCGCCGCCGGCGCCTCCAACAACACGGCGCAAGCTTGGCGAACCCGCTCCCGGTCCTGACGCCGACGATCCTCGGCGGAGCCGCCGACACGCCCTCGGCGGCGCATAATGGGAAAATCGAAAGCCATCATGATGAGTCCCAACACCGGAATGTAGGCGAGTTCCCGCTTGCACAGGAACTTGATGACCGGCCCGCGCCGGACGATGGCGCTCTGCAGCAGGAAGATATCCGCCCACGACTGGTGGTTGGCGACCAGGATGCAGGCCGACTCAGGATCGAGATCCAAGCGCGGACGGCACCAGCGGGCACCGGATATCCGCGTGAGCCACCAGTCGTCGAACGCCACCGCGCTGCGGTAGATGCCACAACTCACGCGGTGGGCGGCGGGCCGGGCCTTGGGCACCAACAGGCGAACCACCAACACTGCAAGCAGCGGCGCACACCAAAACAGCAGGTTGAGGGACACCGCGACAAAGGCGGCAAGGGCCTTGAGATGTTGTACGGGAGTCACGCCTAGGATTTGGGCCTCCGCTTGGGGCGGCGCGGAACGAGAGCTGGGGTGCGGGCCAGATAGTCCCGGTATTCCGGATCTTCGCCCCAACGCCTCTGGCCGCTCGCCCCCAGCATGCGCACGCCGCTGATTCGCGTCAGCAGCAAGACGATGAACAGCGGTGAAGCGAGCGTCAACAGCGCCCAGCCCTGCAGCGCGGGCCATGCAGCCACGGCGATGCCCACCCAAAGCAGAATTTCGCCAAAGTAGTTGGGATGCCGGCACCAAGCCCAAAGCCCGCTGGTAATGAATCGTTCGGCGTTGGCGACCTGGCTGCGAAAACGCCGCTTTTGTTCGTCCGCCGCCACCTCGATGGCGAAGCCGAGCCCCCAGAGGACAACGCCGGTGATCAGAAAGCCATCAGCAGGCACGCGCGATGAGGCGGTAATGGCAGCCAGCCCCGGCGCGAACGAGACCGTCACCCAAGCCCCTTGCAGGCTCCAGGTCATCAGAAAGGCTGCAAAGTCCTTCTTGATTCGGCTTAGGCGGCGGTCGAAGCCATCCCGGCGGATGCGCGCACTAAGGAAAAAACCCAAGCGCAACGCCCAGCATGCGACCAGCAAGGCGATGATGGTGGCCCGCGCATCCGGCGGCTCCGAGGCAGCGAGCGCGAACAGGGCTAGGCTCAGGAAGGTGAATGAGCCGGTCAGGTCGTAGTACCGTTCGCTCTGTGCCAAGTACGCCGGCACGAAGGCCAGCCACTGGATCGCGAAAGCCAGCACAACGCAAAGCGCGAACACGGGAATGCCGGCCAAGCAGTCGCCGCCGTCACTGCCCGCCAGCGCCAGCAAGGCGCCCAATCCCGTCGCGCCCAGCACGCCGATCCAAGGAATGGCTTTGTTCACCGGAGAAACTCGGCTCTTTGTAAGCCAACAGACCAAAGGTTTGCCACCATATCATCACCCACCGCGCAGGCGCACCGCCTTGGCCCGGACAGCCGCGTGCAGATAGTCCACGAACACCTGCACCCGGCGGGTGCCCCGGCTTTCGGGCGCCCTAAGCAACCAGAGTGGCTCCCGCTCCACCCCCGCGCCGGGCAGGCGCTTAAGCTCCCCATCGGCGTCCCCGATCAGGCAGGGCAGCGCCGACACGCCAACGCCAGCGCGGAGCAGCGGCAGCAGATGCGTGAAACCTTGGCACCGGGCCACCATCGGCGTTCCTTCCAAGTGGCTCGACTTCAATCTGTCAATGGCGAGGGCGGCGGTCTTTCCACAGGCCAATCCGTCTGCCTCGATCCACTTGGGAGCCGATCCGGAATCAACGAGCAGACCTCGATGGCCGTACAGCGACCAACCCACCGCTCCGATCTCGCGTCCAATGAGGTCCAAGGCGGGGGCGGCAGTCAGTTCGAGGGCCACATCAAAGGGCGCAGCGGGCGACGCAGAGGGCGAAAAGCTGCTCATCCATTCGATTTGGATTTCCCCGTATGCGTTGACAAAGCGATCCAAGTCGTCCACCAACCCGCCCAGCAAAAGAAACCCGGGCACAACCACCCGAACCGGTCCGGCCAACTCTCCCTCACTGCGACGCAGGAGAAGCTCAATGCCCGCGATATCCTGCTCGATGCGCCGAAGCCCGGCGGCAGCCGATTCGCCGGCGGCGGTAAGCACCAAGCCCTGCCCGCGGCGATTGAAGAGCTTTACGCCCAAGCGGGTCTCCAAGTGCTCCAAGCGGCGGGTGACCGTCGAAGGGTGAACGCCCAACGCCTTGGCGGCGGCGCGCACCGTTCCGCTGCGCACTACCGCCGAGAAGAATTTGAAGTCGTCCCAATCCACTGTTTCCTGCTCTGCTCCCGCTCAATGCCCGATCCAGCCCGGACTGCCGCGATAGCGGGACCGCGTTAACGAGTTTGAACTTTCGCGGTCCTTTGGAGTCCATGACTTATCGGCATTTTGCGATGGAGCGTTGCATGAATGCAACAGCCTGTTGCGTTACTTCCGGTTGCATTTGGCGTTACCAAAAGTAACATACAGGCATCGGACGCGATGCACGGCCAGCGGTCAGCGATGCGCAGCCAAGCAAGGAACGAATTCACTGGTTGAGTGAATAGGCGCCGAAAATGAGGGATACCCGGCTTCCTCCCTCCCCTCCCCCTTCCCACGGGTATCCCTCTTCTTTCCCTGCCCATTTTTCAAAACCCTCTCCCCTCTTGCGACCCCACGCACCTCTTGCGGGGCCTGCGCTTGTCCAAGTAGGGTTGCGGCCATGAACTTCCGCCATATCAAGGTCGAGCAGACCTCCCCGGCCGTCGCGACGGTCATCTTCAACCGCCCTGCCAAGGCCAACGCCTTGCACTACGAGCATTTGGCGGAAATCGAGGCCGCCGCGCTGGCCTTTCGTGACGACGCTAAGACTCGGGCAGTCATCTTCACAGGCGCGGGCGCCCACTTCTCCTCCGGAGCCGACCTCACCGACGGAGGCGACGCCTATCGCGCCCCGCTCGTGCAGCGGCGCCGCCGAATGCGCATCGGCGAACGCTGCGTCAGCGCGCTCATGCAGATGGACCAGATCACCATCGCCGCTTGGAACGGTGCCGCCATGGGCGGCGGCGCTTGCATCGCCACCGCGCTTGACTTCCGCGTCGGCGCCGATGATTGCTTCATGCAGTACCCGGAAATCGACATTGGCGTTAACTTGATGTGGCGCGGCCTGCCCCTGCTGGTGCGCCTGGTCGGAGCCGCTCGAGCCAAGCGGCTGGTGATCGGGGGCGAACGCATCCAAGCTAACACTCTGCTTGCCTGGGGCGTTCTCGACGAGCAGGTGCCGGGCAAACGCTTGCTCGAAGCCGCCCGAGAGATGGCCGACCGTTACGCGGCCAAACCGCCCATCGCCGCGCAGATGATCAAGCAGAGCGTCAATCAGATCGCCGGCGCCCTCGATGCCGCCATCATGCACATGGACGTTGACCAGAACCTGCTGGCCGCCAGCAGTAATGACCGGCGTACCGCCATCGAGGCCTACTTGGCCAAAACCACCCCCACTTTCACAGGCAATTGACAGCATGAAAATTCAATTCACCAAACTCCTCCCCCGTCTTCTGCTGGGCGTCATCGCTGCGCTGGGCGGCCTGCCCAACGGTAGCCTGGCACAAGATCGAGGCTTCTACTTGGGTCTTGCGGCCTCCGCTGAGCGGTTCGACGCCAGCATCCGCAAGGTCGTGGACAACCGGCAACCCGGCAATCAGACGCCATCCCAGGGCCAAGTGTTCCATGACCGGGATTCCGGCGACGGAACAGCAACCGGATTGGGTGCCGCGGCCGGCTACCGACTGCCCCTGAACGGCGACGGCCTGCATTTGAGCGCCGAGTTCAACCTGACTTGGCACAGCGGCAAGGCCAAGGGCCTGTTGGCCGGGGTGCGCAACCCCCAAGCGCGAGCCGAGTATCAAGCCGACCAGGGCCAACCGATGCCGGAATTCGGCGACCGAGGCTGGGCGCAGGCGGGCGAAAGCTGGCCGGACGCCTGGCGCTTCAAGAAGGATTGGAGCTACGGCGCGACGCTGCGCCTTGGCGGGCGGCCGGAGTTCCTCGGCGCCTTGATCGGCCAAAACGCCGAACTCTACGCACTGGCCGGCGCGCAACGCACCGAAACCAAGACCATCAACCGCTACCTAGGATGCCTTGCCCCGCCCACGCCCAGCCTCCCCACGCCCTGCCCAACGGCAGCCGACTTCACTGCCGGCATCAGCCGGTTCAGCAAGGCCCGCACCGCTTGGACCCTGGGCTTGGGCGTCGGCAAGCCCATCGGACGGCGGACGTTGCTTCAGGTCGAGGCCTACTACGCCGACTACGGCAGGAAGACGCTCACCGAGTTCACCACGCCGACGCTGGTCACCCAAGCCCCCGGCGCTGATGCGGTCGGACTGCGGCTGCGGTTGCTCAACTACTTGTAGTACACCGCCCGAGTCATTGAGAAGCGCAGCGCCATCCCGTCGATCTCCACCTCGATGGGTGCGTCGCCGTCGCCGAGCTCGACCTGCTCAAAGGTGGTGCACAGCGTCTCGCCCATGATGTAGTCCCGGTGTTCATCGGCGGCATGCGCCAAGGCCTCGACGGCTTCATAGCGCAGCACAATGCGGTCGGACACCGCGAACCCGCGCTCCCGGCGCGCCCGCTGCACCCGGTTGACGAACTCCCGGGCGTGGCCGCCGCGAATCAGGTCATCGGTCAAGGTGCAGTCCAAGACCACGCTGATTTGGCCGTCCGTCGCGGCACCGGAATCCGGCAGGGGTTGGTGCTGCACGGCAATTTCCTCGGCACCGAAGCGTTCGCCGTCGAGCAAGAGCTCGCCATCGGCCTGAAACCGGGCGATTTGCTCCGCGGATAGTGATCCGATTGCCGCGGCAAAGGCCTTCATGCGCTTGCCGAGGCGCTTGCCGAGCACCCTGAAGTTGGGTTTGGCGGCGAGTTCGATGTAGCGCGCTTCGTCACTGTCGAAGGTCAGCGCCTGCACATTCAGTTCGGCCTTGATGGTGGCGCCGAGCTTGGCGATCTCGTCGAGCAGGTCCGGGTCGCGGTGAATGATGGAGAGCTGCCTTAGGGGGGTGCGCAGACCAATCTTGGCCTCTTCGCGCTGCGCGCGTCCGAGCAGGATCACCTGCCGCATGCGCGCCACGGCGGTTTCCAAGGCGGGCTTGACGAAGCCCTTCTCCGCCTTGGGATAGTCGCATAAATGCACCGACTCCGGTTTCGGCTTGCCGCCGCCAAACTGGGCGAGAGCTTGGTAGAGGTGCTCGGAGAGAAACGGCGCAAAGGGGGCCATGACCAAGCTCAGCTCCTGCAGGGTCGAGTGCAGGGTGGCGAAGGCGGCGATCTTGTCGGCGGTGATCCCCTCGCCCCAGAAGCGGCTGCGGTTGAGGCGGATGTACCAATTGGTCAGGTCCTCGATGAACTCAAAGAGCCTGGGCACGACGTTGTAAAGCCGGTAGGCGTCCATCTCCCGGGCCACACCCGCCTTCAACGTCTGCAGCCGGGACAAAATCCACTGGTCGAGGATGTTGTCGCCGGGATGGCTGCCTTTTTCAGGCGACCAGCCGTCGATCTCCGCGTAGGTCTTCAGGAAGGCGAAGGCATTGACCCAGGGCAGCAAGGCGCGCCGCGTCATGTCGCGCACCCCGGCGTCGGCGAAGCGCTGCTCCTCCGCCCGGACCAAACCGGAGTTGATGAGGTACAGCCGCAAGGCATCCGCGCCGAAGGTTTCCATCAATTCGTCCGGCGGCGTGTAGTTCTTCAGCCGCTTGGACATCTTCTTGCCATCGGCGGCCATCACCATGCCGTTGACGATGACGTTGCGGAACGCGGGCTTCTCGTAGAGCGCTGCGGCCAGCACGGTGAGGGTGTAGAACCAGCCCCGGGTCTGGTCCAAGCCTTCGGCGATGAACTCCGCCGGGAAGCCCGCCTCGAAGATGTCCCGGTTCTCGAACGGGTAATGCAACTGCGCGTAGGGCATGGAACCGGATTCGAACCAGCAGTCGAGCACCTCCGGGATGCGGCGGTATGTGCCGTCCTCGCCGTCGATGGAAAAGGTCAGCGGGTCCACGTGCTCCCGGTGCAGGTCTTCAAGCCGTACCCCGGTTAGGGCCTCAAGCTCATCCAGCGAACCGATGCAAATCGCCTCGCCGGACACATCGTTGATCCAAATGGGAATGGGGGTGCCCCACACCCGATTGCGGGAAATGGCCCAGTCCACCGCGCCCTTGAGCCAGTTGCCGAAGCGGCCGTCCTTGATGTGCTCCGGCACCCAACGCACCTCGGCGTTGGCCGCGAGCAATTTGTCCACGATGGCCGTGACCCGCACGTACCAACTCGGCACCGCCCGGTAGATCAGCGGGGTGTCGGAGCGGTAGCAGTACGGATAGGCGTGGCGCACTGTCTCCTCGCGGTAGAGGGCGCCGGCGTCCTTCAGGTGCCGGACAATGGCGCGGTCGGCGTCCTTGACGTAAAGGCCGGCGAAGTCGCTGACCTCCTCGGTGAATCGGCCCTGCATGCTCACCGGGCAGACGAAGGCTTCGATGCCCGCCGCCTGCAGCACCCGGGCATCGTCCTCCCCAAAGGCCGGCGCCTGGTGCACGAGGCCGGTGCCTTCATCGGCGGTGACGTAGTCATCGGCCACCACTTTGAAGGCACCCCGCGCTTGCTCCTCGGCAAAGTAGGGAAAGAGGGGTTCGTAGGGCCGTCCAACCAGATCACTGCCGCGCAGCCGGGTTTTCACTTCGAGGTCGCCGTAGGCGTCAAGCCGCTCCTCGGCAAAGTAGATGTGCCTGCCGGAAGCGGGATCCTGAGCCTTGACGTAACTCAGACTGGCGTTGACGCAGACGGCCAGATTGGAGGGCAAGGTCCAGGGCGTGGTGGTCCAGGCCGACAGGTAGGCATCCTCATCGCTCAGCTTCAGCAGCACCGTGACCGCCGGATCCTGCACCTCCATGTAGTTGGCGCTCGCCTCGAAGTTCGACAACGGCGTCTCCAAAGCCGTCGAAACCGGCATGATCTTCTGGCCTTGGTAGATCAGCCCGCGGTCCCACAGCGCCTTGACTACCCACCACAGGGATTCCATGTACCAAGCGTCCATGGTCTTGTAGTCGTTGTCGAAGTCCACCCAACGGCCGAGGCGGGTGATGGTCCGCCGCCATTGGGCGACGTAGCGCCCGACGATGGCCCGGCATTCGTCGTTGTACCCAGCCACCCCAAGCTCGGCCACTGCTTGCTGGGCGGACATGCCCAACTGCTTGTCGATCTCGTGCTCGATGGGCAGGCCGTGGCAGTCCCAGCCGAAGCGACGCAGCACATGGCGCCCCTTCATGGTCCAGTAGCGCGGCACGATGTCCTTTATCGTGCTCGCAACGATGTGGCCGTGATGCGGCAGCCCGGTGGCGAAGGGCGGACCATCGTAGAAGATGTACGGCTTTTTGCCCTTGCGTTGGTCCATGGAGCGTTCAAAGACCTTGGAGCGCTCCCAAAGCTCAAGCACTTCGTGCTCCATCCGCACAAAGGAGAAGGTGCCCGTCGCTGCCGCCGGTTCCGCCATGGTTAACTGAAGATGAGGGAGGGGGACGCATTCTAAGGCATCCGCGAGCAGCCTTTGAAGCGGCGCCGCCCGCGATGGGCGCTAAAGGATCGGTTCCGCTGCGTCGATGTGGTAGGTTGCGCGCCTTGACGAATGAACCCCAAGGCGGAGAAACACCATGCAAATCGGCGCTGTCCTGCCCCACAACGAAATCGGCACGGATCCGGAAGCCATCAAGGCCTATGCCCAGGGCCTTGAGGCGCTGGGCATCACCCACCTGCTGATCTACGACCACGTGCTGGGCGCCGACCCGGACCGGCCCGGTGGCTGGAGCGGCCCCTACGACAAGGACATCGCCTTTCACGAGCCTTTCACCTTCTATGCCTTCTTAGCTGCCGTGACCACCCGCCTGGAGCTGGTCACCACGGTGCTGATACTGCCCCAGCGGCAAACCGCCTTGGTGGCGAAGCAGGCGGCGGAAGTGGCGCTGCTATCGAACAATCGGCTGCGCCTCGGCATCGGCACCGGTTGGAACGCGGTGGAGTACGAAGCCCTGAACGAGGACTTCAGCAACCGCGGCAAGCGCCAGGCGGAGCAGGTCAGCCTGATGCGCCGCCTGTGGAGCGAGGATACCTTCAGCTTCGAGGGCGACTACCACCGCATCACCCAAGCCGGCATCAATCCGCGCCCGTCCCGCCCGGTGCCCATCTGGTTTGGCGGCGGCGCGCCCGCTTTGATCAAGCGCTGCGGCGAACTCGGCGACGGCTGGATGCCGCTCGGCGGCCCCAGCGCCAACAGCCAAGCCTGCATCGATGCGCTACGCGCGCATCGCGAAGCTGCGGGCCAGACCTGGGAGGGCTTCGGCATCCAAGCGCAAGCCCAGTTCGCCGGCGGCACCCCGGAACGCTGGCGGGCGCACGCCGATAAGTGGCGGGCGATGGGCGCAACCCATCTCGCCGTCGCCACCCACAACGCTGGCGATACGGACGTGGACGGTCACTTGGCGCGGGTAGGCGCCTATCTTGAAGCCGTCAGCTAGGGACGCGCCTCAGCGGCCTACAGCTTTCAGCAATCCATCCATGCGTGGCTTGAGCGTCTCCAGCTTGGCAGCCATCAGGGGCACGATGGCTTGGTCGGCGCCTAGGGCCTTGAACTGAGCGATGGCGTCGGGGTTCAGGAGGTCGCGCCTAGGGCCGACATAGACCTGCACATCCGCCCGGCTGCGGCCGGCCTCGGCGAGCAGGGCATCCAAGCGGCTTAGCCGCTCCGCGAACGCCTCCGGGCTGAGATTGAAGCCGTACCAGCCATCGCCATGGCTGGCAACGCGGCGCAGGGCGGGCTCGCTCTCGCCACCGAAGAAGATCGGAGGATGGGGCGACTGCACCGGCTTGGGATTGAATTGGCAGGGGGCAAGCTGGTAGCTCTCGCCTTCGTAGGCGGCCAGCTCCGGGCTCCACAGCGCCTGCATCACTTCAATGTACTCCACCGTGCGCCGGGCGCGGGTGGCGAAGTCCATTTGCAGGTTGTCGAACTCCTCCTTGAGCCAGCCAATGCCGACACCGAAGTCCACCCGGCCGCCGGAAAGGTAGTCGAGGTCTGCCACCATGCGCGCGGTGTACACGGGGTTGCGCTGGGGCACCAGGCAGATGCCCGTGCCGAGGCGGACGCGCTCGGTGTGGGCGGCAATGTAGGTCAAGGCCGAAAAGGGGTCGAGAATGCCCTCCGGATCCCCGGGGATGCGGCCGTTCGCCGAATAAGGGTAGCGGGACTCGTACTCCGGGAAGAAGATGACGTGTTCCGGCACCCAGATGGCATCAAAGCCAGCCGCCTCGACCGCCCGGGCGGCCTCGCCGATGAAGGCGGGCGGCGTGATGTGGTTGAACGCCATGGCGACGCCGATTTTCATGGTTTTCTCCTCAATTTCATCTGGTTCGAAGCGCCCGGTCGTCCCGACGGGCCAACTGCGCAACGCGTTATCATCGCCCGGCCAGCATGAAAACTGAACCCCCTGCCGCTCCACCCCGTTCCGCCTACCCTTGGCATCTGGCGAGCTCCAGCCTGTGGATGGCGGGCATGAGCCTGCAGGCATTCCTGTTCACTTGGCTGCTGGTGGGGGTGCTGGAAATTCCCCCGGACCAAGCGGGCGTCGCCCGCTCGTTGGCCGAGTTTCCGCCGCTGGCGATGCTGCTCATTGGCGGCGTGCTTGGCGACCGCTTCAACGGGCGCTCCTTTCTGGCCGTCATGCACTTGCTCATGTGCCTGCCGCCCCTGGCCATCGCCATGGTGTTCGAACTCGGGCTGCTCAACTACTGGTGGGTGGTGACCTTCGGCGTGCTGATGGCGGGCATCCAATCGCTGTCCGACCCGGTTCGGCAGTCCACCCTCGCCCGGGTGGCGCGCATCGACATCCAACGGGCGGTGACCATCATGACCATCGTCACCTCGCTGGTCGGCATCGGCGGCATGTATGTGGGTGGCCAACTGGAAAGGCTGGGCCTAGCCTCCGTGCTGGTCATCCAATCGCTGACTTTTGTTGCGGGCTTGGTGGCGGTCTGGCGGCTGCCCTCGCTGCCCGGCGCCCGTTCAGCCCAGCGGCTCAACATCGGCGCCGGTCTCAAGGCTGTCATGCAGATGCCTCTGGTCCGCAACCTCATCGGGCTCAACTTCCTCAGCAGCCTGTTCAACGCTGGCGCCTACATCATCGTCATTCCCTACATTGTCAAGGAAATCTACCTGGGCGGCCCGGAGACCTTCGCCCTCGTGCTGATCATCTTCACCACGGGCGCCATTGGCTCCAACGTGGCCTTGCTGCCCTTCATGCCGCTGCGGCGGCCAGGGCGCCTGTTTCTCTTCCTGCAGCTTACGCGGGTGGCGATCCTGTACGTGATTTGGCTTGCGCCCACGCTGAAGCTGTTCTACGCCGCCCTCTTCGTCTGGGGCATCAACCAAGGAATGACGGCCACCCTGCCACGCGCCATGGTCCAGGAACTGGCGCCTTCCGGCGAAGGCGCCCGAATCCTGTCCGTGCTGATTTTGAGCTTCATGGTTTCCGCCCCGGTAAGCGCGATTCTGCTCGGCGTCCTGGTGGAGCGCTTCGATCCGATGGCCGGCTTGGTGCCGGGCATGGCCATCTCCTTGGTCATCTTCGGCATTGGCGTCATGAGGAGCGGATTATGGTCCTATCAATCCACCGCCAACGTGCCTCGCAACGATTCAGGTTAGAATCGTCAACATTCCGAACAGCAACGGAGGAGCACCATGGCTCGCCCAGCCCAGGCTACTAAGTCGGAGATCGTATCCTCCGACGCGGAAGACCTCATACTAGTGGACGCTGAGGACACCCCTGTCGGCTTTCTCGACAAGTCATCGTGCCACGACGGCAAGGGCGTCCTGCACCGGGCCTTTTCGGCTTTCGTGTTCAACGACCAAGGCGAGGTCCTGATCCAAAAGCGCGCTGCGGACAAACGCCTGTGGCCGTCCTATTGGTCCAATAGCTGCTGCTCCCACCCCCGGCGCGGCGAGACGATGGAAACCGCTGTGCGACGCCGCCTCCACCAGGAGCTTGGCATGCCAGCAGACCAATTACGCAACTTGAGCTACATCTACAAGTTCGAGTACCACGCCGCCTTCGGCGCCGCTGGCAGCGAGCACGAACTCTGCTCCGTTTTCCAAGCGGAATTTACGGGCGAGCCCGTGGTCAACGTCACGGAAATCGAGGACTGGGCTTGGGTGGCTCCCGCGGAGCTGACACGGCGGCTAGCCGAACAATCCAGCCAGTTTACCCCTTGGCTGCACTTGGAGTGGCCGCACGTTCTCGAGGACGTCTAAACGTTCAAATCAGCAGCGCCACGCCGACCAGAAGCAGGCCCCCGCCGGCAGCATCGCGCCACCGAACGCGCTCCTGAAAGAGCCAAACGCTGGTGAGAAAGGCGAAGATCAGCTCCACTTGACCGAGCGCGCGCACCAGCGCCGCGTTCTGCAGCGTCATGGCGGAAAACCAGCCTGCTGAGGCCAAGGCGCCGGCCGCGCCCACCGCAGCGCCCGGACGCCAAGCGGCCAACACGGCAGCCAGGGTGCGTGGCTCCCGCAGGCGCAGAAGGAGGCCCATCGCCACGGTCTGCACCGTCAAGGCAACCGCCAAGGTTGCCACCGCCCGCTCGAAGAAGGCGCCCTCCGGCAAGCTAAGCGCCGCGCCTCGATAGCAGACCGCGGCAACCGCAAACGCAGCGCCTGCCAGCACGCCCAAGCCGGCGCCGCCCTGCCAATCCGCCCCTTTCCTGGGATTGTCCTGAACCGTCATGACGACCACTCCAACCAGACTGACCAAGATGCCTGCCAAGGCCAGCGAAGACAGCGAATCGCCCAACAGCACGAAACCGAAAGCGGCGGTCTGCATCGCCTCCGTCTTGGAGAACGCCGTGCCCACGGCGAAGCTGCGCCGCCGAAAGGACCCCAGCAAGGCCGCCGTGCCGCCGATCTGGGCGACGCCGCCAAGGGCGCTGCTGAGCCAGAATGCCGGGCCAGCCTCGGGGACCGGCCGGTCGGCAAACAGGAGCGCGGCACCCAGCCAAGCGAAGGGCACAGCGTAGAGGAAGCGGACATAGGTGGCGCCGAGAACGGTCAGTCGGCCCGCTTCGGCAGCGGATAGCTGACGCTGCAGCAGCGAGCGCACGTTCTGCAGCAAAGCCGCGCCCAAGGTCAGCCACACCCACAACATGGGCGTCAACGCACAGCCAGTTGGCGAATCCGGTGCGGTCGGCGCGACAGCCACTGAAGGCGGGTAATGAGCGCCACTGCGGCCACGGTGAGGCTCACGATCGTGCCGGTCCAGAAGCCATAGACCCCCAAAGCAGGCACGCCCATCAAACCAAACCCCAGCAGAGCCGCCAGCGGCAGCCCCACGCCCCAATAAGCCAAGCCTGCAAACAGCATCGGCGTGCGAGTGTCCTTGTAGCCACGCAGTGCGCCCATGGCGGTGCCCTGAGCACCATCCACAATTTGAATCGCCACCACGAAAAGCATGAGATTGGCGCCTAGGGCGAATACCGCCGGGTCCTTGGTATAGAAGCTCGGCACGAGATCACGGCAAAGGTAGATGGCCACAGCCGCGGCCAAGCCGAAGCCGACGCTGACGCCCAGCGCGACATTGCCGCTGCGGCGGGCCGACGACCAATCCTCGCGGCCCACGTTGAAACCCACTCGCACGGACGCCGCCATGCCTAAGGCCAGCGGCACCATGAAGGTAAGGCCGGCGACATTGCCAGCGATTTGATGAGCCGCCACCGCGTCCACGCCGAGGCGGCCAATCAGCAGCGTGACGGCCGAGAACATGCTGATCTCGAGAAAGTGGGAGGCGCCAATCGGCGCGCCCAGCCGGAACAGGCGCCCGATTTCGCGGTAGTCCGGCCAACTGAAGCGGGCGAACAGACCGGCGCTGCGCATGCGCGAGAAGGCCACGATGCCCGCCATGGCCAACATCTGGCTCGTCATCACGATGGCGCTGGCATAACCGCAGCCAGCACCGCCGAGGCCCGGCATGCCAAACCCGCCATAGATGAACAGGGCATTGAGCGGCACCTTCAGCGCCAGCCCGGACAGCGCCACCACCATGGCAGGCAGGGTCCAGGACATCGAATCGCAGAGGTAGCGCATGGCGAAAAAGCCCAGCATCGGCAGGACGCCCCAGGACAGCGCCTTGAGGTAGGCGCCGGCAATGGGGATGGCCAGCGGGTCAACCTCGATGCCGCGCAGGATCGGCTCCGCGTTGCGCAGCAGCACGATGAGCGCGCTGCCGCCGACCAGCGCCATCCAGAGGGCTTGACGCACCACCTCCCCGGCTTGTTCGCCTTGCCCTCGGCCATGCAGCTGCGAAACCGAGGGCGTGATCGACATGATGACGCCGGTTATGAACAGCATCGCCGGCCAAAACAGGTTGCCGCCGAGCGCGACCCCAGCCAAATCGGCGGCGCTCAGCCGCCCGGCCATGACCGTGTCCGCCACCCCCATGCCCATCTGCGAGAGCTGGGCCAGAATGATTGGCAACGCCAGCCGCACAAGCTGACTCAACTCCTGTCGAACCACGGCAACGCGCCACCTCGGGGGAAGACCATCATTTTAGCCCGGATCACCAACCGGGAGATGCCATGAGCTCGCCAAATCGAGGGCGGGACGCCCTTATCTCCATTGCGCCACGCCTGATTCGGGCGTCTTCCCCGGAGCGAGATAAGTCCCGCCCTCGAAGTGCGGACCTCAAGGAGCCTCGCTCCGTTCAAACTGAACTAGCGCCGGGGCCACAAACGATAATGATTATCATATAGAAGAACTTCCAATTCGGGCATCTTTGATAGACAACGGCTATGGCGTTGATTCAAACTTTCAAATGGCGAAGGCAGGACGTTCGCGTGTAGTCTGGCTTGGCAATCACCTGCGGACACTTGCCAAAACCATCTTAAGGAGGCGCAATCCCATGGATCTGAACGACAGCCAAACCCTGCAAAACCTCAAGGACGCCTTTGCCGGCGAGTCCCAAGCCAACCGGCGCTACCTCTATTTCGCCGCCAAGGCGGATGTCGAGGGCGAAAACGACGTCGCCGCGGTGTTCCGTTCCACGGCGGAAGGTGAAACCGGACACGCCCACGGCCACCTCGAGTACATGGAAGCGGTCGGCGACCCGGCCACCGGACTGCCCATCGGCACCACCAGCGACAACCTCAAGGCGGCCATCGCCGGCGAGACCCACGAATACACCGACATGTATCCGGGCATGGCGAAGACCGCCCGGGACGAGGGCTTCGAGGAGATCTCCGACTGGTTCGAAACCTTGGCGAAGGCCGAACGCTCCCACGCCAATCGCTTCCAAAAAGCCTTGGACGCCATGGAATAGGATTCCCATGGCCGTCCGTGAAGGCAGCCTGGAGGCGCCGGAGCGCCGTCCCATTGACTGGCGCTCCGACGCCTTCTACGACAAGGCGGACCTGAACGCCGAACTGGAGCGGGTATTCGACATCTGCCACGGCTGCCGCCGTTGCGTGAGCCTGTGCGACGCCTTCCCGACCCTGTTCGACCTCGTCGAAGAGTCGGACACCTTGGAAGTGGACGGCGTGGATAAGGCGGACTACGCCAAGGTGGTGGAGCAGTGCTTTCTCTGCGACCTATGCGCCCAGACCAAGTGCCCCTATCTGCCGCCCCACGAATGGGCGGTGGACTTTCCGCACCTGATGCTGCGCGCCAAGGCCGAGCGCTTCAAGGCGGGCAAGACCCGCTGGCGCGACCGCCTGATCACCAGCACCGGCCCGGTGTTCAAGATGCTCTCGATGCCCGGCGTCGCCCAAGCGGCCAACGCCGCCGCGACAGTGCCGGTGCTGCGCAAGGCCAGTGAGCCCGTCATTGGGCTGCACGCCGAAGCGCCGCTGCCCAAGTTTGCGGCCAAGCCGCTCAGCCGGCGGGTGAAAGGCACCGCAGGCAACGACTTGGCGGCGGAGCCTTCAGACCGCACGACGGGCAAGGTGGCCATCTATGCCACCTGCTACGGCGAGCACAACTGTCCCGAGGTCGTGGAGGACCTCATTGCCGTGCTCAACCACAACGGCATCCCGGCCAAGGTGCTCAAGGACGCCCGTTGCTGCGGCATGCCGAAGCTGGAACTCGGCGACCTGGAGCGGGTGGCGGGGGCCAAGGAAGCCAACCTGCCCATCTTCCTGAACGCCATCGACGACGGCTACGACTTGATGGCGGTCATACCCTCCTGCGTGTTGATGTACAAGCAGGAAATCCCGCTGATGTTCCCCGGCGACGCGGAAGCGCAACGGGTGAAGCAGGCGTTCTTCGACCCGTTCGAGTACCTGATGCTCCGCCATCGCGCCGGGCTGCTCAACACGAAATTCGAGCGCCCGCTCGGCAAGGTGGCCTACCAGGTCGCCTGCCACCAACGGGTGCAGAACATCGGCCCGAAGACGCGCGATTTCCTCAGCCTCATCGACGGCACGGAGGTCACTGCCATAGAACGGTGCTCCGGCCACGACGGCACCTACGCCGCCAAGGCGGAGACCTACGCCAAGGCCATGAAAATCGTCCGCCCGGTGGTCAACCGGGTGAAGCAGTCCGAACCCGACCGGTTCGGCTCCGACTGCCCCATGGCCGGGCGCCTGATCGGCCACGCCCTCGGCGGCGACGCCGACGCTGCCGAGCACCCCATCTCCATGGCCCGGTTCGCCTACGGCATCTGATCTGAGGGAAAGGATGGAGAAACTTGATCGCTCCAAGCTCTGGGGGCTCGAGGCCTACGCGATGGAACGGCCCGCGTTCCGCCAGCAGGTCATTGCGCACAAGCGCCATCGAAGGGTGCGCCTGAACGCCCATGCTGCGCTTTACTTCGAGGACTTCCTCACCATGAAGTACCAAGTGCAGGAGATGCTGCGGGTGGAGCGCATTTTCGAGCCGGCCGAAATCGAGGCGGAAATCGAAGCCTACAACCCCCTCATTCCGGATGGCGGCAACTGGAAGGCGACCTTCATGATCGAGTACCCGGACGTTGAGCAACGGCGCCGGGCGCTTGAGCAACTCAAGGACATCGAGCGGCAGGTCTGGGCCCAAGTGGGCGACGGGGACCGAATTGTCGCCATCGCCAATGAGGATCTCGATCGTTCCAACGAGGACAAGACCGCCGCCGTGCACTTCTTGCGCTTTGAACTCAGCGCCGCCCAGGTGGACGCCCTGCGCCAAGACGCCAGCCTGCGCTTCGGCATCAGCCATCCGGCCATGACCTGCGAAGCGGAAGTGGACGGCGCGATCCGCGACTCGCTGCTCAACGACTTAGACTAGTGCTCTGTCAACCGCCCGGGTGAGAACCTCGGTCAGCTCCTTGAGCAGCGGCGTACGGGTCGCACTGCTCCGCCAGCAGACGCCAATGGTCCGATGGGGCGGATTGGTGCCGCTGAAGGGGATATAGCGCACGCCGCCTGCGGCATCCGTGATCGCCAGTTCGGGCATCAGCGTGACCCCGACATCGGCGGCCACCATCTGGCGCAGGGTTTCGAGGCTGGTTGCGCGGAAGTCGGTGTTCTCCACCGCATTGCGGGATTTGCAAATCGCCAAGGCCTGATCACGCAGGCAGTGACCGTCCTCAAGCAGCAGCACTTCCTCCTGCTCAAGCTCCGCCTCATCAATGGCCGCCCGAGACGCCTTGGGGTGGCGAACGGAGACGGCAAAGTGGAACGGCTCATCAAAGATCGGGGTTTGCACCAAGTCCTCCTCCGGCAGCGGCAACGCCAGGACGACCGCATCGAGCGCCCCGGCCCGCAGCATCCCCGTGATCCTAGCGGTCTGGCCTTCGGTGATCTGCATCCTCAGCTTGGGCAACGCCCGGCGCACCGGAGCGAGCACCAAGGGCAGCAAGTAGGGAGCCAACGTCGGTATGAGCCCTAGGCGAAAGTCCCCGCCCAAGGGATCGCGATGCTCATCGGCGAGCCGCAGCAACTGATCGACGTTCTGCAGCACGGTATCCGCCTGCGCCACGATGGATTCACCCACCGGAGTGAGGATCACCCGCCGCCGGTTGCGCTCGATAAGCGTCACGCCGAGGGTCTCCTCGAGTTTCTTCAACTGCGTGGAGAGGGTTGGCTGGCTGACGAAACAGGCGTCGGCGGCGCGACCGAAGTGACGGTGCTCGGCGAGGGCCACCAAGTATTTGAGGTCGCGCAGGTTCATGGGCGGCAACGCCCTCTATCTGAACAGACCGAAATCGACGAAAACGACATTCGCAAGACTCCGTCAGCACAAGTTCCTTTCGAACCTCTCCATTCCGCCAGAACAAAGAGCGGTCCCCACTCATTGTTGACTCTAAGCGCCTCCTTGCCAATAATTCCCGGTTGTTCCTTCCCGTTCCCGTCCACAAACTTCACTCCTTCAACCTTATGAAAGTCGATCAACTCATCCACTTGCCGCCCAACGCCGCGAAGTACATTTCCCTGCAACGCCTTGAGACCCAAGCGCTCGGCAAATCAATTCACTACAACAAACTCGGCTACTTGGCTTACAAGATATATTGCGGAATACCTTTTGCCAAACACATTTACCGTCACTACTCCACTCACGTCGAGCCGTTGTTTCGCAGTAAAGAAATCATCGAGAAATACACCGAGATCATGGTTCGCGAGTTTGAGACCATAAGGAATTACTTGGGGCCTACTGTTTCAACAGTGTTGAGCATCGGCCCTGGCGTTGGCGGATTGGAGGTAATGCTGACTCGGCATTTGATTTCCATGGGCCAATCCCCTCCTCATTTGATATTGTGCGACAAGAGTGGGATCGAACCCATCCATTTCGGATACACAGAACGAGCCGCAGCTTACAATTCTCTGGAGCTATCCAAGCAAGCTCTTGTGGATAACGGACAGCCCGTGGAAAAGATCGAAACTATTGAAGCCAGCTTGTCGCGCAAACTGCTAGATTCCTACACGGGAAAGGTTGACATCGTCATCTCTCTGCTTGCATGGGGATTTCACTTTCCCATCCAAACCTATCTCGAACTAGCAAAACGTCTTCTAAAGCCGACCGGCCGCATTATTCTCGATACTCGAAAGGAAACTCCCGGCTTCGACGAAATGGTTAGCAACTTCGAGTGCGTTAAAGTGATACATGACGATCCCAAATTCGAGCGTCTGTTAGCCACAAAGCCGAGCTGAGGCAATCCACAAATGACTTCCACTCCGAGTCGGCCTGACACCGAGATCAGCATTGTTGTACCAATGCACAACGAAGAGGAATCCATAAGGGAGTTTTTTGGACGGCTCGTTCCAATCCTCAACCAACTCGACCTAACGTGGGAAATTGTCTGTATAGATGATGGAAGCACAGACCGCACATGGGCTAGGCTTCGAGAGGGGCAGTCAGAGCACAGCTCAGTTCAGCTCATTCGCCTATCTCGCAACTTCGGCAAGGAAATCGCGTTGACGGCGGGTTTGGATCACGCCAGCGACTCAGCAATCATTCTGATCGACGCTGACTTACAGGATCCACCCGAACTCATAAGCGAATTCGTGAAGCACTGGCGCCAAGGCTACCAGAACGTGTATGGCGTAAGGACTGACCGAAGTCAGGATACCTTGTTCAAGCGCTACACGGCGGGCTGGTTTTATCGAGTTTTCAACTTGGTGAGCATTAACCGGATTCCGCCACACGGTGGTGACTTTCGTTTGCTTGGACCAGACGTTGTCGACGCGCTTCGAAGCTGCCGTGAAAAGAACCGGTTCATGAAGGGCCTCTATTCGTGGGTGGGCTTTCCGAGCGTGGCGGTGCCCTATGAACGGCCCGAGCGGCTGGTGGGAAAGTCAAGCTTCAACTTGCGCCGACTTTGGCGGCTCGCAATGGATGGCTTAGTTTCCCACTCCACCGCCTTGCTGAAGATATGGACCTACATAGGTATCGCAGCAATGTTCGTCGCCGTCGGGCTGGGGATCTGGCTGCTTGGCGAGTATTTGCTGGTTCGCCGCAATCCGCCCGGCTTCTATCTCACCATTATGGTAGTGCTAGGCCTCTCATCTCTGAATTTCGTCATGTTGGGAATCGTGGGGGAGTACATTGGGCGGATTTACGACGAGGTCAAACAGCGACCGTTGTACATTGAGCGCAACGATGACCTAGCTGAATGATTGAGAGACCGCGGGCGGGAGAGCGCAGTTATGCGGCCATGGTTAACCCGCAATCATTGCATACGGAGTTCATTCGATTCCTGCTGGTCGGGGTAGGCAACACCGCACTAAATTTCGTCATATACTCCATGTGCGTCTTTTTCGGCCTGAGCCCCGCATGGTCGGCTGCAATTGCTTTTGCCTGCCTGATTCCGGTGTATCTCAAAGCCCACGCTTCCTTCGTTTTCAATTCGAAGCTCGATGTCCAGGCCGGCTTAAGATGCAGCGTCGCGTTGATCGTCAGCATGGCGCTCAATGTCGGCCTTGTCACTTTCTTCTGGGCGCATCTTTTGGCAGATCCAATTCCGGCGCAGGCCCTGGGGCTGGCTCCCGCAATCGGAGCAAACTATGTGTTATTGAGGTATTGTAACTACTCGCACCCCCGCGCCTTTGGCTGACGCCTGAGTGGGGGGGCATGG
>VYDB01000127.1 GCA_009843635.1 Gammaproteobacteria bacterium
TCTTGCCACTCGGCCTGCCCCTTATAGGAACGGCGGTGAGCGCCGACTGGTTCGACTGGCCTTCGTTGCCTGAACTGTTTCCGGTGTCGTTTCCCGGTGTCAAAACCAGCCGCGATGGGTTCCTTGTCGATGTTGATCTCGACCGCCTTCGAGCGCGAGTGGACGACTACTTTGACGCCAGCCTCAGCCATGAGGAGATTGAGCGGCGCTATCCGGCGGCAATGAATACGACGGCACGCTTCGACGCTCCCGCCGTGCGGGACGAGTTGCTGAAACGCGGCGAGCCGGAGGAATCCGGATTTATCCGTTACGCCTACCGTCCGTTCGATTACCGGTGGCTTTATTGGGAAGCGGATACAAAGCTGCTCGACGAAAAGCGTAGCGACTACCGAACGCATGTGTTCGAGGGGAACTCGTGGATCGAAGCGCGCGAGCGGGAAACAAAGGAAGATTTCTCACGAGGAACCCTCGTTAGCCAAATGGCCGACAACTTTGGCAATGGACTGTCCAGCTACTTCCCGGCATGGCTTCAAGATGACAGTCTAGGCACCGATGAAGCCAAACCTCGCCGCCCTAATCTCACTCCCACAGCACAACGTTATCTTGACCGTCTGGGCTTGAGCGCAGCAGACCTCTTCCACCACGCACTTGCCGTTCTGCACGACCCAGCCTACCGCGAGGCCAATGCCGGAGCACTGCGCATGGAATGGCCACGCATTCCCCTGCTGTGCTATCCAAACGGCGGCGACGAAGGTGCTGCTGAATCGCTGCGGCAATCAGCAGCGCACGGGCGGGAGCTAGCCGCTCTACTCGATCCCGAAACACCTGTACCCGGCGTCACCCAAGCCCCTCTGCGCCCCGAAATCGCAGCCATCGCGGTCCCGCGCACGACCAATGGACGCAACATGGCCGGAGAGGACTTCGCCATCACCGCCGGTTGGGGACGCCACGGCCAAGGCGACGCCGTGATGCCCGGCCAAGGCCACGCCGTCGAACGCGCCTTCACATCCGAGGAACGCGCCGCCCTGTCCGATTCCCTGCCCCAACTCGGCGAAACCACCTTCGACATCCACCTCAACGCCAACGCCTTCTGGCGCAACGTCCCCGCAGCAGTCTGGCACTACAAGCTCGGCGGCTACCAAGTGCTCAAGAAGTGGCTCTCCTATCGCGAGCAATCCGTCCTACAGCGGCCATCACGCCCCGAGGAAGTCCAGCAATTCGCGGAAATCGCCCGCCGCATCGCCGCAATCCTGATGATCACGACACAACGCTCCTGAACGCATGACGGGCATCATCAAGCATGCACCGCCAACAAACCGCTGAAAGCCAACAATGAAAACCACTCACACCGATCCGATCATCGCCGAAGTCCACCGGGCGCGGGAGGCCAACGCGGCCCGTTTCGACTACGACGTTGCGAAGATCTTCCGCAACATTCGAGCGAGGCAAGGTCAATCCAACCGGGAATTTGTCCGCTATCCGCCCCGTCCCGTAATGCCCCGCTCTGAGTAGCCGATGGAAACCAATCGCCGCAGACGGCACACCGCAACCGTCATTTGACAGGCGACACTTGACAGACTAGGCTCCCGCCATGATTGCGTCGTTCAAGCACCGTGGCCTAAAGGCGCTGTATGAAGGCAGGACATCGCGCCGTGTAGCGCCCGCGCATGTCCGCAAACTGCTGGATGTATTCGCAGTCTTGGACCGCAGCCGCGGGCCACGCGATGTCGATCTGCCCGGGCTGCACCTACACCCGCTGAAGGGCGAACTGCAAGGCCACTACGCCGTTGCCGTCTCCGGGAAATGGCGGGTGACCTTCCGATTCGACGACGGAAACGCGGTTGATTTGGACTACGTGGACTACCACTGAGGAGGCGAACAACATGGCAATGCAAAATCCCCCCCATCCCGGCGGAATCGTGAAGCGGCAGTGTCTTGAGCCGCTCGGATTGTCGGTGACCGCTGCCGCTGGGCACCTCGGAGTATCCCGGCAGTCCCTGTCGGAATTGATCAATGAGCGGGCGGGTGTCTCCGTGGACATGGCGATCCGCCTTACCAAGGCGTTCGGCTCGTCGCCCGAAACCTGGCTCGGCCTACAGATGGCCTATGACCTCTGGCAGGCTCGGCGCCGCATCGACGACATCAAGGTTGAGCGCATCGAGGCGGCATGAGCCCGATTGATGAGGCCGCACCGTTGGCGTGATTGTCAGTCCAGTCACGCTGTGGCTCGCTGACCGCCAGCGTACTCGACAGGAGGAGCAACCCGAGCCCCTTCGGCGCGATCTTGAGCAATGCGAGAGTGGAGAGCGCTAAGGGACCAAGAACTCGCACATCGGGCCGGTTGCGCGGCTGAGCTTTCCGTCGAGCGTCAGCAGCGGGCACTCGAACCGTTCGGCCAAAGCGACGTACCAGGCATCGTAGCCGGTCAGGTTGCCGCGCAACGCCCACACGCGCTCGGCGAACGGAGCGAAGGGGAACAGTTCAACGTCGAGCCGCAGCAGGTCGCTGTGTGCGGCGTTGGCCTCGATGTTGGAAATGATGCCCGCCCGCTCAAGCCTGCGCAGGGTGTTCGACGCCTCAACCAGCAGCAACTCGGGTGCGATGAGCCCATCCCGCCTAATCGACGTTTCGGACCAGCGGCCATCATCCCCGTTGTCCACCAGAGCCGCGATCAGCACGGATGCATCGACCACTTGGGTCACTTGCGGTCAGCGTCACGGGCCTCCAGGACGATCGAGGCCGGCACTTGCGTGCCTGCCGCCTCCTTGCGTCGGCGCACCCCTTGGAGCCAATCCTCAACCGACGGACGGGACGCGATGCGCTGAAGTTCGCCGCGCAGGAATTCCTGCATGGATTGACGCCTATAGGCGGCTCGCACGGCAAGTTGATCCCGCACCTCTTCGGCCACGCCTCGAATTGTGATCTGCACCGCCATGAAAGCACATTGCCAGCGATGAAAGCACATTGCAAGCACACTTCTTCGCCTCACTGCAATTGTTGGCAGCAACGGACTGGGCGGTCGTTTGACGCCGAACTCCGTTCAACCATAATGCGCCAATGGACGCGGGCGATTCCAGAAGCAAAGGCGAATGGTGAAGGGCTCCCCGCCGGCAACGGGAGTCTCTGAATCATCGTCCGCTCTCGGCGTGGACAAGCTTCGCCGGGTGGTCGATGCGGCGCTGGACGGCATGGTCGTGATCGATTCGTCCGGGACGGTTCTGCTCTACAACGCCGCGTGCGAACGGCTGTTCGGGTATTCCGCAGAGGAAGTGCTTGGCAACAACGTCAACCTGCTCATGACGCCGCGGGACCGGCGCAACCACGACACGTACATCCGCAACTACCTGCGGACCGGCAGGGCGAAGGTCATCGGCAAAGGCCGCGACGTGACGGGCCGGCGCAAGGACGGTGCGACCTTTCCGATACGCCTGTCGGTCGGCGAACTGCGGGACGACGCCGATGCGCCGCTCTTTGTCGGCACGTTGCACGACCTCACGGAGACGCTGGGGGCCCGCGCGCGCATCGAGGAGCTGAGATCGGAGCTGATGCGGGTTGCGCGGGCGAACATCGTCGGGGAGATGGGATCCGCTCTGGCGCACGAGCTCACCCAGCCGCTGTCCGCCATCGTCGGATTCGTGGAAGCCAGCGCCGCGTTGCTCGACCAGGGCGGCGGCGAGGTGCCGGAAAAGGTTCGCGAGCACATGGAACAGGCCGTCGTCCAGTCGCTGCGGGCAGGCGATGTCGTGCGGCTGCTGCGCGAGTTCACGGCCAGGGGGGAGACCGAGCGCTCGGTGAACGACATCAACGTGGTCGTCGAGGAGACCTTCCGGCTGGCGACGCTGGGAACGGCCGCCGACGGAATCGACGTGAAGCTGGACCTCGCGGCGGACCTTCCCCCGGCGCTCATCGACCAAGTTCAGATCCAGCAGGTGGTTCTGAATCTGGTCCGCAACAGCATCGACGCCCTGAGCGATTCCGAGGTCCCCGCGATCACCTTGGAGACCGTGGCAGGCCGGGAGAGGGTCGAAGTGGTCGTCCGCGACAACGGGCCCGGGATCTCGCCGGACGTTCGAGAGCGGGTGTTCGAGCCGTTCGTTTCGACTAAGCCGGACGGCATCGGCATCGGGCTGAGCATCTGCCGTACCATCATCGAGGCGCACGGGGGCAGGATTGAAGTCGAGGCCGGCACCGAGTGCGGAGCGGCTTTCCGCTTTTCAGTTCCGGTATTCGACGAATCGACCGGATGAAGATGCCCGGTGAGTTGATATTCCTGGTTGACGACGACGATGCCGTGCGCATGTCGCTCAACGCGCTCCTGGAGACGGCGGACTACCGGACGACAACCTTCAGGTCGGGAACCGAGTTCCTCGATTTCCCGGATCTCGGCCTCGGCGCATGCGTCCTGCTGGATGTGAAGATGCCGGGGCTCGATGGGCTGGAAGTCCAGCGGTGCCTGAAGGAACGCGGCGAGACGCTGCCGGTGATCTTTCTCACCGGCCACGGCGACATCGCGATGGCGGTGCAGGCTTTGCGCGCCGGAGCGGTGGATTTCCTCGAGAAGCCGGTGAGCCGGGAGCGGTTGCTCGAGAGCGTGGCGCGGGCCGTCGATATCGACCGCAGCGTGCGGCAGGACCGAGAGGAGCAGTCGGAGATCCGAGCCCGGCTGCAAGGGCTGACGAAGCGCGAACGGCAGGTGCTCGAACGGCTCGTGGCGGGAAGGACCAACAAGTTCGTCGCTCGCGAACTGGAAATCAGTGCCCGCACCATCGAGGTGTACCGGCGCAACGTCATGACCAAGATGGGCGCGGCCAGCCTCTCCCATCTGGTGCGGATGACACTCCTAGCCGGGATCGACCCGGTCGGCGACGCCACCCCGTGACGCACGGCTCAACCTGAAAACCCCGCAATCCGGGCGCCGCGCGAGGCGGCGGCGCCCCCGTCGGCGGAGAGCCGAGGTGCGTACTTGTACGTAGGTAATGCGCCGGATAGACAGCATGTCGAACGCACGCCTATTGTTCGGAACAGTGAATGGGCAATGGGCGGAGGTGGCGGAATGTCGAAGCCGCGCAGGATGAAACCGGAGGCGACCGGAAGGCGACTGGGGTATGCCTGCGTGGGCCGGGCGGCGCTGCTTCTGGCTGCCGCCTGTGCGTTCGCCGTTGCGTGCACGGCGGATCGGGCGGACCACGATCGTCGCGTCTTCGTCAGCATGGCGCTCCCCCAGACGGCCAGCCGCCCAACCTGGTTCGAGGAACGCGACGCCTTTGCTGCGCGCCTCGCACGAGCGTTCCATCTTGAGCCGTCGGTCGCCGAGGAGTTCGCGGGGTGGATCCTCGAAGCATCGACGCGCCAAGCGCTGCCACCCGAACTCCTCGCCAGCCTGATCATGACCGAGAGTTCGTTCCGCAAGAACGTCCGCTCCACGACGGGCGCCGTGGGCCCCGGCCAGATCCGACCGGACCTGTGGCGCACCTGGTGCGGCGCGGACCTCACCGAACCCCAGGAGAACATCGATTGCGCCGCCTTCATCGTCTCGCACTACGTCAAGGTCTGCGCCAAGGACGCGAGCGACGCCGAGGCCTGCGCACTGCGATCGTACAACGTCGGTTATCGCAACCGCGACAACCGCTACTTTGCTGCCGCCGCCGACCGCTACCTCGCCAAGATCGAGCGGCATCTGGCCGACCTGCAAAGCACCTGAAAAAGCCTTGGCCACTTCCAACTGCAGTTGAATCGAACCCCGAAGGCGCGCGGGCGCATGGGGCCGAAGAAGCGCGAAGGCAGCGCACCGCCGACTGGCCGTTGGCCCCAGCCCTCGGTGACCGCCGGGGTGGAAACTTCCTGAAACAGTTGTGACGCCGGCCGAAAGCGCTCGTGACATAATGCGGCCATGCGCCGATTCAACACCGAAGGCCCGGTTCGGCTGGATGACCACTACGGCATTCCGCCGCTTGACCGCATCGACTGGGATCATGTCCTTGAACTGATCGAGGACAAGCGCTACTTCGTGCTGCATGCCCCTCGCCAAACGGGCAAAACCTCGGCGTTGAAGGCGCTTGCCGAGCGGCTTGAGGCGGGGGGCAAGCACCACTGTGTTTATGTGAACGTTGAGGTGGGCCAATCCGCCCGTGAAGACGCCGCTGCCGCGATTCGCGCCATCCTCAGCGAACTTGCGCTCGAAGCTCGTATTGGCGGCGACACGGCCCTCGATGCCATTTGGCCAAACAGCTTGGAACAGAGTGGTCCACACGGTGCTTTGAGCAACGCTCTGGCCGGTTGGGCCGCCGCATCGTCCAAGCCTTTGGTGCTGTTGATCGACGAAATCGACGCACTCATCGGCGACACCCTGCTGGCGGTGCTGAGGCAGCTGCGCAGCGGCTATGCCCGGCGTCCAAAAGGATTTCCCCAAAGCGTCATCCTCTGCGGCGTTCGCGACGTGCGCGACTACCGCATCCACTCAAGCGCCGAAAACGCCATGGTGCTCGGCGGCAGCGCCTTCAACATCAGCGCCGAGTCCCTGCGCTTGGGAGACTTCAGCCAAGGCGAGGTCGAGGCGCTCCTCATGCAGCACACCGACGAGACGGGCCAAGCCTGGACGGATGCGGCCAAGGCGGAAGTGTGGGAGGCCACCCGCGGGCAGCCGTGGCTGGTGAACGCGCTGGCCGACGAAGCCTGCTTCCGCAACAAGGCAGGCCGAGACCGGGCTCGCCCGATCGGCGTGGAGGCCATCCGCGATGCGCGCGAACAGCTCATCGAGCGCCGGGTGGTGCATCTCGACCAGCTTGCCCACAAACTGGAGGAAGAGCGCGTTCGCCGGGTGATTGAGCCCTTGCTGAGCGGTGCCGACCAGCAAGCCGCGGTGCCCGCCGATGACCTGAAGTACGTGCGCGACCTTGGCTTGATCGCCCAGCATGATCCGGTGGCCATCGCCAACCCGATCTATCAGGAGGTCATTCCGCGGGACCTCACCTACACCACCCAAGCCACCATAACCCACGACCCGGCGTGGTACTTGGACGCCAATGGCACCCTGCGCATCGACCATCTGCTAGCCGGTTTCCAGCAGTTCTTCCGCCAGCACTCCGAGCACTGGGTGGAGCGCTTTCAATACAAGGAGGCGGGGCCGCAACTGCTGCTGCAGGCCTTCCTGCAACGCATCGTCAATGACGGCGGGCGGATCGAGCGGGAGTACGGCTTGGGCCGCATGCGCACCGACCTGCTGGTCGTTTGGCCATTGCCCGATGATGGGATGGAAGCGCGAACCGTGATCGAATGCAAGGTGCTGCACGGGAGCCTGGAACGCACCACCAGCGATGGCGTGGAGCAGACGCTGGCCTACATGGACCGCTGCGCTGCCCATGAGGGACACCTAGTGGTTTTCGACCGCACCCCCGACAAGCCTTGGGATGACAAGGTGTTTCAATGCGACGAAAGCGCCGGCGGCAGGACCGTCCACGTGTGGGGCATGTGAAACGGCGTCAACCCCGCCAAGCTACTCCCAACTGTAGCTGAATCGAACGCCGAAGGTGCGCGGGCGCATTGGGCCGAAGAAGTGCGAGGGCAGCACGCCGCCGTTGTTGTTCAGGCCGTCGAAGGTGTCCTCGTTGGTGAGGTTCTCGACGTAGAGATCGACGCCCCAGTTGTCCGCCGCCTCGTAGCCGACCCGGGCCGTCAGGTTGGTGAAGGCGTCGATTTCAGTGGATTCGAGTCCTTCCCAACCGCCACCGCGCTTGGATTCCCAGAACAGTTCGAGGCTCGCGTTCAGTTCGCCGCCCGCGCCGCCGATTGGCCGGTAGCCGTTCAGCACGAATGCGCCGGTCCACTTCGGCGCCCAGAACAGCGATGAGCCTTCGCAGCCTTCGGCGTTCTCCAAGCCGCAGATGCCCTGCAGGCCGGTGGCCTCGGAGTCCAAGTAGGACAGGCCCGCATAGGCGTCGAAATGCGGGCCGAGCACGAATTGCAACGTGCCTTCGACGCCCCAGCTTTCCACTTGGCCGACGTTCTCCACCGCCGATGCGCCGCCATCGAACACCACAACCTGAAGGTCCTGATACTCGTAGTAGAAGCTCGTCAGGCTGACGTTGGCGCGGCCTTCCGCCAAGCTGCCCTTGTAGCCGACCTCGTAGGAGTCGGCGACCTCGGGGTCGAAGGTGTTGGGCCGATACCCGTCGGCTTGGGATACGTCCGTGACCGCGCCGCCCACGCCGTTGCCGGCGGCGTCGAGCAGGGCGAAGCTGCCGAAGCCGCCGGACTTGAAGCCCTCCGTGTAGCTGGCGAACACCATCGCGTCGTCGTTGATCCGGTAGCGCGTCACCACTCGGATTTGGGTGTCGGTCCAGCTCCTGGTGCCGTTCACCGGCCCGTCGGTGGAGAACGTGTAGGCCCAGTAGGGGCCGAGCGCGCTGTCGGGAGTGGGCACGTTGATGGCGAACTTCTTCTGGTCGTCGCTGTAGCGCGCGCCGAAGCTTGCATCCCAGCGCTCGTTCAGGTCGTAGGTCAAATCGACGTAGGCCGCCCAGCCGGAATAGTCGCCAATGATGCGGCCGGTCTCCACCAACTGACCGTCGGCGCTCGGCGAGAACGGGGAGCCGTAGTAGGCGTAGAGGTCCGCGCAGCCGCTGAAGGTCATGCCGTAGTTGTAGGCGTATCCGTAGTATTGGCAGAAGACGTCCTCCCTGCCCGAGAACAGGAACAGCGCATCGATCTCCTCCTTGTAGTAGGAGGCGCCGGCGTACCAGGAGAAGGGGCCGTCGTCATTCGAGGTCAGCCGCACTTCCTGCTGGAAGTAGTCGCCTTCCTGGTCCTGGTTGTAGTTGTTGATGTTGATCGGCGTGCCGTCATAGTCCTCGGCGTAGTAGTAGTCGTGGTCCTTGTAGCCGGTGTTGGACGTCAAGGTGGCGAAGTCCAGGTCGTACTCCAGCTTCAGGCCCAAGGTCAGTATTTCGGCATCGTCGGCGTCGCCGCCGCTCTGGTCCGAATCCGCATCGTCCATGTCGCCGCGCACATCCACATCGCCGACCGCCGCCTCGAAGGTCTCCCAGATGCCGCCCTCCTGAATGGCCCGGTAAGCGGTGCCGGATTGGTCCCGCTCTTCAAGTTCGGCCATGGTTTGCACGGTGAACCGGTCGCCGTCGAAAGTCGTGGACCAGCGAATGGCTTGCTTGTCGTGCTCGATGAGCCGGTCGCCGCCGAAGTGGTTCTTGACGAAGCCGTCCTCCTGGGAGCTGTAGGCCGCGATGCGCATGGCGAACCGGTCGCTGACGGGGACGTTGACCGCGCCCTCCAGGACGAGGTGGTTGCGCTCCCCCACGTCCAGGTCGAAGTAGCCGGACGCCTCGCCGCCGGTTTCCGCCTTGGCGGTGTGCACGCTGAAGGCGCCGCCGATCGAGTTGCGCCCGAACAGGAAGCCTTGGGGACCGCGCAGTATCTCGGCGCGCTCCATGTCGTAGAGGCTGGTCACCGCCGAGCCGTTGCGCCCTTCGTAGAGGTCGTTCTTGAAGAAGGCCGCCGAGGGGTCGCCGCCGACGCCGAAATCCTGGGTGCGCACGCCGCGTATGCTGATGGCGTCGATGAAGCTGTCCTGGCTGTTGCCGGAAACGCCGGGAGTGAAGGAAACCAAGTCCTTGACGTCGTTCAAGTTGGCGGAGCGCGTGAACTCGCCCGTGAGCACCGTGATGGCCAACGGCACGTCCTGGGCGGACTCATCCCGCTTGGTGGCAGTGACGAGGACTTCCTCGATGACCTGCGCCTGCGCCAAGGGCGCCGCGCTGGCCAAGGCCACCGCGGCCGCCAAGGGCTTGAGTTGGAACGCGGGTGCTGGTTTGCCTGAGTCACGCATGTCTTGCTCCTCGCTTTTGCAGCAAGCTGGTTTCATTTCATTCTGACCGTTGCGGCATACTACCAAAGCGAAGGGCTTTGTGCTTAAGGAACCTCTGCTTGGGTCGGCCCAGTTGAGGGAACGCCCGCTCTCTCGAGTTCCTCGCGCATGGGTTCAAGTTGCGCCTCGTAGCGCCGCCAGCGTCCTACCGAACGGGTGTGGGCGGGCTCCCTGATTTGCGCCGCGCTGGCCGTGGAGACGGCTCCGGCTTGGGCGTGAAAGTTGACGCAAGCCTCCTCGAAAGGCAGTTCCAGGAAGTCGAGCAGGCTGCGGACCTGGGCTTCAAGATCGCTGGTGGCGGCTTCGTAGGAGATGTCGTGGAAGCGATTTCCGAACCGCCGCCGCCAGGTCGCCATGAGCTTGCGGTAGCGGCCATGGTGGCGGGCCATTTCCCGCTGGTCGTAGGAGTGCAGGTAGGCGTCCGCGAACAACTGCTTGAAACTGGCGAAACTGGCGTCCATGGGGTCGCGCACCAGATGGACGATCTTGGCGTTCGGCAGCGCCGCCGAGATCAGTGGAACGCACAGGTAGTTTTGCGGCAGCTTGTCCACGAAGCGTTCGGTGCCGCCCCGCACCCGGCGCGTGGTCTCAAGATAGGTGGTGCCGAGCGCGCCGGGCGCGATGCCCAAGGCCGCCTCGAACAGCCCGGCGGAGAATCTCTTCGGATCCCGGTGATCCGAAAGACGGCGGATCGCAAGGCTGAATTGCTGCAGTTCCCCGGCCGAGGTCACGGCGGAATGACTTGAGATGATTCTCTCGATCAGGGTGGTGCCGGTGCGGGGTTGCCCCAATACGAAGATGGGCGCGGCGCTTGGATTGCCGGGTGCCTGGTTGGCAAGCCAGCTTTCGTCGAAGCTCGCTTCGAGGAAGGCGAACATCTCGATTTCCGCGGCCTCGTCGTACTCCACGGTCTGCCGGCGGGCTGCCGCGCCTAGGGCAAAGGCTTCAAAGGCCTCGTCCCAGCGCTCAAGATCCTCGCTTTCCTTGCCAACAGCGTAGTGGTAGAAGGCTTGCAAGCGGGGGTGCAGGCCGGGGCGCTGCGCCAGCGTTCGGCAGGCATTGATGTGCGCGTCGTCGGTCGCCCTGCGGGCGCCCGCCAGCGACCAATGGGCTTGGGGTGAGTTCGGCTCGATTTGGAGAATCCGCTCGTACAGCGCCAGCGCTTGGCCGGTTTCGCCAAAGTAAACGTGGTTGTTGGCCAGATTCAGCAGAAAGCCGACATGGCGCGGCTGTTTGGCGCAGGCCTTGCCGAACCACTCCTGCGCCAAGACGTATTCGCCAAGCAAGGAGAAGACGGTGCCGATCAAGTCCTGCACCAAGGGGTCTTCGGGTTCGCCTCTAACCGCTTGGGCCAGTGCCGCATCGGCGCGATTGACCTGGCCCTCGCCCACAAACAACTTGGCCAGCTGCGCCCAGCTGGCGCTGTGCTTCGGGTCGAGCGCGGTCACCGAACCGAACGCTTGCAAGGCGGTCCTGCGGTCCCCGGCCTCCAGGGCGACCAAGCCCATCAGAAAGTGGCCCTGCACCAGTTTGGGGGCGATGCCGAGAATGCGCTTGCACAGTTCGCCGGCACGCTGCGCCTGGCCTGACTGCAGCGCGGCGAAGCCCTCTCTCAACAGAGCCCGCAGTTGTTCGCGATCGGACATTCACGCATCCCGGCACATGGCAGATAGCCTGTTTGATGTTAGCCTTCACCGGTCATTTCCGAAAGCAAGCAAGATCAATGGCCGAACGCCGCCGGTCCCTAGGCCAACGTGACATCGTCCTCTACACCGTTTCGGCGATACTGCTGCTCGAGACCCTGTCGGCCGCCGCCTCCATCGGCGCGGCGGCCATTTTCTGGTGGCTGTTTCTCGGCGTTGCGTTCCTGGTTCCGTTCGCCTTGATCTGCGCCGAGATGGGCTGCACCTACCCGCAACAGGGCGGCATCTACGCTTGGATACGGGATGCCTTCGGGAGCCGTTGGGGTGCACGGGCCAGTTGGTGCTACTGGATCAACACCGCCGTTTGGCTGCCGGCGATCTACATCCTGTTTGCCGGCATTTTGGCGCAGCTCTTCCTTCCGGGGCTTTCGCTTGCCTGGCAAATCGCCATTGGCATCGGGCTCACTTGGGCCAGCATGGCGTTGAACCTAGTGACGCTGGACATCGGCAAATGGGTGCCGAACCTAGGCGCAGCGGTCAAGGTTCTGATCTTTGTGGTGATCATCGCCGCCGCCGCGCTGCATGTGCAGTCCGAGGGATTTGCCAACCCAATCAACTTCGAGACGCTCATGCCGGACTGGAACAGCAGCTTGGCGTTCATACCGGCCATCATCTACGGCATGCTCGGCTTCGAGCTGGTCAGCGCGAGCAGCGAGGAGGTGATCGACCCGGGCCGGGACGTGCCGCGCGGCGTGTTGGTCAGCGGCTTGCTGATCCTGCTGCTGTACACCTTCGCCACCGCGGCAGTGCTCGCCACCGTTCCTGCCGAGGAAATCGATTTGGTGGAGGGCTTGGTCGCCACCCTTGAGCGCTTGTTCGGCGATGGAGCCTACGGGCGGGCCTTGGTGACCGTGCTCGGCATCGGTGCCCTCTACACCTTCTTCGCCAACGGCGTGACCTGGGCCATTGGCTGCAACCGGGCCGCCGCCGAAGCCGCGCGGGAAGGCGAGCTGCCCCGTTGGCTGGGGATCGAGAGCCGCAAGGGCATGCCGATGGGGGCCGCCTTGGTCATGGGCGCCTTCAGCACCCTCACGCTTCTGCTGTACGGGTTCATGGCCGGTTCCGGCGAGGAGCTGTTCTGGTCGTTGTTCGCGTTCAGCGCCGTGATCTTCCTGCTGCCCTACCTCGCCCTCATGCTCGCCTTCGCACACAGCCGGAAGCGGGACCGGGAGCGCCCCCGCCCGTTCAAGCTGCCCGGCGGCGACGCGGTCGCCAAAGGCAGCGCCGCGCTCTGCTTCCTGATGCTGGGCGCATCGGTCGCACTGTTCCTTTACGTGCCCGATGAAGGCGTGCAGCACGCCGTTCTTTGGGGCGCCTTGGGCACCTTGGCAATTGGCGAATTGGCGATTCGAACAAGCTAAGCGGCAGCGCGGCTGACGATCCGAGATGTCGATCTTGCGTTCAAAACTGCCCCTTTTCCTCAGCGAAAAGACCAAATGAGTGTCCGGACACATCAAGCGGGCTTCACACCAACTTGTAGAGGAAGGTCTCAGCCGGCGCCACTCAGATGCCGGCCGCCGTTCTGTAGTGCTTGCGGCCCTGCCCTCGACCTTAATCGGCACCTGCTGAGCGCCGAACCAAAGTCTCCTCCGGCAGACACAAGACAATTCTCTGTGTCGGTTGCTGGAGACATTTGGCCGCCGATCGGCTAATATGTGAGCCCAGTTGGACAGCGTAGCGGCGAGGAGGAACCGGCGGTGTTTGACTTTACCATGGTGAGCCGAGCCGAGCCGAGCCGAGCCGAGCCGAGCCGAGCCGAGCCGAGCCGAGCCGGCCATGAACGCGCGGGCACGGTGGTGGCCGAGCCGCACCCTTCCGTCGGCCCGCTGCCGTCTCCAGCGGCTTCGCCTTCCGCTGTCCGGGCTTGTCGCCGCGCTGCTTTCCCTTCCGCTGCTCGCCGGCCCGATGGCAGAGGCCCGGGCGCAGGCGGCCGCGGAATGCACCGCGGCCAATGCCGACGGCTCCTACACGGTTCCCGGGGACTGGGCGCTGAATCCGCCGGGGCTCGCCAGCGGCGCGACGTTCCGGCTGCTGTTTGTGACCTCCACAACGCGGAATGCAGATACGGCGGACATCGCCACCTACAACACGTTCGTGCAGGACCGCGCCAAGGCGGGCCACAGCGCGATTTCCGACAGTTGCGGCAACCTCTTCAAGGTGGTGGGCTCCACCATGGTGAATGCCTACGACAATACCGCCACCACCG
>VYDB01000057.1 GCA_009843635.1 Gammaproteobacteria bacterium
GCCAGCGGGCGGACTCCTTCGGCGAGTCCCTCAGATCCTTATCAGGGAATCAAGGGTCAATATGGATCGCTGACATCGATTGGGGCTTGGTGTTCCGCGCCGGTGCTTGCGGACTTTCTCGGTGAGACTCTGCGGTTCAATTTTGGACAATATATTATCTATTTAAGGATGAAATATGTAGTTATAGATATGATATTAGCCTTTTAGAAAACCAGTCCATCAACTATGGATCACCTCTCCCTCCTTACCCCCACCGATCTTCAGCAGCGGTTCGCCGCTGCCATCCGCCAAGGCCGGCGGGAACGCAAGCTGTCCCGTGAGGCGCTGTCCCGCATCAGCACGGTGCCGGCCTCCACCATCAAGCGCTTTGAGACCACGGGGCAGATTTCCCTGCGCCAATTCCTGATGCTCTGGCAGTGCGTGGACCGGCTCAGCCGCTTGGCGGAGGTCTGCGAGCCGCCGCCGCGCCTGCCCGCCAGCATTGACGAGGTTCTGGCGTCGTGACGAGCTTCGTCCCCGCCTGGCAGTGTCGCCGCAGTTCCGGGTCAACGGGTGTTCGAGGCCATTCGGGACAAGTTCGCCGAGTGAATCGCGATTCTTCTCGACTACCCCAGCTTTTGCATCACATCGCCGAACAATTCATCGTCGCTGGGCAGCTCCTTGGTTTTCGCAAGTGGCTTGGAGACCCAAGTCTCGTTAATCAAATCTCGCCAAGAAATGTTGTTGTTGGTGCCATTCCCGCCCCAAGACCCGCATCCTAATGAGAATGTTTGACGCATGCCGTTCCACAGATTGCCGCTATTGGAAGCCGCTTGTGGCTGATTAACCATGACGCGCGATGTCTTTGTCGAATGCGCCAGTTTCAGAATGTTCTCATCCTTGTTTGAATAGATCCCACAGGAGTGGCCTTGTCCTTGATAGCTCTGAATGCTGTTCGTGAGCTCAATGGCGTGATCGATATCCTTCGCCCGATAGAGCGCCATGGTGACGCAGAGCTTCTCACCGGAAAAAGGAAATTCGGGCCCCCATCCCTCTTCCGGCACGATGAAAAACTCCGTGCCATCCGGAATGTCGATTCCCGCCAACTCTGCAATGTACTCAGCAGGCTTCGCCACGATTGCGGTGTTTAGATGGCCCTCTTCATCCCAAATCGTCTTTTGCAACAACGCCTTTTCCGATTCGTCGAGTACATGCCCACCCTTCGATTCCAGTTTCCCGAGCATCTCGTCATAAATGTCATCGACCAGCAAAACCGCATTGTCAGCGGAACAAGACGCCGCTAGATCCAACGTTTTTGAGAGATGGATTTTCTCCGCGGCATCGGCGAGATCGGCGCTTTCATCCACTGTAACCACGGCGTTCCCCACGCCCACACCGAGCGCAGGTGTACCGGAAGAATAGGCAGCGTTGACCATTGCGCCCCCGCCGGTGGCAAGCACGCGGTCACACTGCCGCATCAGTTCATTGGTGAGGTCCAAGGTCGGTGTCTCGATGCCGATCACAAGATCTGCGGGAGCCCCCAATTCCATGAGCGCTGCTCGCATCAAATCGACGATTTTCTTGTTGGTCAATTTCGCGCGCGGGTGAGGCGCAATAATGATCGAGTTTCGGCCCTTTACCGCATGAATCGCTTTGATCACAGGGGTAGCTTCCGGGTTCGTGGACGGCGCTAGCGCACCAATCACACCCATAGGCTTGGCAATCTTAACAATGTTGCGCTCGTGGTCTTCCTCCAGCACCCCCACCGATTTGTCGTCAATGATGTCCATCAAAGTGGCTCGTGTCTTGCGCTGTATCTTCAGCAGCTTGCCTGCATAATTGCCCAACTCCGTCTCGTCCACCGTGAACTGCGCAATTTCCTCGGCAACGCCCGGACGAGAAACCGCCCACACCATGCCTCGGATGAGTTCATCCACTTGTTCTTGGCTGTAGTTTTCGATTTGCGCTTGCGCTTGTCGCGAGCGTTCCACCAGCCCATTGATGACCTCGGCAGGTGACATCTCGGCAGTTCGGTTCATAGCGATTCCCATTAATTTGATCTGTTCCAACTATACAATAACCGGCTACGCCGACAATAGTATCGGCGGTTTTCTCAGTCCCCGTCCGCCTCAAGCAACTGCCGTCCTACCCAATCCCTGGCGAAGTGCTGCGCCGTTCTGCCGTTGCGCACACCCCGGGCCAGCGCCCAGCGCAGCGCCTCGGCGCGCAGTTCATCGTTCCAGGCCACTGTCGTGCCGTGCTGGCGGGCTAGCGCCGCCAGCCAGTGGCGGGTGACCGCGAGGTAGGCGTCTTGCCGGAAGGGGTGGAAGGAGAGCCAGAGGCCGAAGCGGTCGGAGAGCGAGATCTTCTCCTCCACCGCTTCGCCGTGGTGCAGTTCACCGCCTTCGATGGTCGCGCCTTCGTTGTCCGCCATGGTTTCCGGCAACAGGTGGCGGCGGTTGGATGTGGCGTAGATGAGGATGTTGCCGGACGACTTGAAGATGGAGCCTTCCAAGGCGCTCTTCAGCACCTTGTAGGAGGCATCGTCCGCTTCGAAGGAGAGGTCGTCGCAGAACAGCACAAAGCGAAAGGGTTCCTCGCGCAGGCGCCCCACGATGTCGGGCAGCGCCGCGAGCTGGCTCTTGTTGACCTCGACCAAGCGCAGGCCTTGGTCGCCAAAGGCGTTCAGCAGCGCGTGGATGAGCGACGATTTGCCGGTGCCCCTAGCACCCCAGAGCAGGGCGTTGTTGGCGGGGTGGCCGGCTAGGAACTGGCGCGTGTTGGCGATGAGGCGGGCCTTTTGGTCGTCGATTTGCAGCAGGTCGTCCAGCGCGATGTCATCGACGTCCGGGTGCACCGCGAAACCCCGGTCCAGCCCCTCGCCGTGCCAGACGGCGGCGCGGTGTGCCTGCCAGTCCACCGCGGCGCGGTCCGGCAGCAAGCCCAGCAGCCGATTGGCCAGCAGTTCGGCGGATTTCAGGAGCGGCGTTAAGGATTTGTCCATCGCTGCGGTGGCGAGCCGGCAGGAAGCTACCGTGAGGTCTTCAACGGGACCACGTTGTCGGTTTCCCGCCGATAGATGCGGGCCCGCAGTCCGGGGCCGTCGAGGCCAATCTCGCCGGGGCCGAAGTAGCGCAAGTCAAGGCGCTTGGGCTTCTCGTCTGAGGCCGGCGCCAGTTTCATTTGGTTGCCGTTAAGTGACCACTGCCCCTGTTCCCTCCGGGTGCCCTCGACCAAACGGTATGGGCCGCCATCCATGTCGCCCTCAAGCGTCAAGACGCCGGAGTCGGAGCGCCACTGACCGGGCAGGTTCAGCTTCTTCAGCCAGGCAAGCCGGTTGCGCTGGGCGCCGCGCAGCCAGATGAAGGCGATGGCGGCGACGGCCGCTACGAGCAGCAGGGATGCCATGACATCGCCTTGAGGGTGTGGATTCTCAGCACAGCCACTCCCGCTCAGCGCCGATCAGTTGCGCATCGATGGCTTGTTCGAGGCGGCGCTCGGCCTCGGTGAGGGTCTTTTCCACCACGACGGCGTCGGCGGCGACGGCGACGATGGACCATTGCGAACGTTGGTGGGAGTCCTGGTAGGCGCTTTCGCAGACGGCGACGTTGGCCAATTGGCCTAGGCGCGCGCCGATGCCCTTGAGGCGTTGGCGCTTTTCCTTGAGCGAGCGGCAGCCGCCGAAGTGCAGGTCGATGCGCAGCAGGCAGGCTTTGGCCACGGGATCAGTCAGCCCGGGAAGTCGTCCCGCTCCATTTCGTAGAAGACGGTGTCCAAGCCGTGCCATTCGCAGCGGCGCAGGAACACCATGCCGAGGCGCTGCATGACGTTCACCGACCTTTGGTTGGGCGTGTCGGTGACGGCGATCACCCGGTCGAAGCCGCAGTCGGCGAAGCCGTGGCGCAGCACCTCGGTGGCCGCTTCGGTGACCAGGCCCTCGCCCCAATGCTCCGGCAGGATGCCGTAAAGCAGTTCGACGGTCTCGCCGTCCTCGAAGCGGCGGTGGCCGCAAAAGCCCATCAGGACGCCCGGATTGTCTTGGTGCTCGATAGCGAAAAACCCGGAATTGCAGGCGTCGAAGAAGGCGGTGCTGCTGGCGACGATTTCGGAGACCCGCGCAATGGAGATGATTTCGTTGTCCCACAGGTAGCGGCGCACGTCCGGCTGGGTCCAGAACTGGTGCAGTGCGGGCAGGTCCGCGTCGGCCAGGGGCCGCAGCGTCAGCCGCTTGGTCTGCAGAACCGGCATCTGTCCTTGCGCGCCTTGGGCGCCCTCCGCTCTTGCCAAGGAAAAAAACCGAGTTTGCCATAGCCCGCCGCATAAGCGAACATTTCGCGCACCCACTTCAATAGGACGACTGGATGCGATTCAGTTTCTGGCCCAATCCGATGCAGCCATATGCCGATGTGCTGGCCTTGGCCCGGCATGTCGAGGCGACCGGCTGGGATGGCATCTGGTATGCGGACCACTTCATGCCCAACGCCAAGGACACCAGCGCCCCGTGGGCGGAGGCCTGGGTGACGCTTTCGGCCATCGGTGCCGCGGTGCCGCGGTTGCGTTTGGGCACCTTGGTGACCGGCAACACCTATCGCCATCCAGCCGTGCTGGCCAAGATGGCGGCGACCTTGGACCACATCACCCAAGGCCGGGTGGTGCTCGGTCTCGGCAGCGGCTGGCAGGAGAACGAGCATCGCCAGTACGGCATCCCCTTCCACACAGTCAAGGGCCGTCTGCAGCGGCTCGACGAAGCCTGCGCCGTCATCAAGTCGTTGTTCAGCGAGGCCAAGACCAACTTCGTCGGGCGCTTCTACCAACTCAAGGACGCCACCTTGGAGCCGAAGCCCGTTCAGCGGCCCCTGCCGCTGCTCATTGGCGGCGGCGGCGAGCAGCGCACCCTGCGCATCGCGGCCCAATACGCGGACGAGTGGAACGTTTGGGGCGATGTGGCCGTGCTGCGGCAGAAGATGGCCGTGCTCGACGGGCATTGCGCCGCTGTGGGGCGCCGACCCGAAGCCATCAAGCGAACCGCCGTGGCGCTGCTGTTCATGGGCGAGGATGCGGATTGGCTTGAGGGCGTGCGGCGCTCGAAACCGGCCCCGGCGGCCATCATCGGCACCGTGGACGAGGTGCGCGAAACCGTGCGGGCTTACGCGGACATCGGGGTGGACGAACTGATCGTTCCGGACTTCAACTTGGGCGACCAAGAGCGCAAGGTTGAAGTGCTGGACCGCTTCATCAAGGAGGTCGCGGGGCGTTAGGACAGCGCGCAAGCAATCGGACCGACTATCCACAAGGAATCAATCAACATGACGCAAGAGCAACCGGCGGTGCCGGTGCCGGCAGCCACGGTCGTCCTGCTTCGCCCCGGCGCGGCGGGCGGTATCGAGATCTTCATGGTGGTGCGCCATCACCAGATCGACTTTGCCTCCGGCGCGCTGGTTTTCCCCGGCGGCAAGGTGGATGAGCAGGACTTTGCCGACGAGTTGGCGCCCTACCTGGCAGGCGCGGACGCGGATCGCAACATGCGGGCCATGCAGGTGGCCTCCATTCGCGAAGCCTTCGAGGAAAGCGGGGTGCTGTTGGCAAGGCCTGCCGGGTCAGACGATCTGGTGGACGCCGAACGCCTGCGGGCGCTGGAGGCCTACCGCAACCGCCTGCATGGGGGCGAGCTCACGATGGCGGAGTTTGCCGCCAAGGAAGAGCTGGTGTTCGCCTGCGATCAACTGGTGCATTTCGCCCATTGGATCACGCCGGAAATGCTGCCCAAGCGCTTCGACACCCACTTTTTCCTAGCCTTGGCGCCGGCGGACCACTTGGCGGTTCACGACGGCCATGAATCCGTTGATTCAGTGTGGATCAACGCCGCCGAAGCCTTGGCCGCGGGCGAGTCCGGCAAATACACCATCATCTTTCCCACGGCCCGCAACATCGCCAAGATCGCTGAGTTCCCAGATCCAGAAGCCGCTTTGCGGCAAACGCGCCTTGATGAGGTGGTGACGGTGCTGCCCTGGACGGAGCGGCGCAGCGACGGCAACTACCTGCGCATTCCCGAGGCGGCGGGCTACGACATCAGCGAAGAGCGCCTGCCGAGCCGGGCTTGACCGCCGCCATTCCCTTCAAGTCAATCAAGAGGACCCGCCTATGACCGATGCCGCCGCACCCGAAGTGCTTTATGACGTGGCTGATCACATTGCCACGATCACGTTCAACCGCCCGGAGCGGCAGAACACCATCTCCGGCCCCATGCTCGACGCCTTCACCGAGCGGCTCGTCGAAGCCAACCGGGACGACGAGGTCCGGGCAATGGTCATCACCGGCTCCGGCCGCTTCTTCTGCGCCGGCCTCGACCTGCGTGGCGGCGGCATCGCTTCGGGCCTCTCGGAAGACGGTGACTCCGAGCCGCCTGCGCCCGTCACCAATCTGGACCTGCGCGACACGCCGCCCACGGTGTTGCATGGGCTGGACAAGCCGACGATTTGCGCGTTGAACGGCTCCGCCGCTGGCTACGGTTTGGATTTAGCGCTCGGCTGCGACATCCGCATCATGTCAGACGCCGCCAAGCTCTCGGCGGCCTTCACCGCCCGAGGTGTCCTGCCGGAGTCGGGTGGCACCTGGATTCTGCCGCGTCTGCTCGGCTGGTCGAAGGCGGCTGAACTGGTTTTCGCCGGCCGCACCCTGGGCGCTGAGGAATGCCTGTCGATGGGGCTGGTCTCCAAGGTGGTCCCGGCCGATGAAGTGGCCGGGTCGGCCCGCAGCCTCGCCGAGGAAATCGCCGCCAACGCCCCGCTGGCCGTGCAGGCCACCAAGCGCATGATGCGCATGGGCATGAACGAGAACTTCAACGACCACGTCCACCACGTCTTCCTGCAGTTGCTGCCGCTGTTCAAGTCCGCGGATTTCCGCGAAGGCATGGCCGCCTTCCTGGGACGCCGCGCCCCGGAATTCAAGGGCCGTTAGTCCGCCGGTTCCGGGCCGTGGCTTGGTTGGTCGGGACGGCAGGATTTGAACCTGCGACCACTTGACCCCCAGTCAAGTGCGCTACCAGACTGCGCTACGCCCCGGCGCGGGTGCATTGTAACCCGCCCGGATCGTGTGACGCATCACTTGATCGCTTGCAGCAATTCCTCGAGTTCCGCGATCAACTGCCTTGCCAGCGCCTTTGACTGTGCTTGATCCTGCTGGGTGTCGTCGCTGTCCAGCACCTTCCTGGCCCCGGCGATGGTGAGCCCCTGCTCCTTCAGCAACGAGTTGATGCGCGCGATCAGAAGGACGTCGCGCTGCTCGTAGCAGCGCCGGTTGCCGCGCCGCTTGATGGGGCCGAGTTGGGGGAACTCCTTCTCCCAGTAGCGCAGCACATGGGGGGCCAGACCAAAATGCTTGCTGACTTCGCCGATGCTCAGGTAGCGCTTGTTGGGCAGGGGAGGCGATTCAGCGCTTGGATTCGGGACCGACATGGGCGCCCACTCTGGCCTTCAGCTTCTGGCCGGGATGGAAGGTGACGACGCGCCGTGCGGAAACCGGGATTTCCTCGCCGGATTTGGGGTTTCTGCCGGGCCGGGCGCGCTTGTCGCGTAGATCGAAGTTGCCGAAACTAGACAGCTTGACCCGCTCGTTTCGCTCAAGGCATTGGGCCAGCTCCTCAAAGAAGGTTTCGACAATCTCCTTTGCCTCGCGCTTGTTGAGCCCGAATTCCTCAAACAGCCTTTCGGCCATCTGCGCTTTTGTCAGCGCCCCCAAAGTGCCAAGCCTCCCTTCATCAGCCAAGTGGAGACAGCCCCACGTCTGGCTGGTTTTCCCTTTGCCGTCAGCCTCCCGCCGCTAGCGCAGTTGGGCACCCAGTTCGGACTGCAGGGCTTCGATGGCGCTGCTCATCCAGACGGCAATGTCCTGGTCGGTAAGAGTGGACGATGCGCCTTGGAAGGTCAACCCTACGGCCAGACTTTTTTTATTGGAATCAATGTTTTTGCTTCTATACACGTCAAATAGGGTAAGTTCGCGCAAGGCTGTTCCGAGGGCGCCCAAGAGTGTTTCCCGCACTTGTCCAGCGCTCACCGACTCGTCCACGAGCAGCGCCAAATCCCGACGCGCGCGGGGGGTGTTGGGAATTTCCGAGAAGCGGCGCAGGGGATGGGAGAGCGCCGCCTGGCCGTCAACTTCGAAGATCAGGACGCCGCTGGCAAGCTCCAACTGGCGCTCGACTCGCGGGTGCAGGCGGCCGAGGCGCCCCACGGCCTCGCCACCGCTGACGATGGCGGCCTGCTGTCCGGGGTGCAGCACTGGATCATTCGATGGCGCAAACTCGAGTGTCTTCGTGCCAGCCCACTCCAGCAGGCGCTCGACCGCCCCCTTGAGGTCGAAGAAGTCCGTCGCCGCCGGCTTGCCATGCCAAGATTCCGGGTCTCGCTCCCCCCACATCAGCCCGCCGAGCAGCAAGGCTTGGTCGAGTGGTTCGGTGGGCGCTGCAGCGGTCTTAAAGCACAGGCCGAGCTCAAACAACTGGGCGCGCCGTTGCTGTCGATTTTGGTTGAAGCGCAAAGCCTCGACCAGGCCGGGCAGCAGGTTGGTGCGCATCACCGATTGGTCAGCGGACATCGGGTTGGCTAAGGCCAAGGCTTCGGCGCCGGGGTCGAGCAGGGCTTGACGAACCGGATCGACGAAGCTGTAGGTGATGACCTCCTGAAAGCCGAGGGCGGCGAGCTGCGTCTTCAACTGCCGTTCGCCGCTCTGCTCCAACGGCTTGGGCCGCGGGCGGAGCGCCGCCTTCGGCGTTTGGCTGGGGATGTTGTCGTAGCCGTGGATGCGGCACACCTCCTCCACGAGGTCGGCTTCGATGCCGATGTCGAAGCGGTGGCTGGGCGCTGTGATGGTCCAGACCACGCCGTCGTCGTCGGTCTCGCGGCGGTCACGCAGCCGGAAGTCCAGCCGGTCCAGCACAGCATCGACCTGGCCGGCGTCCATGGTCACCCCCGCCAATTGGTGAAGGCGCCGTTGCCGCAGGGACACCACCGCAGCACTGGGCAGACATTCGGCGGCCAGGGCCTCCTCAACGGGCCCGGCGCGTCCACCGGCGATGTCGAGCAGCAGAGCCGTCGCCCGTTCCATGGCCTTGGGCTGCAGTTGATGGTCCACTCCGCGCTCGTAGCGGTGCGAGGCGTCGGTGTGCAGCCCGAAGCGGCGAGCCGTCTCCGCCACGGTGCGGGGGTCGAACCAAGCGCATTCAAGAAAGACGTCTTCGGTGGTTGCCTGCACGCCGCTGCGCTCGCCGCCCATGACGCCGGCGATGGCGACCGGCCCGGCTTCGTCAGCGATGACCAGATCTTGGGAACCCAGGCTGATCGGGCGCCCGTCGAGCATCTTCAGCGTTTCGCCAGGGTCGGCACGGCGGACGATGATGCGCTCCGACAGGGCGTTCAGGTCGAAGGCGTGCATGGGTTGGCCGAGTTCGAGCATGACGTAGTTGGTGACATCCACCACGGCGTTGATGCTCCGCAATCCGCACCGGCGCAGCCGCTCCTTCATCCACAACGGGGCCTGGGCACTGAGGTCCATGCCTTCGATGATGCGGCCTAGGTAGCGGGGGCAGCCCGCCGGGTCGGCCAAGGTGACGGGGAAGGCGGCTGCGGATTGCGTGGCTGGGGGCGGGGCGTCTTGGTGGCGCACCGGCAGGCTGTTCAGCACCCCGACCTCGCGCGCCAAGCCGCGCAGGCTGAGGCAGTCCCCACGATTGGGGGTGAGCTTGATTTCGATGCTGACGTCATCGAGCGCGAGCGCCTCGGTCAATACCGTTCCGCAAGCCCCGTCGTCCAGCTCCAGGATGCCCGCCGCATCGTCGCCCAACCCGAGCTCGGCGGCGCTGCACAGCATGCCGGCCGATGCGGTGCCGCGAATTTGCGCAGCTTCGACCTTGGTGCCGCCGGGCAGTTCCGAGCCGGGCAGGGCGAGGGCTGTGAGCAGCCCGGGGCGGGCATTGGGCGCGCCGCAAACCACTTGGCGGCTGCCGGCTCCGTCCGCCACTTCGCAGATGGACAGGTGGCCGCCATCGGGATGCTGGTCGCAGGCTTCGATGCGCGCCACCACCACGTTCGGCAGGGGCGGCGCCACCGGCTCCACGATCTCGACTTCAAGGCCCGCCATGGTGAGTTGATCGAGCAGCGCTTGGCGGTCGATGTCCGGATTGACCCATTCGCGCAGCCAGGCTTCGCTGAACTTCATCGGAACTGCTCGAGGAAGCGCAGGTCGTTCTCGAAGAACAGGCGGCAGTCGTTGACCTCGTGCAGCAGCATGGTCAGCCGGTCGCCGCCCATGCCGAAAGCGAATCCCGACCACGCCTCCGGGTCGATGCCCGACATCTGCAGCGCGTTTGGATGCACTAGGCCACAGCCCATGATCTCCAGCCAGCCAGTGTGGCTGCACACCCGGCAGCCGCGTCCCATGCAATGGACACACTGCACGTCCACCTCGGCGGAGGGTTCCGTGAAGGGGAAGTAGGAGGGACGGAAGCGCAGCTCAAGGTCGCGCTCGAAAAACTGCCGGGTGAACTCGGTCACCGTGCCTTTCAGGTGGGCAAAGCTGATGTTCCGGTCGATCACCAGCCCCTCGATCTGGTGAAACATGGGCGTGTGGGACAGGTCGCTTTCCCGCCGGTACACCCGTCCCGGACAGATGACGCGAATCGGCGGGGGCTGGCGCTCCATGACATGCACCTGGGCGGGCGAGGTGTGGGTGCGCAGCAAGGTGCCGTCGTCGAAATAGAACGTATCGTGCATGGACCGCGCCGGATGGTAGGGCGGGATGTTGAGTGCTTCGAAGTTGTGGTAGTCGTCCTCGACCTCCAAGCCGGCGAACACGTCGTAGCCGGCGCCGGTGAAGATGTCCTCGACGCGGGCCAGGGTTTGGGAGACGGGGTGCAGCCCGCCGCTGCCGGGGCGGCGTCCCGGCAGGGTCACGTCAACGGCTTCCTCGGCCAAGGCCGTGGCCAATTGCTCGGCGGCGATCTGATCCTTGCGCTCCGCGATCAGCGCCGTAAGACGGCTCTTGGCAGCGTTGATGGCCGCGCCGGCCTGGGGGCGCTCCTCCGGCGTCAGCTTGCTTAAGCCCTTGAGCAGCGCGGTGACTTCGCCCTTGCGGCCGAGGTAGCGAACGCGCACCTGCTCCAAGCTGGCCTCGTCACCGGCACCATGGACGGCTGCCTTGGCTGCGCTGAGCACATCGTCAACGTTCATGGTAGGCATGGCTCGGCTAGATCACTTGTGTGCTGAGACGGGGACTTCTATGGAAAAAAAACCAGCCTCCCGGTGGAAAGCTCGTTCCAGCGGCCCAATCGAGGGCGGGACGCCCTCGCTCCGGGGAGTGACGCCCTTTTCAGGCGTGGTGCTTTGGAGCGAGGGCGTCCCGTCCTCGGACGGCGCGCAGCGCCGTTCCTCCGCTGCAGCGGCGCTCATGCAGCCAAGGCTGCCTTCTCGGCTTCGGCCAACGCGGCCTTGGCCTTTTCCGCCAATGCGCTGAAGGCGTCGGGCTCCTGCAGGGCAAGATCGGCTAGCACCCGCCGGTCCATGTCGATTTCCGCTTGCTTCAGGCCGGCGATGAAGCGGCTGTAGGACAGCCCGTGCTGGCGGGCAGCGGCATTGATGCGAATGATCCACAGCGAGCGAAACTGGCGCTTGCGCTGGCGGCGGTCGCGGTAGGCGTACTGGCCGGCGCGGATCACCGCCTGCTTGGCGACTTTGAACGAGCGGCTGCGGGCACCGTAGTAGCCCTTGGCCTGCTTGAGTACCTTTTTGCGCCTCGCCCGGGAGGTGACGCTGCGTTTGGGTCTTGGCATGGCGGTTTCTCCTGATTCTGCTCGGTCAGCGGGCCTTCTTTGGCGTCATGCGCTTGAGGGCCGCGGCGTCGGCCTTCGCGACGGGTTCGAGGCCACGCAACTGCCGCTTTCGCTTGGACGACTTCTTGGTCAGGATGTGGTTCCTGTTGGTGCGCCGGTGCTTGAAGCCGGTGGCCGTGCGGCGAAAGCGCTTGGCGGCGCCGCTATGGGTTTTCTGCTTGGGCATGATTCTCTCTTCGGGTTTTGCCGTGATTATTCAATTTGAGCCGCGCCCCGGCTGCTTCGCCTAGGCACCAACGGTGAGCCGAGCTTGTTCATCCAAGCCAGCCTGCGCGAACGCGCACCTTCGGTGCGTTTCGGTTCGCGTTGGGAGTTTCGCTGGCGCGAAACTCCTGCTCCATTGGGCGTCCCGCCCTCGCTTCGCATACCGTTGCGGGGCGGCCCTTTCTTCCTGATCGCGGAGCGAGGGTGTCCCATGAGTCCACCTTTGCGCCCGGCGACCGCCCACCAGTTGGTCTGGGGTGCGGCTTCGTTAGTGCTTGCGGCGCTTCTTGGGCGCCAAGATCATCACCACCTGGCGGCCTTCGAACTTGGGTTCGGTTTCCATCGATCCGTAGTCGGCCAGATCCTCCTCTATGCGGGACATCAACTTCATGCCGATCTCCGGATGCACCATCTCGCGGCCACGAAACCTGAGCGACACCTTCGCTTTGTCGCCATCTTCAAGAAAGCGTATCAGGTTCCTCAGCTTGACTTGATAGTCCCCTTCCTCCGTGCCGGGCCGGAACTTCATTTCCTTGACGTGAATCTGCTTTTGGTTCCGGCGTTGCGCTGCCCGGGTCTTCTTGGCCTCGAACAGGTGCTTGCCGTAGTCCATCACCTTCACGACCGGCGGATTGGCGTCTGGTGCAATCAGCACGAGGTCCATTGCCGAGCGCTTGGCTTCCATCAGGGCATCGTCCCGGGAGACGATGCCTACCTGTTGCCCGTCCGCGGCGATCAACCTCAGCGTTCGGGCTGGAATCTCCTCGTTCAGAAGCGCGCGCTCGGCCCGCTTAGCGCCTTTTTTGATGAGTGCTCTCCATAAGTACCTTTGCGGTGTGTGTTGGGCGTTGCATTCCCAAGAACGATAATATCCGCCTCTTTGGCGGCTTCTGCAACCGGGTGCAGACATGTCTGCAGGCGGGCCATTGGGCACCGCCAATCCCCCGTCGCTTGGCAACCGTTTCCGGCGGTTGGCGGCGAAGCGCGGCATTCTACTGCCGAACTTGACCTCGCACAACTGCAATCCGCGCTTGCTTGATTCCATTGGTTCGACTGCAACCTATTGATTAACAAATTCTGTAACTACTCGCACCCCCGCGCCTTTGGCTGACGCCTGAGTGGGGGGGCAT
>VYDB01000023.1 GCA_009843635.1 Gammaproteobacteria bacterium
GCCGCACGGCGGGCCCCCGCCGCCCCGCGGCGGGCCGGCGCACCGGTGTACGCTGGTCCGGCGACCCGCCGCCTGGCCCGCGAACTGGGGGTGGATCTATCCGAAGTGGCGGCTACCGGTGCCCGGGGAAGAATCGTCAAGGACGACGTCAAAGCCTACGTCAAGCAGCGGCTGACCAGCGGTGAGGGTGCCCTGCCCCGGCTGCCGACCATCGATTTCAGCCGCTTCGGCGAAACCGAGACGATGCCGCTGTCACGCATTCGCGCCGCCGGGGCCCAAAACCTGCACCGAAGCTGGCTGAACCTGCCCCACGTCACCCAGCACGACGAGGTGGACGTAACCGAACTCGAGGCCCACCGAGCGGGGCTCAAGGCCGAAGCGACGGAGCGTGGCGTCAGCCTCTCGCCCCTGCCTTTTCTGATCAAAGCCTGCTGCCTGGCGCTTAAGGAATTTCCCACCTTCAACGCCTCACTGGACGCCAGCGGCTCCCAGTTCATCCTCAAGCGCTACTACCACATCGGCATCGCCGTGGACACCGAACAGGGGCTGCTGGTGCCCGTCATCCGCAACGCGGACGCCAAGGACGTTTGGGACTTGGCCGAGACCACCGCCGACCTAGCCGCCAAGGCCCGTAGTCAGCGCCTGGCCATGCACGAGCTGCAGGGCGGCTCATTCAGCATCTCCAGCTTGGGCGCCATCGGCGGCACTGGCTTCACGCCGATCATCAACACCCCGGAAGTCGCCATCCTCGGCGTTGGCCGACTGACCACCAAACCGAATTGGGACGGCGAGGGCTTTGTTCCGCGCAAGATGCTGCCCCTGTCGCTCAGCTTCGACCACCGCGCCATCAACGGCGCTGAGGCAGGCCGATTCATGGCGCACTTGGCGGGGGTGCTGGGCAAGGTTTCGCTGTTAAAGTGAGGCATCGCCGACCCTCACGTCCGCACGGGAGTTTGTAACCTGAGTACCAACAGCCACCAGATCGGCGGCCGCTATTCCAAGTACGCCTTGGGCGTGCTGCTGGTTGTTTACGTGTTCAACTTCATCGATCGGCAGATCATTTCCATACTCGCCGAGGAGATCAAGGCGGACCTCGGCATCTCCGATGCCGAAATCGGCTTTCTTTACGGCACGGCCTTCGCCGTCTTCTACGCGGTGTTCGGCATTCCGCTGGGCAAGCTCGCCGACGTGTGGACGCGCAAGAGCCTGATCTCCATCGGCCTGGCCTTCTGGAGCCTGATGACGGCGCTGTCGGGAACGGCGCGCAGCTTCGCGGCGCTGGCAGCCTATCGCTTCGGGGTCGGCGTCGGCGAGGCCAGCGCCTCGCCGGCCGCGTTCTCGATGCTGTCCGACTACTTCTCGCCCAAGGTTCGGGCGACGGTGCTGGCGATCTATTCGAGCGGCGTTTACATCGGCGCTGGCATCGGCCTGTTCCTCGGCGGCGTGATCGTCGATGCCTGGAAGGACGCCTTTCCCGATCCCGCGCTGGCGCCCTTCGGCCTCAAGGGCTGGCAGGCCGCGTTCTTCGCGGTGGGGTTGCCTGGCCTGTTGGTCGCCGTCTGGATGTGGACCCTGCGCGAGCCGCAGCGGGGCGCCAGCGAAGGCCTGGTCGTCGAAGCGGAGCCGCATCCATTCCGCGAGACGCTGCGTTCGCTGCAATCGGTGCTGCCGCCGTTCACGCTTTACAACCTGCTGCGCCTAGGCGGCTTGCGCGCCCTTGGCCTGAACTTGGTCACCGCGCTGGTGATCGCCGCCGCAGCCTACGGCGCCAACGCGCTCATGCCGAGCGCCATCCAATGGATCGCCTTGGGTCTGGGCGTCTATGCGGCGGCCTCCTGGGTGCAGGCGCTGAAGATTCGCGAGGCCGACGCCTTCGCCATGATGTTCCGCTCCAAGGCGTTTCTGCTCGCCTCCACCGGTTTCCCCTGTCTCTCCTTCGTGACCTATGGCGTCGGCTTCTGGGGGCCGCCCTTCATGCTGCGCGTCCACGACGTGGAGCTCGCCGAAGCCGGCATCGTGATGGGGCTGGCCGCCGCCATCGGCGGTTGGCTGGGCGTGACCCTGGGCGGCGTGCTGTCCGACCGGCTGAAGGCTCGAACGGCCAATGCGCGGCTCTGGATAGGCGTCATGGCGGGGATCCTGTCGCTGCCGAGCGGGATCGTCTTTCTGCTGGCCGACAGCGCCTGGGTCGCCTACCTGGCCGTCTTCGTGTTCAGCATCACCTCGCCCATGTGGGTGGGCGGCGGTGCGAGCACCGTGAACGATCTGGTGATGCCGCACATGCGGGCCACCGCCTCCGCCTACTACATCCTGATGATCACCTTCGTCGGCTTGGCCTTGGGGCCGTTCATGATCGGCCAGATCAGCGACGCCTACATCGCCTCCGGGCTGCACGATGGCGTAGCGTTGCGCACCGCCATGATGTGGTCGTATGCCCTATTCGGCGCGAGCACCGTCTTGCTGCTCTTGGCGATGCGCTACCTGCCCGGCGAGGAAGCGGCCCGGGACGAACGCGTCCGCTTGGCGGCGGGCGCCGGCGGGCCGGGAAACCAGCCGCCAACGGCCTAAAGTGCAGCAAACTTCACTAGGAACACCACCGCCACCAAGTACACCGCGGCTGGGCATTCCTGGGGCCGGCCGCTGAGCAGCTTGATGGCTGCGTAGCTGATGAAACCCGCGCCGATGCCGTCGGCGATGGAGAAGCTTAAGGGCATGGCGACGGCCGTGAGGGCAGCCGGGGCCGATTCGGTGAGGTCCCGCCAGTCGATGTCGGATAGGGAACGGGCCATGACCACGGCGACGAACAGCAAGGCGGCAGCGGAGGCGTAGGGCGGGACGCTTTGCGCCAACGGGGCAAACACCAAGCAGAGCAGGAAGAGCGCGGCCACCACCACGGCGGTAAGGCCAGTGCGGCCGCCGCTTTCCACCCCGGCGGCGCTTTCAATGTAGCTGGTGGTGGGCGAGGTGCCGGCCACCGCCCCGATGACGGTGGCGCTGGAATCGGCCAACAGGGCGCCGCGCAGGCGGGGCAGCTTGCCGTCGGCGTCGAGCAGTTGGCCGCGTGTGGCGACGCCGACCAAGGTGCCGGCGGTGTCAAACACATCGACCAGCAGCAGCGTGAAGATGACGCTCAGCATGGCAAGGTCGAAGACGCCCGCCAAGTCGAACTGGGCGAACACCGGCGCCAGCGAGGGTGGCGGGGCGGCAACGCCATGAAACTCCGCTTGGCCAGCCAGCCAAGCGACGGCGGACACGGCGAGAATGCCGATAATGATGGCCCCGCTGTGGCCGCGGCTGGCCAAGGCGGCGATGACGAAGAAGCCCACCAGCGCTGCGGCTGGTGCGAAGGCCGCCAAGTGGCCGAACGAAACCAGCGTGGCCGGGTTGGCGACGGCGACGCCCGCGTTCTGCAAGGCGATGAAGGCCAGAAACAGGCCGATGCCCGCCGCCATGCCGTGCTTGAGGTTGCGGGGAATCGAGTTGATCAGCCACTCGCGGATGGGCAGCAGGCTTAGGGCCACGAAGATCAAGCCGGATACGAACACCGCGCCCAGGGCAGTTTGCCAGGGATGCCCGCTGCCGAGGACGATGCCGTAAGTGAAAAAGGCGTTTTGCCCCATTCCCGGTGCCAAGGCCACCGGATAGTTGGCGGCCAGGCCCATGATGAGCGAGCCGATGGCGGCGGCCAGGCAGGTGGCCACGAAGACCGCGCCGAAATCCATGCCCGCTTGGGAGAGAATCGACGGGTTGACCACGGTTATGTAGGCCATGGCCAGAAAGGTGGTCAGGCCAGCCACCGCCTCGCGCCGGACCGAAGTGCCGTGGCCACTGAGATCAAAGCGTCGTTCCAGAAAATCCGAACCCAAGGGTTGCCCCCTCTCGCTGCCCCCGCTCCCGGTCATGTTACCGCGCAAACTGAGCGCCTACCCGCTACAAATTTTGCTGGCCTTGATCGGGGAGCGCACTACAATGCGGGCTTTCCAGTTGACCGTGCGGATGGGCTGCGCACAACCGAGTGAGGATGATGCAAACACGTCGAATGGGATGGCGCCTTCGCCGACTGTCTGGTTCAGGTGCGCCGCTGGCGGCGCTAGGTGCGCTGATGGCCGCGCTGGCGCTTGGGTCCCCGACTTGGGGGGCGCAGGACGAGTCGCCAACGGATGAGGAGGTGGTTGAACTCGAAACCTTCGTCGCCGAAGACCGGGCGGAAGACGCGATCGGCATCCTGCCGACGGAGCCGATGGATGCGGTTTTCGGCTTCGACAAGACACTGCTCGAGACGCCACGCTCGGCGACCAGCATCACCATTGAGACCATCGAACAGTACGGCATCACGGAAATCGACGACTTCGTGGTGCTCTCGCCGGGCAGCTTCACCCAGTCCTTCTTCGGCGTTTCCGGCTCCCTCGACCTGCGCGGCACGTCCGGGGAGAACTACTTCAACGGCGTGCGGCGGCTGGACAACCCGGGCAACTACGCCACGCCCATCGGCGCCGCCGACCGGGTGGACATCGTGCGCGGCCCGGCGTCGGTGATCTACGGTCCGAGCAAGATTGGCGGCTACATGAACTTCATCCCCAAATCCGCCCGCGCCGAAACCGGGCAGTTTCTGTCCAGCCCGACCGGCACCGTCTCCTTCACCGGCGGCCGCTGGAGCAAGTCCGTTCTCACCGCCGAAGTCGGCGGTCCCGGCCAGCTCGGAGAGCGCCCTTTCGGCTACTACCTATTCGGGGAAGTCGAGGATTCAGGCAGCTATTACGACAACACCGGCACCGACAACACCATCCTGCAGGGCACCTTCAACATGGACCTGTCCGAACGGGCGCGCATCGCCTTCGGCGGCATGTACCACGACTACAAGAGCAACCAAGTGGCAGGCTGGAACCGGCTGACCCAGGCGCTGATCGACGACGGCACCTACACCACTGGCCTGGCGATGCCCCTCGATGCGGACGGTGACGGCGCGATTTCCCACCAGGAGTACAACGCCGCCAACGACGGTGCCGGGCTGTTCTCCTTCACCTTCAACCCGGCCGGCGTCACCGGACCGGTGACCTTCGGCCCCGACTTCGCCCTCGATCCCGCCACCGTGGGTGTGGCCAAGCTAGGCGGGAACCAAGTGCTGGTGGCCTCCGACGACACCTTGGAGAACGAGGATCTCATCCTCTACGCCGACATCATCATGGATCTGGGCGAAAAGTGGACGGTGACCAACAAGCTCTACTTTGAGTCCTACGACAACCTCAACGAAAACGCCTACGGGTTTTCCCAGTACGCCGATTCCTGGGTGATCGAGAACCAATTGATCGTCAACTACACCGAGGAGTTCGACGCCCTTACCCTCGACCTGCTCTTCTCGCCGTCCATACGCCACACCGACTTCGAGCACGCCAACGACTTCATCAACGAGCACTTCGACCGCCGCGACCTGACCGGCCCCTCCACCGCCCGCGACCTGAGGCTGCTGGCCACGCGCATCGACGACCACTACACCGAGGTCTCGGTCGGCGACTACACCATCTACGGGCTGGCGCTGCTGACCGACTTGGACTTCAACAACGGCCTGAACATCTTGCTCGGCGGCCGCCTCGACTCCATCGACATGAGCAGCAGCCAACCGGGTCACAAGACCCTGTTCGGCAGCGACATCGACGCCAGCTACACCGACGACGCCTTCTCCTGGACCGCCAGCGTCTCCTACACCACACCGGTAGGGCTAGTGCCCTACGTCACCGTCTCCAAGCAGACCACCGTGGTGGTCGGCCAAGGCTCCAACCTAAATCCCGAGGAAGTCCAAGCGGAGAACTCCGTGGCCAGTTCCAAGCTGTTCGAGGTGGGCGTCAAGGGAACCTTCCTCAACGAGCAACTGTTCGCCCAAGCGATTTACTACGAGCAGAAGCGCACCGACTTCAGCGCCCAGGCCATCGTCACCAACCAAGTCTCTGACACGGAGGGCTTCGAGTTTGAACTGCGTTGGCTGGTTACCCCCAACCTCACCCTCACCGCCGCCTACACCAACATCGAGGTGGTCAATCGGAGCACCTTGGACGGCGGCGGCCGGTTCAGCTTCCTAGGCGCCGAGGACCTGCCCGACACCGACCCCACCACCTTTTACGGCGGCACGGCAGCGGGCTTCGTCACCTTGGAGACCAACCCGAAAGCGCTGCGCACCGGGGTGCCGGAGAACATCATCAGCGTCAGCGGCATCTACAGCTTCGACAACGGCCTGCAGTTGTTCGGCAGCGTCATTGACGTGGACAGCGCCTACTCGGCGTTCTCCCAAGCGGTCAAGCTGCCCGCCTACACGCTGGTCAACGTGGGCGCCAAGTATGATCTCGGCAGTTGGTCATTCACCCTGACGGGAAAAAACCTCACCGACGAGCGCTACTTCCGCTCCAACTTCCCCAACCTGTTCGGTTCCGCGATCGTGCTGCCTGAACTGCCCCGGCACTACCAGGCCAGCGTGGCGTACAAGTTCTAGGGATTCGGCGCATCCGGCGAACTCGCTCATGCTGATCCGCAAGTCGCGCCGCCCGTTGAGCTGGACATCGGCCGCACTGGCCGCTTGGTTGGCACTGGCGGGCTGCGACGATCCAGTCCCGGTGCCGGTGCGCGTGGTGGTGGTCACCATGTTCGAGCGGGGCGCGGACGAGGGCGACGAACCGGGCGAGTTTCAGTTCTGGAAGGAGCGCCGCAACCTCGACCAACGCTTCGCGTTCCCCCATTCCCATCATGATCTTTACTACAACGCCGACTCACAGATTCTCGGCATGGTGACCGGCGTCGGCACCGCCAAGTCCGCCACCGCGACCATGGCGCTGGGCTTGGACCCGCGCTTCGACCTCCGCCAAGCCTACTGGCTGGTGGCGGGCATCGCCGGCATCGACCCGGAGGATGCCTCGGTCGGCTCCGCGGTCTGGTCCGCGTACCTCGTGGACGGCGACCTGGGCTACGAAATAGACGCCCGGGAGATTCCTGAGGATTGGGACTTCGGCTTCTTCGCCCGCCGCACCCGCTTTCCATTCGACCCCAACCGCCCAGAGCCCCGGGGCGAGATGTTCCTCATCAACGCTAGTCTCCGCGACTGGGCCTACGGCTTGACCAAGGACTTGGAACTGCCGGACTCCGCGCAACTGGCGGCGCACCGCAGCCTCTACGTCGAGCATCCCAACGCCCGCAGGCCGCCCTTCGTCACCCGCGGCGGCCACATCGCCGCCATGACCTTCTGGCACGGGGCGCTGATGAACGACTGGGCCAACGCCTATGTTCGCTACTGGTCAGGCGGCGAAACCGACTTCGTCACCTCCGCCATGGAGGACACCGGCACCTATCAAGCCATCACCTACCTGCACGAGGCGGGCCGGGTGGACAGGGACCGCTTCATGGTGCTGCGCACCGGCAGCAACCACACGATGCCGCCCCCCGGCATCACCGCCGCCGAAAACCTGCTGCGCGAGAATGAGGGCTACTCCGGGATGCGAGCCTCCTTGGAGGCGCTGTACATCGTCGGCGGCACGGTCATCGACGAACTGCTCAGCGACTGGCCACGCTATTCGGTTGAGGTTCCGGGGGCGGAGGCTCAATCGGCGAATCGTTGACTTCCGCCGCTGATTGCACATGGACTTCGCAGTTTGCTAGAGTTGCGGACAGTCGCAGTTTCGAGAGAGGAGAGTGCCTTGACAACCAGCCGAACATCCCAAAGGGCGGAACATTTCGTGCATGTCAGGCAGACGTTGCAATCCGCGATGGCCCGTGTCAACAAGGCCCGAGGCGAGCGCAGCAAGTCCGAGGCAGCCACTGCGTTACGCGACAAAAAGGCCATCTCCGCTAGACAGCGGTGATGTTGTCCCTTGGCTGTCATCGCCGTCGTCTTTGACTTTGACGACACACTTGTTCCGGACTCGACTACCGCGCTGCTAAAGAGCCGGGGTGTTGACGTTGACGAGTTCTGGTCTGAACTCGTTCCACCCTTGGTTGCAGCTGGCTACGACCCCCCTCTCGCGTACCTGCGTCTTATCCTCGACCGAGTGGGCAAGGACAAGGCGCTAGGCGACCTGACCAATAGGGACTTGAGAGACTTCGGGCGGTCGCTTGATGATCAGTATTTCGAGGGTCTGCCGAAAATGTTTGAGGATCTCAAGGAACTCGTATCCGAGTTTCGCGATGTCGCAATCGAGTTCTACATCGTCAGCGGAGGCCTGCAGGAAGCGATCGGAGGCAGTCGCACTGTACAGAAGTATGTTGACGGATTCTACGGCTGCCAACTCGGTGAGGCGGAGGACGGCATTGTCCGCTACGTCAAGCGTTGCGTGACCTTCACGGAAAAGACGCGCTATCTGTTCGAAATCAACAAAGGCGTTCGCATTGAGGACTCCCGAAGCAAACCGCACTCCGTTAACAACAAGGTGCAAGACCGGAGAATCCCGTTCAGCAACATGATCTATGTGGGTGACGGATTGACGGACATCCCGTGCTTTTCTTTGGTGCGCAATGGCGGCGGATACGCTTTCGGTGTTCGTGCGAGGAGTAAAACCGCAAAACAGGCGTTTCAAGAGCTTCTCCAAGAGCGGCGAGTCGATAGCCTTCACTCACCTGACTATCGGGAGGGCTCTGACCTCGGTGCACTCATTCGCGCCGCTGTCTCACACCTCGCAGCGGCCCGCGACTTGGGGCGCGAGCAGGCTTGAGAGGACAGAAATGGAAGCTGGACCGCGCAGCGACACAGCCCCTCCCTCTTGCCGATCCGCAAGCTCTGTAATCGTCTGCCCAAGGCGCCTTACCGAGGCAAGAGTGACTCGCGAATCCCGCTGGCCAAGCTAGGAATCTATTACTCATGAGTCGTGCCAAAGAGTACGAGACAGTCTTGGTCGCTGCTGCGCAGTGGAAGCGGCGGTGCCTTGTCGGTACGCAATCACTGCTGACTGATCAAGCTTTGTGGACACGCGAGAACTTCAAAGAACTGCACACGCTCTACGTCGAGAATCCGGATACCTCGAAAGACAGCTTTGTGAAGAAGCTGCAGCGTCAGCTTGAGCCGGGGTCCCCGAGCGCGAAATGCCTTTGGGCTGAGATGACGTGGATATACCACTTGAGCCAAGCGCCCGAGGCGATGGGGGCCGACAAAAAAAGAAATCGAATCAACGAAATATGGGGGTGGTCGGGACTAGATTTCCCCAGAAATCACGAGTTACTAAGCGATAGGGTGCTTGGCGCTGGGGTAGTCAACCCGGGTACCGCCTACAACACTTATTCGTGGAAGGAATACGAGTTCTTCGTAGACGCCATGTGCGCGTGGTTCTCTTTAGATCAACGCGAGCGCGATGCGTTGATTGAGAAGCCATGGGACTTCGCCTCGTGGCTGGATGCGACGAAACATGCCGCCAATCGCATGTTTCGGCACGCTTTGCTGTTTCTGCTCTTCCCTGATGACTTTGAGCCGACTGTATCCACCAGGAACAAGAAGGACATCGTCAGACGGTTGCACCTTGGTGCCGACATTGACACCACCGATGCGGGAGCGGTGGATCATGCCCTGCTGGAAATACGCAACCGTCTTGAGAAGGAGCACCCAAGATTCAGCTTCTACAGTTCGCCAGTTAAAGAACTCTGGCAAGGCGCGGCACTTCCCACTAGCACTCCTGCCCCAAAGCCTCGCCCAAGTCCAATATCGACCTACACTACCGACCAAGCACACGAGGACGTCTTCGTCCCGCGTGATGACTTCGCTCGCATCCTCAAATCGATCGAGTCCCGAAAAAACCTCATCCTCCAAGGCCCTCCAGGCACCGGGAAGACTTTTGTTGCCCGTCGCATTGCTCGACGACTAATCGAGAGCGAGGACAGCAGCCGTATCGAGATGGTCCAGTTCCACCAGTCCTATGCCTACGAGGACTTCGTCCAAGGCTACAGGCCCGCGAACAACGGGGGGTTTGAGCTCAAGGACGGTGTGTTCCATCGCTTCTGTCAACTTGCACGGAAATCGAAAGTTCCCCATGTATTCCTTATCGATGAGATCAATCGAGGGAATCTCTCGCGCATATTTGGCGAGCTTCTCATGCTGATCGAGGCGGACAAGCGCAGGGACGAGTACGCAATCGCCTTGACCTATTCCGACAAGCCATTCCACGTCCCCTCGAACGTCTACATCCTAGGGATGATGAATACTGCGGACCGTTCCTTGGCCGTGGTTGACTATACCCTCCGCCGACGATTCGCCTTCGAGACCCTCAAGCCAGCCTTTGCCACGGACTACGGACGTGAGCGTTTCAAGAGGCACCTTGAAGCGAAGGGCGCGACCCCGGGGTTGATCGCTCGGATATCGGATCGGATTGGCCAGCTCAACAAGAAAATCAGCGAAGACAAGGAACTGGGCGTAGGATTCCAGATCGGCCACAGCTATTTCGTGCCCGGCGACGGCGATGAGCCTTCAGAGGACTGGTATCGGCACATTGTGGATACCCAGATAGTGCCCCTGCTTCGCGAATACTGGTTCGATTCCCCCAAGGACGTTGAAACAGAAGCAGCCAGACTCTACGACTGACGCTAACGTTGGACAGCATCCCGATACTGAACCTTTACTACCTGCTTTGCTACGCGTGGGGCAGAGTTCAGGAACGGGACACGACACGGCTCGCGGGACTGAAGGACATCCTGACAGCGCAGGATCTCTTGGGCAAAGTTCTTGCGGGCGGCGTAAACCACCTCTGGCGACGCGGTTTGGACCGCGGTTACGTGGAGAAACGAGAAGATCTCGCTGGCATTCGCGGGAAACTGTCAGTCAGTGAAACGGCGAAGCGCATGCTCCGTGTGCGGGGGCGAGCGGCGTGCGACTTCGAGGAACTATCTGTGGACATACTTCCGAACCGAATACTGCGTACTTCGCTGCATGGGCTGTTACGGCGCGAGACCCCGTTGCACAGCGATGTCAGTAGCGAGGTGCGCTCTGCATACAGGAGACTCGACAGCGTGTCGCTGACCCGCGTCGAACGAGGAACCTTTGACGAAGTCCGGCTCGGCGGCAACAGAAGGCTCTACCGGTTCCTGCTGTCGGTTTGCAGGCTCATTTACGAAAACTCGCTGGTCAAGGAGAGCAGCGGACAAATCACTTTCCGTGACTTCAGGCGGGATGAAGCGACGATGTGGGCGCTTTTTGAGGAATTCGTTACGGGATTCTACGAGCGCGAACAGCGAGTGTACGACGTGAATCAAAGGGGGCGTGACGTACAATGGGCTGACGCCTACGCTGAGGACGACGCCAACCGCGCATTGATTCCTGCCATGACTGCGGATCTGATACTCGAGTCGCCCGAGCGCCGGATTATCTTGGACACAAAGTTCTACAGAGATGCACTTGCCCGGCGCACGGCCTTAGGATCCGGCAAGCTGCACTCCAGCAACCTGTACCAACTCCTAGCCTACCTGCGGAACCGTCAAGAGAAACAACCGAATGGGGCGAAACACGAAGGCATTCTGCTTTACCCGGAGGTCGGTGAGCCGCTAAGGGGCGACATCCGGCTTGAGGGATTTCGCATTCAAGCGCGGACTGTCAATCTCAACCGGGACTGGCGCCTAATCCACAAGGAAATGCTAGCAACTATCGGGCTCAATCAGTCCGGTCGGGCTGCGTAACGGTTTTGCGCACACTGCCAGAACGGGCAAATGACTAGCGGGCGGTGGAGAAAGGCAATGAAGCGCCGAAGCGCCCCAAAGCCTCCAAAACGAACTGTGCTCCAGTCCTTCCAAGTTGTCCAGCTTTACTTGGCGAGCGTCCGCTATCGGGACTCCGCGGCCGGTTCCACCCGCCAAATTCGAGCGTCCTCGCCATCCTCCACCACGTACAGGTAGCCATCGTGGCTGCGCACGTCGCGGATGCGGCGGCCGAGTTCGCTGAATAGTGCCTCTTCGCCCACCACTGCGCCGTTTTCGAGGTCCAGGCGGCGGACTTCCTGGTCCACCAAGGCACCGGCGAACAGGTCGCCCTGCCACTCCGGGAAGCGGTCGCCGGCATAGACCGCCAAGCTGGCGGGGGCGATGGATGGGGTCCAGTGGTCGAGGGGCGCGGCCAGGCCCGGCGCTTCTTGAAACGGTGACACATAGGCGCCGTTGTAGTCCAGCCCAAAGGTGACGGCGGGCCAGCCGTAGTTGGCCCCCGCTACCAGTCGATTGGTTTCGTCGCCGCCGCGTGGGCCGTGCTCGTTGAGATACGCCGTGCCGTCTTGGGCAACCGCCAAGCCTTGGGCGTTGCGGTGGCCGTAGGTGTAGATGGCCGGATGGGCACCGTCATGCCCGATGAAGGGATTGTCCGCCGGTATGCTACCGTCGAGGTGAATGCGCACCGTCTTGCCGAGCAGGCTGCCCAAGTCCTGGGCCGCTTCCCGAAAGTCGAAGCCGTCCCCAGAGGTCAGCAGCAGGGTGCCGTCCGGCAGGAAAGCCATGCGGCCACCGTAGTGCACCGCGGTCGGCTTGCGTGGCTGCACCGAGAAGATCACCTCCGCATCGACCAAGGCACCGCTCACCAGCCGGGCGCGCAGGATTTCAGTGGCGTTGTCGTCGGCGGGCGGGGCGGCGTAGGAGAGAAATAGGGTTTGATTGCGCTCAAAATCGGGATGCAGCAGCACATCGAACAGCCCGCCCTGGCTCATGCGGTACACCTCGGGCACGCCAGCGATGGGGTCGCCCAAGACACCCTCCGGGGAGACTTCCCGAAGGGTGCCGCCGAGTTCGGTGACCAACAGCCCGCCGCCCGGGAGAAAGGCGACGCACCACGGGAAATCCAAGCCCTCCGCCACTGGAACGAGCCTGTAGTCCTGCGCCGCGGCAGCGGCCATCGCCAAGTTGAGCGTCAATCCCAAAATGAGCGCTTTCGTTCCCATGAGACCCCGGTTATGGTTAACCAATGACGGGACGCAAGCTTACATGATCCGCCGGGTCGCAGCCTTCGCCGCCGGGGTGCTGGCCACCTACGTCTTGGCGGCCGTCGTTTCCACGCAAATGATCCTGGGCGAGGTCGCCGCGCTTGGCCTGCCCGTCGACTTCCGTGACCGCGCCGCTGCGACGCTGCATGACTTGGCCGGCATGGCCATGGCCTACCTGCCGCTGATCGGCGCGAGCTTGCTGATCGCCTTTCCCGTTGCCGCCCTGGTTCTGCGCTACGTCCGGCTGCCGCGCGCCCTCGGCTACGCCTTGGCGGGCGGTGCCGCGATCTGGGCGCTGCATCTCATCATGATCGCCACGTTCGGCATGCATCCCGTGCCCGCCACGCGAACGACGTTGGGCCTGGCGCTGCAGGCTGGGGCAGGGTTGGTTGGCGGATACGTCTTCGCCCGCATCACCGCAGGGGTGTCAAGAACGACTGCGCAGTGAACGCAGCAGGCGCACATGGCTAACGGCCGCGTGCTCATCGCCGGCGGTGGCATCGGCGGGCTGACGGCGGCGCTTTGCTTGGCCAAGGCGGGTTTCGAGGTGGCGCTGTTCGAGCAAGCCGCCGAATTCGGGGAGATCGGCGCGGGCATTCAACTGAGCCCGAATTGCACCCGGGTGCTGCACCATCTGGGTCTGGAACCGGCGCTTAGGGCCTGCGCCTTCCTGCCCGAAGGCACGGAATTCCGGGCTTGGAAGTCCGGCAAGGTGATTGGCGCCTCGGCGTTGGGTAAGACCGTGCGGGATCGCTACGGCTTTCCCTACTACCACATTCACCGTGGCGACTTGCTGCGGGTGCTGGTGGAGGCGGCCGAAGGTTCCTCCGCCATCGAGCTGAACACCGCCTCCGAAGTGAGGGGATTCGAACAGCATGGCCGGGTGCGCATTGCCGTTGGCGGTGTTGGCGGCATCGCCAGCGATGCCGTTCATGAGGGGGATGCGTTGATTGGGGCCGACGGCATCCATTCGGCGGTCCGTGCCCAGCTCTTTGGCGACGCTGCGCCCCGGTTCACCGGCAACGTGGCTTGGCGGGCACTCGTGCCGGCGGAACGACTGCCGGCTGGCTTGGTGCGGCCCATGTCCACCGCCTGGTGGGGGCCGCACAAGCACTTCGTTCACTACTACTTGCGCTCGGGCACCTTGGTGAACTGCGTATGCGTCGTCGAAAAGACCGGCTGGGAGGTTGAATCCTGGACCGAACGCGGCGATTTCGAGGAGCTCAAGCGCGATTTCGCAGGCTGGCATGAGGACATTCAGACCCTGATCGATAACACGGACCGAAACTCCCTGTACAAGTGGGCGCTGCACGACCGGCCGCCCTTGCCCCTCTGGGGCAAGGGCGCGGTCACCTTGCTCGGCGATGCCTGCCATCCCACCCTGCCCTTCATGGCGCAGGGCGCAGCCATGGCGATTGAGGACGCCGCCGTGCTGGCGGGCTGCCTAGCCGCCGACGATGCCGTGACCGCTGGATTGAAGCGCTACGAAGACCTGCGCCGCGCGCGCACGGCCAAGATTCAAAACGGCTCGCGCCGCAATGCCAAGCTCTTTCACCTAACTGGCGTCAAGGCCTGGCTGCGCAACCGGGCGGCGAAACGCGCGGGCGGACGAACCATGGACGGCCTGTTTCGCTACGACGCACTGCAAGCGCCAAATGCCGCTCCCGACCATCCTAGATCTAACGCTCTTCCTAGCAGAGGCACTCTCGGAAAAGGTGCATAATTGGGGGTTGAAGGAACTCCGAGCAACGATCAATCGGAGGATTGAGGAGGAAACGCACGTGAACAAGGTCGATGGACTGCACCATCTGGCGATCTGCACCAGCAACATGAAGGAGCAGATCGAGTTCTTCACCGACAAGCTCGGCATGGAGTTGGTGGCCCTGTATTGGATGCATGGGGTGCCCAACACTTGGCACGGCTTTCTGCGCCTGAACGACGAGGCTTCCATTGCCTTCGTCTGCAACCCGGACATCGAGAAGATTCCCGTCGAACTGGGCAAGACCCATGCCGGCAACCCGGCCGCCAACTGCGCACGGGGCGCCATGCAACACTTGGCGCTGCGGGTGAAGGACCACGGCGAGATCCTCGCCATGCGCGACCGGCTGCGCGCCAAGGGCGTCCCGGTTTCCGGGCCCATAAACCACGGCTTTTGCGCCTCCATCTACTTTGCGGGGCCGGAGAATCTGTCCTTGGAGCTGTCCTACTCCACGGAACCGATCAACCAAGAGGCCTGGATCGACCCCGAAGTGGTGGAAATGGCGGGCATCTCCGCCGAGGAGTTGGCCCGCTACAAGCGTCCGGCCCATTTCGAGGACCAAGGCGGCGCGGTGGCGCAGCCGGATCTGGACAGCCCCGGCCCGCACATGACCAACTATCCGGAAGGCGCTTACGAGATGCTCATGGGCGTTCCGGATGAGGCGATTTGGAACAGCGTGGACAACCAACCGCCGGTCGCGGTCGAGGCGGCGGCTGGCTAGCACACCATCTCAAATCATCCCACTAGAGAGAAGAAATAGATGAAGATCATTGCAATTGCATGCGCCGCACTCGCCACCGTCTTGGCGTCCATGACCGTTTCGGCCACCGATAGGGCCGGGGCCGAAATCCTCAATGCCGAGGGCTCAGTGGTCGGCAAGGCCAGCTTCGAGCAGACCCCAACCGGCGTGCTCATGTTCGTCGACGTCACGGACCTGCACCCCGGCGCCCACGGCATCCACCTGCACGGTACTGGCGCCTGCGCACCGGACTTCACGGCCGCTAAGGGCCATGTCAATCCCGACCAGACCCCGCACGGCCTGCGCAACCCCGACGGACCCGACAACGGCGACCTGCCCAACCTGTACGTGGCCGCCGACGGTTCCGCCAAAGCCGAGTTTTTCACCACCCGCGTCTCGGTGGTGGAAGGCGCCGCGCCCGCGCTCCTCGATGAGGACGGCTCCGCCGTCATCATTCACGACCAACCCGACGATCACATGACCCAACCCATCGGCGGCGCAGGCGGCCGCATTGGCTGCGGCATCATCAAGCGGATGTAGCTTAAGCCTTATCCCTCCGCCAAATCGCCGACCACATCCCAATAGGTTTGCAGGGCGTCAATGTGGGCTTGGGGCGAACCCAAGCCCTCGCCGATGCCCCGCATGGCCATGCCCCGCATGGCGACGTGGCTGGCGCCAACGGACTGCCAGGCTTCGATGTCCGAACGCCAGGCGTCCGGGCCCGCTTGGTAGTTGAGCAGCGCCTCGAAGCCGAAATCCGCTGGATTCCTGCCGGCATCATCGAGCTCAAGGCGGACTTTCTCCGCCGCGGCCAGGTTGGCTTTCTGGCTGGCCCCGAAAATAAAGCCGTCGCCGATTCGGGCGGCGCGCCGGAACGCCGCATCGGTGAAGCCGCCGAACCAGATGGGAATGGAACGCCCCGGCAGGGGCTTCAAGCCGGCCCGCTCGACGCGGTGCCAGCGGCCGGCGTAGTCCAGCACCGGCTCGGCCCAAAGCTGGCGCAGCAGTTCCACCTGCTCGCCTTGGCGGGCGCCGCGATTGGTGAAGTCTTCGTTCAGGGCGTCGAACTCGACGTAGTTCCAGCCCGTGCCGACGCCCAAGCGCAGGCGTCCCCCGGAAAGCAGGTCGATCTCGGCGGCCTGCTTGGCAACCAGCACCGTCTGCCGCTGGGGCAGGATCAGGATGCCGGTGGCCAGTTCCATCCGGGAGGTGCAAGCGGCGAAGTAGCCGAACAGCACGAACGGCTCGTGGAAGGCCGACTGCTCGGTGTAAGGCCCCCAGAGCGGTGGCTCCCGGCCTTCGTGCACCGCGCCGATGACATGGTCGTAGGCGAGGATGTGGGAGTAGCCCAAGCCCTCCGCGGTCTGCGCCCAATCGCGAATGACGGCCGGGTCGTTGCCGATGTCCAAATGGGGAAACACTGCGCCGATTTTCATGCCCGCTCCTTGGGTTCAGTGATTGAATGGGGGTGGATCGTCACCGGCCCACGGGCAGGGTCAGGGTCGGCCCTTGGAGGGTATTTTGCCCAGCCTGTAGGTCGAACAACTGCCGCAGCAGCATGAAAGTGGACTTGGACTCCAAATCGTGGTCTTCGACCCAGAACCAATGGCCCCGGTAGAAGGTGGCGATGTAAGCGCCGTCGGGCCGCTCCGGGCCGGACCTAACTTGGAAAATCTGGCCTGCGGGCGTCTCGCCCCAGTCGAAGACGCCGCCGCCGTGGGCTCTGGTAACAGTGACCAAGCCAGCGGATTGGTGCGCTGGGGGCGTGTCTACGTTTTGGGAGAGGTAGTACAGCAGGCTCGACAGCGAGCGTGTGCGCACGGTCCACTGGTCGGCGACCGTCTCTAGAAAATTGGTGTTGAGGCCGAATTGGTTGCGGCCGGATTCAAGCCCCAGCAGCGCACGGACCTCGTCAAGCCCCCGCGATCCAGCGTCGCCTGCGGCGTTCAGCTTAACGACGATGCCCGCATCGTCGCCCTCCCCTTTGGCGCCCACTTCGATCTGTCCTCGTTGCTGCAGTCGATCCAACGAATCCAACAGCCGGTTGAATGACCGATAGTCGGGTTCCTGGTCTGGTGTCGGGCCGGAGGCGGTGGGCGCGTTGCGCACATCGTTGATGCGCTCGAAGCACAGCCCGAAGACGCGGCTGATCCGCCAGCCGGACTGGGTGAGCACCAGGATGGACTCCAACTGCAGGGGACTGAGCAGGCTCTTCAGGAGGTCCTCCCCGCGCAGTGGCGCATAGGAGATGGTGGGGCTGTCCATGTAGGCAACCCCCGCAAGCGGGCTCACCGAGTCCTCGCCGCCGATGGCCACCGTACCCCCAAGCTGGGCGTTGGCGCCGACCGACAGCGTCGCGGTCACGCTGCCAATCTCAAGGAAGAAGGGCACGTCCCGGTACCGCAGCCGCACCAGATTCTGCAGCATCTGCTCATTCACCGACGCCGTGATGGCGGCGTTGTAGGCCGGATGGGTGCGCTCAAGGGACTCTGGGCCAAAGGCGGACTGGCAGCCTTGCAGCAGGGCTGCCGGCAGCGCGGCGAAGAAAATGGCGCGGCGCAGGGTTTTGATCATCGGTTTGGGGAAGCGATTTCGGCGCGTCAGCACCTATTTTGCCCGAAAGCGAGCGCTGAATTCAGGGACTGCTACCAAACAGCGTGGCATTGCGCTTCGCAACGGCTCTCCTTATGGTAGCCGCTTCTTTAAGCAACGTGATCCCTATGTCCAGACACGGCGTCAAGCGTACAGTCCCCGCGAGCAGTTCAGTCGCGCTGCTGGCGCTGGCGGTTTTGGCGGCTGTGCCTTGCGGGGCTGGCGCCGACGATTCGCTGGGCGCTTGCGCCGATTGCCACGGAATCGCCTTGGCCGGCAAGCAGGCCACCGGAGCGCCGAACTTGACGGTGCTGCCTTCGTGGTACGTTGAGCGGCAACTGCAAAACTACCTGCGGGGCTTACGCGGCGAGGCGGGAGGCGCCGGGGCGTCCGATGCCCACGCCCTCGACGGCGACGGCATCGCCGCCGCAACGGCTCTGGCAGCCAGCCTGCCCGCCCGCACCGCAGCCCCGACGTTGGACGGGGATGCCGAACGGGGTAGCGGCCTGTACCGCACCTGCGCCACCTGCCACGGGGAGCAAGGACAGGGCAATCAGTCCCTCAATGCGCCGCCGCTGGCGGGCCAGAACGACTGGTATTTGGTCCAACAGCTTGAGCACTACCAAGCGGGCCGTCGAGGCGGCGTGCCCGGCGATATCTGGGGCGCGCAAATGCGCGCCTCCACGGCAGTGTTGGGCGACGCTGCCGCTGTGCGTGACGTGGTGGCCTACATCAGCACCTTCAAGCCGGATGGGGCGCCCTAGTCCAGGTCCACCCGGAAGCGGAAGTAGTAGAAGCCGCCATCGGAGCCCCAAGGCACGGAGTTGGCGTACTTGCGGCCCGCCCAGTTGGAGAATCTCGGGTCCGCGGAGGTGTTCAGCCGCTCGCGGGGGCCGGACTCGTCGAAGAGGTTGTTGGCCCCGGCGATGAGGGTGTAGCGGCCATTGAAGGTGTAGGCCGCCTCCAAGTCAAACAGCCAGCCGCCCTCGTAGCAGTGGTCCATCGAGCCGCCCAAGCCGCATTGAATGCGGTAGCGGGCGTTGCCCGGCGCATAGGTGCCGTCGCTGCCGCCGTTGGCGTCGATCCAGTCGCCGTAGTGGCTCGCCCGGGCCAGCAGGCGCAGGTTGCCGACCAAGTGGCCCAGGGTGACGATGCCCCGGCTTTCCGGGTTGAAGTTCTCAAGCTCCGCAATCTTCACCCGGGTCACTTCGACGCCGGCGCGGTCCACCTCGGTGTCGGTCCAGTTCCAGGCGACGGTGAGGTTGCTGATGCCGGCGCCGCCCCAATCGCGGACGTAGGTGGCCACCAGGTCGATGCCTTGGGTGGTGGTGTCGAAGTCGTTGGTGTAGAAGCGCACGGAGGATAGGTCGGACGCGCCCGGCACGCCGAGCTCCTGGAGGCACTCGGCCAAGCGTCCGCCGGCCGCATGGGTCATGGGGCAATCGGGAATGGCATCCTCGGCGCGGATGTCGATGGTGCCGGTGGACGAGATCCGATCCCTCACCTCGATGTTGAAGTAGTCCAGCGTCACGCTCAGCGCATCGGTGAGGTCCCATTGCAGGCCAAGCGTGATGTTGGTGGCGTCCTCAGCGTCGAGGGCCTCGCCGCCGAGATAGGCGGCGATGGGGTTGGTGGGCCGTATCTGGCCGCTTTGCAGCAACTGGCCGTCGATGGTCACCGTGGAGACCTTCTCCACGTTTGACTGGCCCGGCGTCGGCGCCCGAAAGCCGGTGCTGAACGAACCCCGCAGCCCGATGCCGTCGGTGAGGCGCCAAAGGGCCTGCGCCTTGGCATTGGTGGTGCTGCCGAAGTCCTCGAAGTCCTCAAAGCGCACGGCCACGCCGAGCAGGAAGTCGGCCGTGACGTCCGCTTCGAGGTCCGCGTAGATGGCCGCGTTGCCCCGGTCGAACTCGCCCGCCTGGCTGGGGCTGAATCCCGCGAAGCCGTGGGCGCCGATGCTCATGGCGACCAGCGGGGTCTCGCCGTCGCTGTGGACGTTGGCGTTCTGGAAGGCGTAAGGGCCGGCCACCCAGGATTCCTCCTGGCCGAGGATGATCTTGAAGGTCTCCACCCGGTACTCGGCGCCGAAAGCCACGTTCAGGTCCGACTCGAAGGCGCTCACCGGCACCGGAAAGCTGAAGTCGGCGTTGTAGTTCTGCTCCACTTGGATGTAGGAGCCGAGTTGGAAGGCCGTGGGCGTGGCCGGGCCCAACGAGGGGTTCCAGGTGTTTTCGATGCGAAAGGCGGTCTCGTTGCGGCCAAGGCCAACGCTCAAGTCGTAGTTTAGGCCGTTGCCGAGCACGCCGCGCAGGCCCACCACCCCGCTGAGGTCCTCGTTGTCGCCGCCGAATGAGGGTGTGTAGCCACCCGGATAGAGGTTGTTGGCCACCCAGCAGTTGGCTGGCAGCGCCGCCAGGGCCGCCCGGTCCGCATCCACCGCGGCTTGGTCCGTGGGCGTGCCGCCGGGGCTTCGCAGCGCTGGGCACTTGGACGTTTGGCCGCTTCGGCCCGCCAAGGCGGTGTCGATGATCGCCCGCTGGCTGCCGCTGGTGAACACCCCGGAGCGGCTGTTCGGGTTGCGGAAGTAGAAGCCGCCGGTCACCGCCCGTTCGGCGTAGTTGCCGAAGGCGTACAGCTCCTGGCTGTCGGAGAGGTCAAGGCCTGCATTGATGAACAAGGCCACATCGTCGTCCACTTCCGGCGCGCCCCAGATCTGCACCGGCTGCGCGATGGCGGAGTTGCCCGTCTCCAGGACCGCTTGGGCGTCGGTGCGCGGCAGGCTGCGGCTGGTGGAGTCGGTTGAGGCCCATTCCAAGGAGACGCTCGCGAAGCCGTTGCCGCCCAGCGGCAGCCCGGCGTTGCCGGCCACCACCCACAGGTCGCCATCGCCCTCGTAGGTTTCGCCCCACTTGCCCTCCAGGGTCAAGCCGCTGCGGTTGCGCTTAAGCTGGTAGTTGATGACCCCGGCGATGGCGTCGGAGCCGTACTGCGCGGCAGCGCCATCCCGCAGCACCTCCACTTGGTCGATCGCCACCGCCGGGATGACCGACAGGTCAGGCCCTTGGGAGCCAGCGGCCAGGGAGCCGCCCAGCTCGGCGATGACCGCCCCGCGATGGCGGCGCTTGCCGTTGATCAGCACCAAGGTGTTGTCCGGCGGCAGGCCGCGCAGGGTGGCGGGCCGCGTGATGGTGGCGGCGTCACCAATGGCGTGCCGTTGCACGTTGTAGGACGGCAGCAGGTTGCGCAGCATGTCGTCCATGTCGGTGGACCCCATGTTCTCGAAGTCCTCGCCGGTGACCACGTCCACGGGCACGGGCGAGTCGGCCACCGAGCGCTCCGCCCGGCGGGTGCCGAGCACCACGAGCTCTTCAATCTCCTCGACTTCCGCCTGGGACGTCCAAGCCGGGGCGACCGACAGCAACGTGGCCAACAAGACGAACGAGGGAGCCATCCAATGCTTGGCCACTGAATTCACGGCCTTTTCCCGATGCACTGCGATGGCTCGGTACGATAGCATGAGCCATCGCCTATGAGGGTCGCACCTTGGAACCTAACCACAACCCCGGATTCTTCGACTTGGTCGGAAACGTGCGGGCCATGCGGCGGCTTAAGCCGGATCCGGTGCCGGAAGCCATGCTGCGCAAGGTGCTCGATGCCGGGGTCAAGGCGCCATCCGGACAAAACAAGCAGCCTTGGTCGTTTTTGGTGATCCAGGATGCGGCAGGACGCGAGTGGTTTGCCGAGCGCTACCGGGCTGCCATCGAGTCTCGTTTCGGGGCCGTGCGGGTTCCGGAGGGGGATTCCTCGCTGGCCCGCGAGCTCAAGGCGCTGCGCTACCAAATCGACCACATGCACGAAGTGCCGCTGCTGCTGGTGGTCTGCGGGCTGCGCGACTGGCCGTTCCGGGTGCCGCCCGAGGAGCGCATCGGCTTGGCGCCGCCCAACTACGGCGCCATCTACCCCTGCGTGCAGAACATCCTGCTGGCCTGCCGAGCGCTCGGTCTGGGCGCCGCCCTGACCACCATGCACCAAGTCTTTGAAGAGGAAATGCAGGCGCGCTTCGGCATTCCTGACGAATACGGCATCGTCGTCACCCTGCCGATCGGCTTTCCCATGGGCCGCTTCGGCCCGGTGCGGCGCAAGCCGGCCGAGGACGTCACCTACTTCGACGCATGGGGCGCAGTCCGGCCGCGGCGGGAGGATTGAGCGCGGCGTCATGGCAGGGTACTGGCGTCTTGATGCCGGGCTGCGGCAGTGGAGATGAACTGGATCCTAGACGACCTAGTTCATCTTGACGTGCCCTACGTTGTAATTATACTCACCGAATGAGTGATCCGGCGTTCGAGTGGGACAAACGCAAGGCGTCGGAAAACAGGCGGAAACACGGCGTCACCTTCGAGGAAGCCAAGTCGGCGTTTCTTGACGAGAACGCACGTGTCATTCCAGACCCCGAACACTCGGACGACGAGGATCGGTTTATCCTGCTCGGACTCAGTGCTCGGCTTCGATTGCTGGTGGTGGTTCACTGCTATCGCCAAGGAGAAGACCTGATCCGGATCATTTCAGCCCGAAGGGCCGATCCGACGGAACGGAACCAATACTCGGACTTTTTGCGATGAAAGACTCATACGACTTTTCAAAATCGGTAAAGAACCCTTACCTGCGCAAACCAAAAAGACAATTGACGATACGATTGGATGAGGACACCATCGACTACTTCCGTTCTCTGTCCGCGCAAAGCGGCATCCCGTATCAGAGCCTGATCAATCTGTACCTGCGCGACTGCGTTGCGGAGAAAAAGACACTTCGTATGGAGTGGGCGAGCTAACCGCAGCGAGTCGGCGCAGCCTGACTTCGCTGCAGATCGGAATCGAGCATGCTGGTCCGTCGGACTTCGCCCGCCTGCTGCCGGCGATTGCGGAACTGCCCGGCGCCAGACTGCGGCGGACAGTGTACGATTGGGTTCGACTTCGGGCGCAGCACTACTTCAGAATGCAGCTAGATCCATTGGAGGATGAGGACATGAGCGTTGGGGTGTTTCGGTCACGGATCGACGAAAACATGAAGCGGGCCACCGAAGCTTGGTTCAATGACGGCCTGAACCTGGGCCTTGAACGCCAGAGAGATCTGCTGAGGCGCCAGATCGCCGCCAAGTTCGGCGACGGTGCTGTGGCCAGCTTGGCAGCGCTTGTCGCGGAAACGACCGATTGGGAAACCCTCGGCCGCTTGGGCGAAGTTGTTGTCCAGGCGGGTGACGAGTCGCAACTGCTCGCCCAAGCACAGGCGGTCGTCGCTATGCCCGCCTAGCAGCCGGACTTCTACCAACTCCAACTCGCAGCCAAGCGCCTCGACGTACTTGCGAAGCGTGGAAGCGTGCTGCGGAACCGAATCGTCTCCGCAGACCACGCGGATTAACCAACAGGGGGAACTCATGTCTGAAGCGCTGGAAAGCCGCTTGGCGGCACTGGAAGCACAAGTCGGGGAATTGCGGGACCGCGAAGCCATCCGCGAAGTCATTCATCGATACTGCCAAGCGGTGGACCGCTGCGACTTGGAAATGCTCAAGTCCTGCTATCACGCCGACGGCTACGACGACCACGGCTTCTTCGCGGGCAACGCCCACGAGTTCGCCGAGTACGTGATTCCGTGCCTGGAGCGCATCGACTCCAGCATGCACTCCATCACCAACACGCGCTTCCAGTTCGACGGCGACCGTTGCGCCACGACGTCCCAGTGGCACGTCGTGCACCGCCTGCAGCACGAAGCGGGGTTTACCGACTTCTGGCACCAAGGCCGCTACCTTGACGTGTGGGAGAAGCGCGACGGCGAGTGGAAGCCGCTCCATCGCGTCATCGCCGGCGACCTTGACCGCTGGATCGAAACCCTCGACTTCCGTTCAAGCATGCTCGACAGCCCCAATCAGGCGTTGCGGGGCTGCCGCGGCGCGGATGACCCCGGCAACCTTTGGTTCGACCTGCTGCAACATCGGCCCGAGCGGCCTCCCATGGATGACCTCTGGGCGGGATTCCGTAGCTTGAGCGAGGCTACGCGGAAGGGCTGAATTGAGAGCATTGACATATGGCAGGGCGGTGAATACAGTGCCATACATGATCAAGCGACAAGTCTATTTCCGCGAAGAGGAATTCGAGCTTCTTCAGACCGCCGCGCAACGCTCGGGACGGAGCGTTGCAGGCCTCGTTCGCGAGGCGGTTCGCCGCGTCTGGTTGCGCCCCATGTCCGAAGGCCCCGTCGCCCTATGGGACGGGCCGACCGCTCATAATGCCATGGAGCACGATACGATATACGATCGAGTCGAATGAGGGTTGGCAAAGCCGTTTTCATAGACAGCGGGGCTTGGATTGCTTTGGCCTTAACCCGCGACCCGCTTCATGGGCAGGCCGTGGATGCTTGGAACCAAGTCACCGGAGCGGGGATTCGTCTCTACACTTCAGTGCCGGTTGTTCTTGAGACCTTTACCTTTCTCGACCGCAACACGTCCAGAGAGGTCGCGCTAACTTGGCGGGGCTCGCTGGACAATACCCGCCAACTGAAAACACTCGACTGCACGGCTTCAGATGTGCGCGATGCTTGGGCCTACTTTGAACGGCGAGACCTGCACAAGCTCTCCGCAGTGGACGCGACCAGCTTCGTGCTGATGAAGAGGCATGGGATCGAAACAGCCTTCGCCTTCGACCATCACTTCGCTTCGGCAGGCTTTCAGCTACTGTAATTTCTTATCGGTAGTCCAAGCTCTAATGTTGTTTCAATCTCCGATGCCCGGTCAAAAACTGGGCATCATTATTCTTTCAGTTCCAGAACCTGCTCAGTCTGCGGACATGTTTCAACTGGAATTGAGGCGGCTGGCGGACGCTGGATGGGAAACGAGTGTGGCTGAAACTGCCACAGCACAGCATGGTCACCTTACGGCTTCCGCAGAAGAGACTCGGCGTGATTTGGTGTCTTTGCTGGAAGATGACGAGATCGGTGCAATTATGTGCAGCGGTGGTGGTGCAGTTGCCAATCGACTTCTGGAAAGCCTGCCAATTGACGAATGAGGCTACGCGCAAGGGTTGAATCTAGTACTCCTTTGCTGGAGGCAACCGCCATCTGGTGTCAATTTTGTAGATGTCGGCAAGCAGCGAAGGTCGCGCCTCGCGTACTGCTCGGTGATTGCGGATAGCGCAGATAGCGGAACTCAACTCGACATGCCCTTCAGTCAAAAGCATGCAGGTGAGTGCGGTGGCGCCTGAGGTACACTGGATAATCTCCAGCCACTCAGCGGTTTCGAACTCGGCAGCGAATTCTCGCAGAGCGCTCGGTTCGATTGCGAGCTCCAGCAACGACCAAGTGTCCTTTCCTTTTATGGACGGTTCGATCGCCGTAATGATCGACAGCAGATCCTGCTCTCTTAGGTTTCGAATGCGGTACCGCACAGTACCCTCCGTTACGCCATGATCCCTAGCGATTCCGCGTAAGCTGCAACGGCCCTGCTCATGCATTTCCGCAATGATGGTCAAGTCTAGATCGTCTAGCGGCAACTCAGCCAAGTCTTTCTTCAGTTGGCGCTTTCGCTCGACAACAGAGAGGGTGTTTCGATTCGGGTCAAATGAAATGCGGCTGTACTTTGCGGCCAAAGTGCCAAAGACCGTATCGATGCGAATGTTGCTGATGCCTTCGCAATTGGAGAATAGAGCCAACAGAGCGTCTTGCGGTCTGGACTGATGCGCACGCATGGTAATGTAGAGATCCTCCTCGCCCACAAGCCCACAGATGAACATCGTTTCATCAAGTGCGCTGAGTTCCGCAGCCACTTCGGCGATAGGCCGGCCCCGCACTTTCACGAAGACCTGGTAAACGACATAGCCGCCCGCGGTGGCGCTGGTGTTGGCCATGACGTGTGCGGCGTCTAGCGATTCGATGCGCTTAAGGCGTGTGGCGACCTTGCTTTTGGTGACCCCAAGCCGATCGGCAATGGCTTGCGTGCTGATTAGGGGGTCTTTCTCGAGTTCAGAGATGATGTTCAGCGAGAGTTCGTCCACGTGTGGGTTCATTTGTGTTAGTGGTTGAGCCGCACTTATAACACAAAATCATTAGTGTTCGGTTAAAAGTCAAATAAATTCAATTGGTTAGGGTCGGCGTCGGGCACGGTTCAGTAGGGATTGTCGAAAAGCCCTTGATTCAACTGCGTTTTTTCGAACAGATCTGCGTCTTCACCGCGCTCTCGGAGCTGCCGAGGGACGACTTGACGCGCAGGTGCCGCTCGGCGCAGGCCAGCGCGCTCAAGTCGGGGACGCCCGACATCCGTTGTAACCCGTTGTTAAGCAAGCAAAAATGTGAAATTATCCAAAATTATACCGGACCGTAGTAAGATAAAAGCAGAAAAAGTTGACAAAACATCTTCAATTGCGTAATAGTTGGCCCAGTTGATTTTCATTAGCTGAACCATGGGGAAACACGGGGCACCCTATTGCCGCAAACGGAAGAGCAAGTTGAGTTCTTAACGGAGCGCGAAACTGGTTCGAGACTAGGCGATAGCGCCAGAAGATAAACAACAGGAGATAGCAATGTGGAATCTAAACTCGTGTAAAGCCAATAAGCGCTTTGGATATTTTATTGCCGTGGCTTTGCTAGCGGGCCATAGCAATATCGCTCTTGGGGCGAGTAATGTCATTGAAGAAGTAGTCGTAACCGCGACCAAACGTTCGCAGTCGATTTCGGAGGTTGCGGGCTCGATTTCGGCTATCACAGCCGATGCAATCGAGGATCGAAGCATCACTAACATAGAAGATGTTCAAGGGATGGTGCCTAATCTGAACTTCCGCGACCAACACGGTAGTCGCTTGATCACCATTCGCGGCATTGGCGGCAACATCGAAACTGGAGTCGTCGAAACAGGTGTGGCAGCGCATCTTGATGGCGTGTATTTACCGCGTGCGGATATCCTTGCTGTAGATTTCAATGATCTAGAACGTGTTGAAGTTCTTCGCGGCCCACAGGGTACTCTCTACGGCAAAAACGCCACTGGCGGAACTGTAAATCTGATCTCTAAAGCGCCTACAGAAGAATTTGAAGGACGAATTTCGATCGGCGGAGGCAGCTTTGGCGCCCAACGGGCATCGGCGATGATCTCCGGTGCCATAGGCGATCGCGTCGCGGGCCGTTTTTCAGCGTTTTACGCCGACGACGATGGATTTGCTGACAATATTGTGACAGGGAATGACATCGGTGGTGCTGAACGTGTTGGTGTTCGCGGCGCCCTGGCGATTCAGCTTGCGGACAACTGGAGTGTGACTCTAGCCGCTTTCCATCAGGAATCTGAGTTTGTAGGAACGGTACAAGGGACGTTCGATGCGGCGGGGCAGGTTTTCCCAAATCTGGTTACTGCCTTTTTCGGTGCCACCCACACTAATACTGACGAATTTTACGAGGTTGCTCAGCTATTCGATCCAGAGAATGAGCTTGAAACCACAGGAGGCACGCTTCGAATTGAAGGCGCGTTGACGGATACAATATCGGTCACGTCTATAACGGGATTGATTGATCATACACAGGGACCACAGTTTTACGGATTTGGTGGGATTCTGTCTGACGGTTTTTTAACACCGGGGGGCGTCAATCAGTTCGGTACAATCGGTCGCACGGATGCAAAGCGCGTGCAGGGTTCAGAGTCCTTCTCACAAGAACTTAATTTGAGCGGTGTGACGGCAGACGGAACGGTAGATTGGCTTGTGGGCCTCTACTACTTCCAGGAAGACTTCAACGCGACCATCCCATTTGCCTTCACTGATCTCAACGTACAAGCACTTGTGGGCGGCAACTTCACGTTTCAGGATCCTGTGATCTTCCCGGCAGGTACACTGTTCTTTGGGAACAACCAAGAGATTGAGGAAGACAACTCCAATATGGCAGCCTTCTTTGATGTGACCTGGAGTTTTGCAGAAGACTGGCGATTAAACCTGGGCGGTCGATTTTTTGATGAAGAAAAGAACACAGTCCAAACTTTGCAGACGATTTTGACGTTACCTCCCGGCGCACTGCTGATGCCCACGGGCGGTACATTCATACTGCCGATTTGTCCGCCTAACAACGAAGTAGATCTCGATGAGGATGGATTTTCGCCGAAAATTCGCCTGGAGTGGAATGTATCGGAAGATCAGCTCGCGTATGTACAATATCAAGAAGGTCAGAAATCGGGGCAGGTGAATCTATCCCTCTGTAACGACGTAGTTGAGCCAGAGGAGATTGAATCTTGGGAGCTAGGCTACAAAGCGACGTTTGCAGAAGGCCGCGGTACTTTCAACGTGTCTGCGTTTAGGTATGACTACACAGATTTTCAAACGTTGGAGTTTACGCCAGATGGTACTTCAGCGTATCTGACCAACGTGCCTGAGTCGGAGATCACTGGCGCGGAGGTAGAGTTTGCATACGCGTTCTCAGACGCCTTGTCCGTTGATGCTGCCATCACCTGGCTTGACTCAAAAATTACTAAAGGTTCTGACCAAATCGGTGTGGATACAGCCAATCTGGCGGCCGGGATACAGGATCTCGAAGGCAATCCACTGCCGTCGACGCCTGAATACACGTTCCTCGCCGCCATAGACTATGCCATTCCATTCGACGGGGGGTCGCTAACGACACGTATCGAGTATCAATACACGGACGAGCATGCGTTCCGGCTTTTTGATGTGATGGAAGTTCATCCTGCAGATGGGCAGGATAGCTACGACCTGCTCAACCTATACGCAACATTGAGCTTCGACGACGATCGTTACCAGATCCGCGGTTTCCTACGTAACGCGACCGATGAGGAATACAAGTACTGGACATTATATTCACTCTCGACGAGTTGGAGCGGAAGCTATGCACCGCCGCGAACGTGGGGTATTGATCTAACGATGAACTTCTAACAAAGGCTCTGCCGAGAGCTAGCTGAACCATGGGGAAGCACGCAGTCGGAGTTGATGTGGGCGGCACCTTTACCGATGTGGTCTTGGGTGACGGCACTAATTGTTGGAAAACAAAGGCTTACACGCAGCCGGAGAACTTCGGCGCGGGCGTTTTGGAGGGCTTGGAAAACGTTGCACGGCTCTTGGGCCAGCCTCTGAAAACCGTCATGCAGGGTGTGGTTCGCTTTGGTCTGGGCACAACAGCGGTGACCAATGTGCTGGCCACAAAAAGCGGCCGTCGTGTTGGCTTCATCACCACACGTGGCTTTGAGGGGCACCTTATTGCGGCAAGAGGCAAGCGCAGCTTCAAGGACGGTTGGTCACAGATCCCGTGGGCGCCGGTGAAGGAAAGCTGCGTTGCTGGGATTGGGGAGCGGATTGATCGCAATGGGGCGATCGTGCGGCCTCTATTGGAAACCGAGGTGGTCGAGGCGGCCAGGCGCCTTGTGGAGCAAGAACAGGTCGAGGCGTTTGCCGTTTCATTTATCTGGTCGTCCCGCAATCCGCAACATGAACAGGCAGCAGTCGAGCTCCTGGAGGAACACTTCCCGTCACTGCCCGTGTTTTCCGGCATCAGCTTGCTGCCAGTTTTGCGTGAATACGAACGAAGCTCGGCCGCAGCCCTCAATGCCTACTGTGCGGATGCAATTGACGGCGTGAGTGAGCTGGAGGCGCAGTTGAAGGCGCTTGGAATGCAGGTGCCGCTGTTGTTGATGCATACCACCGGTGGGGCCGTCACCGTCAATGATGCGCGGCGCAATCCCCTCGGCCTCGCCTCTTCTGGACCGGCCGCCGGTTCAGCGGCAGCCGGTTCCTTGTGTGAATCGCTAGGCATTGATCAAGCACTCACGGTGGACATGGGCGGCACCAGCATCGACATTGCAGTGATTGAAAACGGTCAGCCCATGACCAGGCAGCGTGGCGAGATAAACGGCATATTCACCGCGCAGCCTTCCGTCGATGTGGAGTCCATCGGCGCGGGTGGCGGCTCTATCGCCTGGGTGGACGCGCGAGGCGCCCTAAGAGTAGGGCCTCAATCGGCACGAGCCAATCCGGGGCCTGTTTGTTTCGGGCGCGGCGGCACGGAGCCGACGGTGACTGATGCGTTGCTCGTGCTTGGCTACATAGACGGCAGCTTGTTCCTCGGCGGTAGTGTGGCCCTTGATCTGGATGCAGCCACCCAGGCGTGCGAAAAGCTTGGCGAGCGCATGGGTCTGGATGCGTTTCAGACCGCCGAAGGGATTCGACAGATTGCGCTGGCTGAAATGAGCCGCGTTGTTCGTTCCCGTTTGGCGCAAGGCGGCATCAAATCGAGCGAGACGGCCGTTGTTAGCTACGGTGGCTGTGGCTCACTCTTCGCGCCAGCATTGGCGGCTGACCTGGGCATGGGCCGGGTGGTCGTTCCGCCCATGACCTCTGTCTTTTCGGCATTTGGCGCGGCGGTCGCTGATTTGCGCAGAGAGCGAGTCTCGCTGGTTGATCGCATGCTCCCCTTGCAGGAAGAGAGCGAGGTAGAGCGTGTGGTAGCGAAAATCGCCAACCTCATGGAGGAAGTGCGCGGAGATCTTTCTGACGATGGCGTTGAGGCGTCAAAGCAATCCGTCAGCGTCTATGGTGACTTCCGATTCTACCGACAGAAGTGGGAACTGACCCTGCCGCTTGAGGTGGATGAAGCGAACGTTTCGTTTGATGCCGAGTGGGCGGTGGCAGCTTTCAAGAAGGCCTATGCCCAACGTTACAGTGAAGCGGCGCTAGCCGCAGGGGCGCCGGTTGAGTTTGTTTCCTTGCGGGCGATCGGCATCGGTGAGACGGTAAGGGTAGAGCTGGAAGAGCTAGGTGCTGGCAGTTCCGAAGAACCAGAACCCCTGTCATCGCGAACGCTCTATCGGGAAGGGGTGGGCCGTCAGGCCGTGAATGCATACCAATACGAGTCACTGCGCCCAGGCGCTCAAATCACGGGCCCTGCGCTCATCGATGCAGTGGATACAACGATCTGGGTGCCTGGCGATAGCGCCGCGGCATTCGAGGCATCTGGTTCGCTGGTTATTGCTGCCAAGAGCGCAAACGTCATTTCGGAGGCTGCATGAATACTATCCTTTTGGAAGTCTTGAGGAATCGATTAGATGCGATTTGTGACGAGGCTGGTCTCGCGATAGAGCGCACGGCGATCAGTCCGGTAGTGGTCGAATCAAAAGACTACGGCGTGATGATTTGCGATGGCAAGGGACGATTGATCACCGGTGCCGGTGCGACGCGAACGCACTTCTATGCCGCCAGCCATTCCATCAGCGCAACCCTTGAGCGCCACGGTGATGATATTCAAGCCGGTGACGTCTTCATGGCGAACGATCCGCACAATGGGGGTGGCCTCCATCCACAGGATGTGTTCATCCTCCAGCCGGTGTTCAGTGATGATGTCTTGTCCGCCTGGGTGGCTTCGACGGCGCATATGATGGACATGGGCGGCATGGTGCCTGGCTCTTTCGCACCAGGTGCGACGGAGTGCTATCAAGAAGCCGTCCGGTTCCCGCCTGTGCTCGCCATTCGCGATGGCGTTGAGCGGCGCGATGTGTGGGACTTCCTGTTGAACAACATTCGTCTGTCCGATTTGGTCAATATCGATCTGCGGGGCTTGATCGCAGGTTGCCATATCGCGCAACAGAGCTTGCAGGAGGTGGTTGCCCAGCACGGCAGGGACGTGTTTGCGAAAGCGGTTGATGATCTCTGTGAGCTGACTCGCAACGAGCTCACCCGCCGAATTGAAGCGCTGGAAGACGGTGTGTACGAAGCCACCAGTTGGAATGAATGGAACGACGAAACCTTCGTCGTGCCGTGCAAACTGACGGTGAAGGAAGGCCATCTTCATTTTGACTTCACGGGCGCATCACCCCAAGCACCCCATTTTTTCAACAGCAAACCCTTCATTGTCAAAGGTGAGCTCGGCGTGGATATCGCCAACGTGCTTTGCCAGGACCTGCCATACAACGGAGGCTTCTTCGAGACCTTCGATGTGCATTGTCCCGAACAGAGCATCCTGAATTGCTCACCACCCGCACCGGTCGGTTTTGGCCACGTGGAGGTTTCATTCAACGCGGTTGAGGTGGGCATTCGGGCTCTTATGCAGGCGGTTGCCGCTTCCGAAGAGGTCGAGGCAAGACGCTTTCTTTCTGGGCCTGCAGCAGGTTCAGCGAGCGCACTGCACACTTGGGCGGGTCTTGGGCTGCATGGCCAACCCGATGGCTGGCTCATGATGGATGGTGGTGCCAGCGGAGCTTCAGGCGCGAATGATCGGGATGGCAATGATCTATTCAGTTGGATGGTCAGTGACGGTGGCGCGCTGGAGCTTCCCGACATCGAGGTTGTGGAGTCCTGGTACCCCATCGAAATCGAGACTCGAAGGATTCGGAAAATGTCTGCCGGTGACGGTGCAGGTTGTTATCGCGCCGGCGCTGGGCTCGAGATCGAATACAAGTTGTCGGGTACGGACGCGTTGTTCGGAACCATCTTTGCCAATCGATGCAGAATTCCGCTGATCGGTACAGCGGGCGGTTATCCAGGGGCTCGCAATGTTCTATCCATACGTTCAGCGGATGGCAGTGTACGACCGCTCAGTGATCATGAATCCGGATTTAGCCTTCTGCCTGGCGAGCAGTTTGTGTTGCACGTGGCAACGGGAGGTGGTTACGGTGACCCGCTGGATCGTGATCCGGCTTCGGTTGAATCAGACTTGCAGGCCTTGCGTATCGACGAGGGGGAAGCGCTTGAAATATATGGCGTCGTCGCAGGTGACCCATCTGCTACCGAGAAGAAACGCGCGGATCTACGAGCCAAACGACTTGAGGAGGCCTGTGGCCCGCTTAAGCCCTGTGGCGAAGTCGATGAATCCGTCAGTCGCGGGGACCTCTCCGGTTGTGCGCCGCTCTATCCTGGAATCGTGAGAAAGGGCGGCAGAGCCATCAGCGAAAAGACCGGCAGCGTGTTGGCGGCCGCACCGGATCACTGGACCGATGGCTGCCCGCAGTTACGGAACTTTTTGCCTACAGCGGACGGTGTTGAAGCCGTTGGCTACCTGGACCCTGCGGACGGCAGCATGTTGTTTGTCGATGTGGTGGTAGATGGCGTGGATCGAAGCTTCAGCACCATGCCAGATAGCTGGACGCAGGCAACCCACTTAGGCCGTACAGCAACCCAACTAGTAGCATGAAATCAACTCATACACTTTGAGGCAATGGACATGAGCAAATATGACATAGTTATCAAGAATGGCACCATCGTGGATGGTACGCGTTCCCCGCGATACAAAGGCGATATCGGCATCTCGGATGGTGTAATCAAACAGATCAGCACCAACATCCCGGCAGATCAAGCTGCGGAAACAATCGATGCACAGGGTAAGATCGTGGCCCCAGGCGTGATCGATTCCCACACGCACTATGACGCGCAGCTGCACTGGGACCCGTACTGCACCAGTTCCAGTTGGCATGGCGTGACCACCGTCGTCGGCGGCAATTGCGGTTTTGGCTTTGCGCCCTGCAAGCCGGACCATCAAGAGCGCTACATGCTGATGATGGCGAATACCGAACAGGTGCCCATAGATGCGCAGCGGACAGCCATGTCCTGGGATTGGGAGACCTTTCCTCAGTGGATGGCACACCTCAAGCAGTTGCCCATCGGCATCAACCTGGCCATGTACGTGCCGCTTAACCCCCTACTGATTTACGTGATGGGCATAGAGGCGGCCAAGTCGCGCATGGCGACGCCCGAAGAAATGCAGCAAATGAAGGATTTGCTGAATGAAGCCATGGATCATGGTGCGATTGGTTTTGCCTTTTCCTTTCACGGTGACCACAACAGCCACTGCGACTACGATGGCACGCCCATGCCGACCGACATCATGGACATTGAAATGGTCTATGAGCTGTCGGAGGTGCTGCGAGACCGCGGTGAAGGTGTCATCCAAGCCAATGTTTCCTCGCCCAACGCTGACAACCGGCAGGTCGTCGAAAAGTTGGCTCGACGTTGCGGGCGGCCGGTGATCCACAACATCGTAATCGTTCTGGATGCGCTTCCTGACTACCACAAGTCGCTCCTGACGTGGCTGGACGAAATGGACGAGAAAGGGCTCCCGATCTACGCGAGTTCGCTGACGCTTCGAGGATGGAATGAAATCAAGGCCTATGAATTCAACGTATGGGATGTGATGCCCGCTTTTCGCGAGTTCAGCACCTGTGGTGACCTGAAGGACAAGATCGCCAAGGTGAACGACCCGGAATGGCAACAGCGGCTCAAAGATGAATACACGCCCAGGGAGTTGATGGGTGCCGGCGGTGCGCTCGAGACCTACTTGTTGTCGAACGCGCATGGCGCTGAAGCGTACGCGAAATACGAAGGTCAGAACCTGGAGCGCATTGCTTCCGAATTGGGCAAACCAGTGGTGGATCTGTTTCTCGACATCCTCATTGCCACAGACCTTGAAGCGGACTTCGTCTTGGCGGCACAAGCCCTGAGTCGAGATCCACAGGAAGTTGGGGACGTAATCCGGCATCAGAGAATCCTCCCCGGCAACTCAGATGGGGGTGCGCACCCGAAGTTCTGGAACGGCGGCCACTACTCCACGGATCAAATTATGTGGATGACGCGGGAAACCGACGAGATGAGCCTGGAAGACTTGCATGCCAAGTTGAGTTTTCTGCCGGCACGCACCTTGGGGTTGCACAACCGAGGTTTGCTGCTGGAAGGCTACGCGGCTGATGTCTTTGTCTACGACTACGACGAACTCGGCTACCAGCGAGACAAGTACGACGTCGACAGCGTGTTGCCGAATGGAGACTGGCGCCGGGTTGTCTACGCCCAAGGCGTCGACGCAGTTGTCGTGAACGGCAAGCAAATCTTGAAACCAGGCATGGAACCCACAGGTATGCTGCCCGGCGAAGTCGTCGGCTGCGGCGCAAACTAGCGAACACCAATCACATCAAGCAAGGAGACAACACATGCCAAAACTCAGCCACGAAGAACAGGTTGCCTTCCTGGATGAACGTAAAATCGGTTTGAGATTGGGCTGCACGCGCGAAGATGGGAGCCCGATCGTGGTTCCAATCTCCTTTTTGCACAAGGACGGAGAGATCTACTTCACCCCACGTGCGAAATCCGAATGGTTCGGATGCCTCCGAAAAGACCCGAGGGTCGCCTTGTGCATCGACGAACTCCCGCAACCCATGCGCAAAATGATTATTGAGGGTGAGGCGGAGCTCGTCCATGACCTGGGAGAGGACGATGAGTGGCGGGATCTTTTTCTCACCATGATGAAGCGTTACACGTCCGACGAGGAAGCTGAAGCCTATGTAACCAACACAGATGATCAGCAGAGAGGCTTGTACAAAGTCACCCTTGCCAAATGTCGGATCAAGTCCTGGCGAACGCCGATTGGCGATGAAGACCCCACCGGTATCTGGCATCAGCGCTACTACGCAGACGGCACCAAGCTCGCGAACCACTAGCGAGCCGGAAAAACAGCATGGCCAAGATAACTTTCGTCACCCATAGCGGTGAGAAGATCGATGTCCAGGCTGAAACCGGACAGTCGCTCATGCAGGCTGCCTATTCAGAAGGCGTGGACGGGATTCTGGCCGAGTGTGGCGGGAGTTGTAGTTGCGCGACCTGCCATGTCGTTCTCGATGAGTACTGGATGAAGCAGCTAGGCGAGCCGGAAGCGCTGGAAGCAAACATGCTGGAGTTTGCCGACGGAGCGTTGCCAACAAGCCGCCTTAGCTGTCAGATTGATGTCACGGAACAACTTGATGGCATGATCGTTCATGTGGGTGGCGAGGCGCCATCGCGCCCAGCTTCTCAAGTTTCGCAGGTCATTGAAGGGACCGAGAGCAAGGCTGCAAGCAGCTCGGATCACGACATTTTTTCCTTGGAGGACCCACAGTTCTTTTTGGATCCAGCGCGCTATGAGATCTTTGCCGCTCTACGCAAACACAATCCTGTTTACTGGCGCGCATTGGGAGAACATGAAGGCTATTGGGTCATTTCCCGATACCAGGACATCGTTGCGATTTGCTCGGATCCAGCCACCTATTCCTCAGCGCAGGGCGCTTTTTTTACCGGCAGTGATGATCCAACACTTGGTGCAATGCTCACGACCGACCCGCCACGGCACAACGAAATGCGCCGGGCTGTCTCCAGCTTCTTCGCCAACGATTCACTGAGAAGCTTGGAAGATTGGCTAAGAGACGAGTGCAAGTTACTGGTTGAATCGGCATTTCAACCGGAGGGTGTGGAATTCGTCTACGACGTGGCCGCGCATTTGCCGTTGAACGTCATCGGCAAGATCATGGAGCTACCAAAAGCCGATCGCGCCAAGCTGCTTCGTCTTGCAGATGGCATGGTGAAAGCGAGTGAAGAGACTCCGGAAGCCTTGGCCGAGGCCGTGAGTGAACTGGCAGGATTTGCACTGAGCTACGCTGAACTACGGCGCGGCAAGGAAGGTGCTGATCTCATATCTGCGATGCTGAGCATTGGCGGCAGAGAGCAAACGCAGGAAGAATTCGCGAGCATGTTCATGCAGCTTGCGGTCGCGGCGCTCGAGACAACCCGCTCAACGCTGGCACACATCGTAGCCCAATTTGGCCAGAACCCTGAGTTGATGGAACAGTTTCGTGCGCCGGGAGTTGATCTGAATGTCGCGATCAACGAGTTCCTCCGCTATTACCTGCCCGTAAACAACGCCATGCGCACCGCGACCAAGGACCATGAGTTTGGAGGGCAGGCGATCAAGGCGGGAGACAAGTTGGTGTTGCTCTATGCTTCAGCGAACTTCGATGAAGAAGTGTTTGATCAACCACTCATCTTCGATATCAGCAGACGTCCCAATCCCCACCTTACCTTCGGTGTTGGCCAGCACCTCTGTCTCGGTTTTCGGCTGGCCAGGCTTGAACTCAGGGTGTTCCTGGAAGAATTCCTGCGGCAGGTGGAGCGTGTGGAACTGTTAGCGGAACCGCAAATGGAAGCCACAGTGCTCATCAAGTTAATGCAAAGCGCGCAGGTTAAGTTAGAGCGGCCCTCGGTCTCGGTTGGAGGTTAAGCCAGTGGCGGAAGTGAATATAAAAAAAGGCTATGTGGACGTTTCGGATGGCCAGATCCATTACCGAAAGCAGAGTGACGGCGCGGGCCCGTTTCTCATACTCTTTCACATGACCGCGTCATCCTCTGAGTCTTATGAAAGCTTGATGACAGCGTTGGCGGGTGATGTCCCTACCCTTGCGATCGACACGCCAGGCTATGGTGAAAGTTACAAACCCAGTGCGGAGCCGTCCATGGAGTACATTGGCAAAGTTGTTCTAGAAGCGCTTGATGCCTTGGGTGTGGATCAGTTTCACACCTTCGGCCACCATACGGGAGCGTCGATCGCACTCGAGCTTGCATGCGCAGCCCCCGGCCGAACCCTATCCGCCATACTGAACGGCGTTGCGGCCTCTGACCCCGGAGAGGGCGAAGAGATGGAGCGCACCTATGCGTATCCCAATCCCCTTGATCCGCTCGGAGACCATGTTTTACGCGCTTGGAATCGGGTCGCGAACGGGCTCGAACTGGCACCGCACATTCAACTGCCCCCTGAGCTTGTGCACCGGGAGCTGATCGCAACGCTCAAAGCCGGTGAAAACTGGGCATGGGGATACAGGGCCGTGTTTCGAGACAACATTCCAGAGAAGCTAAAGCGCGTAACACGCCCTATTTTCTTTGTCATCGCCAAACATGACGGGGTGATGCCATGGCACATCCGTGAGGTGGAACGCAATCCACAATTCGCATCGTACATTGCCCCGGATCACGGCGTGTTCTACTCGGAACTCGCATCACAAGATTTGGCACCCAGGCTTCGAGAGTTTATGCAGAGCGCGGAAGCACAGGTTTTGAGCTGATTGTGAGTAACCAGCGTGGCTGAGTTTACGGGCAAGACGGTCATAGTTACCGGCGGAGCCAATGGCATTGGGCGAGGCATTGTCGAGAGGTTCGCGAGAGCAGGCGCCAGTGTTTTCATCGCCGATGTGGATGAGGATAAGGGCGCCAATCTTGCTGAGTCGCTAGGTAGAGAGATCGCTCGGTTTGTTAAGACTGATGTTGCGGATGCGCAACAAATCTCGGATTGCATCTCAACGGTGCATGAAACCACGGGACGCATTGACTGCCTGATCAACAACGCCGGCATTGCGGATACCAGCACTTTGGACAACCTGGCCGAAGAGAAGGCGGTGATGGTGTTTAAGGTATTGATGCTGTCCGCAATGACCGCAACGCAGCTTGTGGCACCCATCATGCGCGCTCAAGGCGGGGGCGTGATCCTGAATACCACAAGTGTCCGAGGCGTGGTCTCGTCCAGCAGGGATGGATTCGTTTACAGCGCCCTAAAGGCGGCGGTGATTCACTGGACAAAAAGCGTTTCGTCTCAGCTTGCAGTCGACGGCATTCGCATAAATTGCGTCAGCCCAGGCGGCGTTCCGACACAGTTGTTGGTTGACACCATGTTCCCCGATGGCGCACCGGCTGGAGATGCCAGCATGATTGAGCAGGTAAAACCGATGATGGCCGCTGCTCAACCTATTCAGCGAGCCGGTGAACCAGCAGACATTGCAGAAGCAATGTTCTTTCTCGCCAGTTCAAACGCCCGGTGGGTTACGGGTCAGAACCTAGTTGTGGATGGTGGCTACACCAGCATGTCCCTGGAAAGCGCCGCTTCTTAGAATCAGCTGACGCTGACGCACAGGAAACGGCGCTGTGACAGGCGCTAGGTCGTGATTTTGGTGACGACGCCGGCGCCGACGGTTCGCCCGCCCTCGCGGATGGCGAAGCGCTGGCCCTCCTCCATCGCGATCGGCGAGATCAGCGACACCGCCATGTTCACGTTGTCGCCCGGCATCACCATCTCGACCTCCGGCGGCAGCTCGACCGTCCCCGTCACGTCCGTCGTCTCGAAGAAGAACTGCGGGCGGTACCCCTGGAAGAACGGCGTGTGGCGCCCCCCCTCGTCCTTCGACAGCACGTAAACCTCCGCGTCGAACCCGACGTGCGGCGTGATGCTCCCAGGCACCGCCAGAACCTGGCCCCGCTCGACCTCGTCCCGCTTCGTGCCCCGAAGCAGCACCCCCACGTTCTCCCCCGCGCGCCCCTCGTCCAGGAGCTTGCGGAACATCTCCACCCCCGTGCAGGTCGTCCGCTGCGTCTCCTTGATGCCCACGATCGACACCTCGTCGCCCACCTTCACCACGCCCCGCGCGATCCGCCCCGTCACCACCGTGCCACGGCCGGAGATCGAGAAAACGTCCTCGATCGGCATCAGGAACGGCTGGTCAACCGGACGCTCCGGCTCCGGGATGTAGCCGTCCAGCGCGTCCAGCAGCGCATGGATCGAGCCCAGGCCCTGCTCGCCCTCGTCACCCTCCAACGCCTTCAGCGCGCTGCCCACGATGATCGGCGTCTCGTCCCCCGGGAACTCGTACTGGTCCAGAAGCTCGCGCACCTCCATCTCAACCAGCTCAATGAGCTCCTCGTCGTCAACCATGTCCGCCTTGTTCATGTAAACCACGATCCGCGGCACGCCCACCTGGCGCGACAGCAGGATGTGCTCCCGCGTCTGCGGCATCGGGCCGTCCGCCGCCGAAACCACCAGCACCGCACCGTCCATCTGCGCCGCGCCCGTGATCATGTTCTTCACGTAGTCCGCGTGGCCCGGGCAGTCAACGTGCGCGTAGTGCCGAGCGTCGCTCTCGTACTCAACGTGCGACGTCGCGATCGTGATCCCACGCTCGCGCTCCTCCGGCGCGTTGTCGATCTGGTCGAACTCCCGCACCTCCCCGCCCCGCGCCGCCGCGCAAACCTTCGTCAACGCCGCCGTCAGCGTCGTCTTGCCGTGGTCAACGTGACCAATCGTCCCAACGTTAACGTGCGGCTTCGTCCGCTCAAACTTCTCCTTCGCCATGATTGCGTTCTCCTTTATTCAGTAGAGTTTCAATGGAGGGTTTTGGGTATTCCTTTCGTTGGGCGTGCCTCGCTAGGTCCGCCCGCGACCATCATCGTTTCATGATGCCTTCAGCAATGCTGTCCGGCACTTCGGCGTACTTGTCGAACTCCATCGTGTAGGTGGCGCGCCCCTGGGTGGCGGAGCGCAGGTCGGTGGAATAGCCGAACATCTCCGCCAAGGGCACGTCGGCGCGCACGATCTTGCCCGCCGGGTTCTCGTCCATGCCGCCGATGATGCCGCGGCGCCGGTTGAGGTCGCCCACCACGTCGCCCATGTAGTCCTCGGGCGTGACCACCTCGACGCTCATGATGGGCTCGAGCAGCACCGGGCGGGCCTTCATGGCGCCGTCGCGCATGGCCATGGAGCCCGCGATCTTGAACGCCATTTCCGAGGAATCGACCTCGTGGAAAGAGCCATCATAGAGGGTGGCGCGCACGTTGATGAGCGGGTAGCCCGCCAGGACGCCGTTCTGCATCTGTTCCTGAATGCCCTTGTTCACCGCCGGGATGTACTCCCGGGGGACCACGCCGCCGACGATCTGATCGACGAACTCGTAGTGGCCCTCCTCGTCCTGGTAGGGCTCGAGCTTGAGCCACACGTGGCCGTACTGGCCGCGGCCGCCGGTCTGGCGAACGAACTTGCCCTCAACCTCGACGCTGGCGCGGATGGTCTCCCGATAGGCCACCTGCGGCTTGCCGATGTTGGCTTCGACGCTGAACTCGCGACGCAGGCGATCGACAATGATGTCGAGATGCAGTTCGCCCATGCCAGAAATGATGGTCTGGCCGGACTCCTCGTCGGTCTCGACCCGGAACGAGGGATCCTCTTGCGCCAGCTTGCCCAAGGCCACGGACATCTTCTCCTGGTCCGGCACCGACTTCGGCTCCACGGCGACGGAAATGACCGGTTCGGGAAACTCCATGCGCTCCAGGGTGATGACATCGCTCTGCGCACAGAGGGTGTCGCCGGTGGTGAGATCCTTGAGGCCGATGGCAGCGGCAATGTCGCCAGCCCGCACTTCCTTGATTTCGTTACGGTGGTTGGAGTGCATCTGCACCATCCGGCCCACCCGCTCCCGCTTGCGCTTGACCGGGTTGTACACCTGGTCCCCGGAGCTCAAGACCCCGGAATAGACGCGGAAGAAGGTCAGCGTGCCGACGAAGGGGTCGGTGGCGATCTTGAAGGCGAGCGAAGCGAAGGGCGCTTGGTCGTCCGCCGGACGGTTGGCGCGGGTCTCCTCGTCCTCAAGCACGCCCTCGATCGGCTTGACCTCCGTCGGGTTCGGCAGGTAGTCGATCACCGCGTCGAGCATCGCCTGAACGCCCTTGTTCTTGAAGGCCGAGCCGCACAGCGCCGGCACGATTTCGTTGGCCAACGTGCGGATGCGCAAGCCTTCGCGAATGTCGGCCTCGGAGAGGTCGCCTTCCTCAAGGTACTTCTCCATCAACTCCTCGTTGGCCTCCGCCGCTGTCTCCAGCATCTCCTCGCGGTAACGCGAGGCCTCCGCCTGCAGGTCGTCGGGAATGTCGGCCAAATCGTAGGTCAGCCCTTGGTCTTCCTCGTTCCAGTAGATGGCCTTCATGCGCAGCAAATCGACCACCCCCTTGAAATTCTCCTCCGCGCCGATGGCCAGTTGGATGGGCACCGGGTTGGCTCCCAGGCGGTCGCGAATCTGCTCCACAACGCGCAGGAAATCGGCGCCGGCCCGGTCCATCTTGTTGACGAACACCATGCGCGGCACTTCGTAGCGATTGGCTTGCCGCCAGACCGTCTCCGACTGCGGCTCGACGCCGGAGGTGCCGCAAAACACGACCACAGCGCCGTCGAGCACCCGCAAGCTACGCTCCACCTCGATGGTGAAGTCCACGTGGCCGGGGGTGTCGATGATGTTGACCCGGTGGCGGTCGTACTGCTGGTTCATGCCCTGCCAGAAGCAGGTGGTGGCGGCCGAGGTGATGGTGATGCCGCGCTCCTGCTCCTGCTCCATCCAGTCCATGACGGCGGCGCCGTCATGGACCTCGCCGATTTTGTGCGACAGGCCCGTGTAGAACAGCACCCGCTCGGTGGTGGTCGTTTTGCCGGCGTCAACATGGGCCACGATGCCGATGTTGCGATAGCGGCTGATGGGGGTTTCACGAGCCATTCATGCTCTCCGTCTGCAATGGGGTCAAAGGTCTGTCGCCAGTCCCGGATTCAATACCGGTAGTGCGAGAACGCCCGGTTGGCTTCGGCCATGCGGTGAGTCTCCTCGCGCCGCCGCACGGCCGCGCCACGCCCGGCGGATGCGTCCATCAACTCCCCCGCCAAGCGCAGCGCCATGGACTTCTCGCCGCGGGAGCGGGCGCTCTCCACCAGCCAGCGCATGGCCAGCGCCTGGCGCCGGGAAGGCCGAACCTCCACGGGCACTTGATAGGTTGCGCCGCCCACCCGGCGGGACTTGACCTCGACCACCGGCGCCACCGCTTCCAGGGCCTTCTCGAACACTTCCACCGGATCGCTGCGGTCGCGCTCCTCGATGCGCGTCAGGGCGCCATAGACGATGCGCTCGGCAACGGACTTCTTGCCGCTCACCATCACGTGATTGATGAACTTGGCGACGGTTTGATTCTGGTACTTGGGATCAAGCAGGACTTCCCGCTTGGGAACGAGTCTGCGTCTGGGCATGGTTTGGCTCCTTGCTTCAGGGGGTTCCCCGAGGGCTCGTGCCGAATGGGCTTAAGCGCCGGGGCCTTACTTTGGTGGATTGCTTAGTGGATGGAACTTACCGAGGCAGCTTGGCGCCGTACTTGGAACGGCCTTGCTTGCGGTCGGCCACCCCGGACGTATCCAAGGTGCCGCGAACGGTATGGTAGCGCACGCCGGGCAAGTCCTTCACCCGGCCACCGCGTATCAGCACCACCGAGTGCTCCTGCAGGTTGTGCCCTTCGCCGCCGATGTAAGAGGTGACTTCATAGCCATTGGTCAGGCGCACGCGGCACACCTTGCGCAGCGCGGAATTCGGCTTCTTGGGCGTGGTGGTGTAAACCCGCGTGCAGACGCCGCGCTTCTGCGGGTTGCCCTGCAAGGCGGGAACGATGTTCTTGCGCGCCTTGCGCTTGCGCGGCTTGCGCACCAATTGGCTGATGGTGGCCATGACTTCTCCGTTAATCGACGCCCCCGGACCTGCCGGGGCGCGGCATTCTAAAACTCATTGCGGCTCCAATCAATGCGCGCGGACCTACGGTCCGTTGGAGTTTCGCTGACGCGAAACTCCCACCCTCATCGATGCGCCAGAGTTTGGCGCCAGCCAAACTCCAACGCGGACGTCAGTCCGCGCTGGCACTCAGCGCTTCCGACAGCTTGGCGTCGATGTCGTCCACTCGGGCCGGTGCCGCGGTGGGCGCCAACGCAGAGGCCCGCAGGTTGGCCGCCTCCTCGGCCCGCCGGCGTTTGCGGTCACTGTGGTAGGTGAGGCCCGTGCCCGCCGGTATCAGCCGTCCGACGACGACGTTCTCCTTCAAGCCGCGCAGGGCGTCCTGCTTGCCGGTGACCGCCGCTTCGGTGAGCACCCGGGTGGTCTCCTGGAACGAAGCCGCCGATATGAAGGACTCCGTGGCCAAGGAGGCCTTGGTAATGCCCAGCAGCACGCGCTGGTAGTCCACTGGCTCCTGGTCCTCTTCAACGAGCGTCTCGTTGATTTCGCGCAGGCGGGTGTATTCGATCTGCTCACCGCGGATGAGGTCGGAACCGCCCGGTGCGATCACCTCCACCTTGCGCAGCATTTGCCGCACGATCACCTCGATGTGCTTGTCGTTGATCTTCACCCCTTGGAGCCGATAAACCTCCTGGATCTCGTTGATGATGTACTTGGCGAAGGCCTCGACACCGTTCAGGCGAACGATGTCGTGGGGGCTCAGGGGGCCGTGGCACACCACCTCGCCCTTCTCAACGTGCTCGCCTTCAAAGACATCAACGCTGCGCCACTTGGGAATCAGGGTCTCCACCGGATCGCCCTCGGCGGGCGTGATCACCAGCCGCTGCTTGCCCTTGGTCGGACGGCCGAAACTAACCACGCCCGAGGCCTCGGCAAGCACCGCCGGCTCCTTGGGCTTGCGCGCCTCGAAGAGGTCCGCCACCCGCGGCAGGCCGCCGGTGATGTCCCGCGTCTTCGAGCCTTCCTGGGGAATGCGGGCAATGATGTCGCCAATATGCACCGCATCCTTGTCCTCCAGGTTGAGGATGGCGCCGTCCGGCAGAGGATAGGTCGTATCCTTGGCCGCATCCCTCTCCCCCGACGGATCGATCAGCACCAGCGCCGGACGCAGGTCCTTGCCCGAGGTCGAGCGATCCTTTGTGTCGCGAACCGTGATGTTGGTCAGGCCGGTCAACTCGTCGGTTTGGCGATCGATCGTATGGCCTTCCTCCATGTCCTGGAATTCGACCTTGCCCTCCACCTCGGCGACGATCGGGTGGGTGTGCGGATCCCAGCGGGCAATCACGTCCCCGGATTCAACGGCATCGCCTTCGGTCACCGAAATGACCGCACCGTAGGGCAGCTTGTAACGCTCCCGCTCCCGGCCATGGCTGTCGGCAACGGCGATTTCGCCGGACCGGGAAATGGCCACCAGTTCGCCGGAGGGCCGGGTCACCGTCTTCAGGTTGTGCAGGCGAATGGAACCGCCGTGCTTGACCTCGATGCTGTCGATGGCCGTCGCCCGGGAAGCTGCGCCTCCGATATGGAAGGTGCGCATGGTGAGCTGGGTGCCCGGTTCGCCGATGGACTGCGCCGCGATGACGCCCACCGCCTCGCCGACGTTGACCCGGTGGCCGCGAGCCAAGTCGCGTCCGTAGCAGGTGGCGCAAACCCCGAAGCGCGTCTCGCAGGTGATGGCCGAGCGCACCGTGATCTCGTCGATGCCGAGATCGTCGAGCCTATCCACCCCGGACTCATCGAGCATGTCGCCGACCGCAAACAGGACCTCTCCGCTCTCGGCGTGCACCACGTCGGCCACCACCACGCGGCCGAGCACGCGGTCGCCCAAGGGCTCCACCACGTCGCCACCTTCGATGATGGCCGAAACCGTTAGGCCGTTGCTGGTGCCGCAGTCCAGCTCGGTGACCACCACGTCCTGGGCCACGTCCACCAAGCGCCTGGTCAAGTAGCCGGAACTGGCCGTTTTCAGAGCCGTGTCCGCCAACCCCTTGCGGGCGCCGTGGGTGGAGATGAAGTACTCGTTGACGTTCAGCCCCTCGCGGAAGTTGGCGGTGATGGCGTTGGCGATGATCGAACCATCCGGGCGGGTCATCAGGCCACGCATGCCAGCCAACTGGCGAATCTGCGCCGGGGAGCCCCGGGCACCGGAGTCCGCGTAGATAAACACCGAGTTAAAGGAGTTCTGCTCCTGCTCCTCGCCGTCGCGATCGACTACCGACACCTTGGAGATGCTGTCCATCATCGAGCGCGCCACCTTGTCGTTGGCCCAAGACCAGATGTCGACCACCTTGTTGTACTTCTCGCCCTCGGAGAGCAGGCCGGAGACGTACTGCCGCTCCACCTCCTGCACTTCATCCTTGGCGTCTTCGATGATCTGGGCCTTCTGGTCGGGTATGACCAGGTCATCGACGCCGATTGAGGCGCCGGAAGCCGTCGAGTGGCTAAAGCCGGTGTACATGAGCTGGTCGGCGAACACCACCGTGTCCTTCAGGCCAACGTTGCGATAGCAATCGTTGATCAGCCGGGAAATCGCCTTCTTGTCCATGGTCTTGTTGACCGACGCGAAGGGCAGTTCGCCCGGCACGATCTCGTAGAGCAGCACCCGGCCCACCGTGGTGTCGATGAGGTCGCCGCCCCCCTCGCCTGGCTGGCGCACCTTGATCTTGGCGTGCAGGTCAACATGCCCGCCGTGGTAGGCCCGATGCACTTCGTGGGAATCGGCGAAGACCATGCCCTCGCCCTTGGCGTTGATCCGTTCGCGGGTCATGTAGTACACGCCAAGCACCACGTCCTGGGAGGGCACGATGATCGGCTCGCCGCTGGCTGGCGACAGGATGTTGTTGGTGGACATCATCAACGCCCGGGACTCCAACTGGGCCTCCAGCGTGAGCGGCACGTGAACCGCCATCTGATCGCCGTCGAAGTCGGCGTTGTAGGCGGTGCAGACCAAGGGATGGAGCTGGATGGCCTTGCCTTCGATCAGCACCGGCTCGAAGGCCTGAATGCCGAGACGGTGCAGCGTCGGTGCCCGGTTCAGCAGCACGGGATGCTCGCGGATGACCTCGGCCAGGATATCCCAGACTTCAGCGGTCTCGCGCTCGACAACCTTCTTGGCAGCCTTGATGGTGGTGGCCAGCCCGCGGTCCTGGAGTTGGCCGAAGATGAAGGGTTTGAACAGCTCCAAGGCCATCTTCTTGGGCAGGCCGCACTGATGCAGCTTCAGAGTCGGCCCGACGACGATGACCGAACGTCCCGAGTAATCGACCCGCTTGCCGAGCAGGTTCTGCCGGAAACGGCCCTGCTTGCCCTTGATCATGTCTGCGAGCGACTTCAGCGCCCGCTTGTTGGTGCCGGTGATGGCCCGGGCGCGGCGGCCGTTGTCGAGCAGCGCATCGACCGATTCCTGCAGCATGCGCTTTTCGTTGCGCACGATGATGTCGGGGGCTGAAAGGTCGAGCAAGCGCCGCAGGCGATTGTTGCGGTTGATGACCCGGCGGTAAAGATCGTTCAGATCCGAGGTGGCGAAGCGGCCGCCGTCCAAGGGAACGAGCGGGCGCAGGTCCGGCGGCAGCACCGGCAGCATCTTGAGGATCATCCACTCCGGCTTGTTGCCGGAATTCACGAACGCCTCCATCAGCTTCAGGCGCTTGGAGAGCTTCTTGATCTTGGTTTCCGAATTGGTGGCCGGAATTGCTTCGCGAAGTTCCTGAATCTGCCCTTTCAGGTCCATCGACACCAGCAGTTCCTGGATCGCTTCGGCACCCATGCGAGCGTCGAATTCGCTGCCGTACTCCTCCAGCTTTTCGTAGTATTCCTCGTCGGTGAGCAACTGGCCTTGCGTCAAGTCCGTCAGGCCGGGCTCCACGACCACGTGGGACTCGAAGTAGAGCACCCGCTCGATGTCCCGTAGCGTCATGTCGAGCAGCAAGCCGATGCGCGACGGCAGCGATTTCAGAAACCAGATGTGGGCGACCGGGCTGGCCAGGTCGATGTGCCCCATGCGTTCCCGGCGCACCTTGGTCAGGGTCACCTCCACGCCGCACTTCTCGCAAACCACGCCGCGATGCTTCATGCGCTTGTACTTGCCGCACAGGCACTCGTAGTCCTTCACCGGACCGAAGATGCGGGCGCAGAACAAGCCATCCCGCTCCGGCTTGAATGTGCGGTAGTTGATGGTCTCCGGTTTGCGCACTTCGCCAAATGACCAGGACTTGACCATTTCCGGCGAGGCCAATCCAATGTGAAGCGCGTCAAACTCGGTCGCTTCCCCTTGATCCCTCAGAACGTTTAGTAGGCCTTTCAAGGTTTCCTCCGGCTGCTCTTAATGGGTTTTGACAATCAGTTCCGACTTTAGGTTTCGAACCCTTGGTTTCACGGACGCCTAGCGGCGCGTTGCCGTTGGCAACGGCATGCGCAAGCGCATGTTCGAGTTGCGCAGCAACTCGGCGGTCACTCGGTTTCCAGCTCGATGTTGATGCCGAGCGACCGGATTTCCTTGACCAGCACGTTGAAGGACTCCGGCATGCCCGCCTCCATGCGGAAATCACCGAGAACGATGTTCTTGTACATCTTGGTGCGTCCATTCACGTCGTCCGACTTCACGGTCAGCATCTCCTGCAGGGTGTAGGCGGCGCCATAGGCCTCCAAGGCCCACACCTCCATCTCGCCAAAGCGCTGGCCACCGAACTGCGCCTTGCCGCCCAAGGGCTGCTGGGTCACCAAGCTGTAGGAGCCCGTGGAGCGGGCGTGCATCTTGTCGTCAATCAAGTGATTGAGCTTGAGCATGTACATGTAGCCAATGGTCACCGGCCGGTCAAAGGCTTGCCCGGTGCGGCCGTCATACAGGACGGCCTGGCCGCTTTCCGGCAACCCGGCGAGCCGCAGCATCTGCTTGATTTCCGTTTCCGCTGCGCCGTCAAACACCGGCGTGGAAATGGGCAAGCCGTTGCGCAAGTTGCCGGCCAACTCCAGGATTTCGGCATCCGAAAACTCGGCGAGGTCGATCTTGCGCTCGCCGACGGCGTTGTACACCTCATCGAGGTAGGCGCGAACTTCCTCAACCTGGCGCTGCTCGTCAAGCAGGGCGTTGATCTGATCGCCGATGCCCTTGGCGGCCCAGCCGAGATGGGTTTCGAGCACTTGGCCGACGTTCATGCGGGACGGCACGCCCAATGGGTTGAGGACGATGTCCACCGGCTCGCCGTTGTCATCAAAGGGCATGTCCTCGATCGGCATGATGACCGAAATCACGCCCTTGTTGCCATGCCGCCCGGCCATCTTGTCGCCTGGCTGAATGCGGCGCTTGATGGCCAGGTAGACCTTGACGATCTTGAGCACGCCCGGGTTGAGGTCGTCGCCGCTTTCCAGTTTCGAGCGTTTGTCCTCGAAGATCTCCTCCAAGCGCTTGGCGCGGGCCTTCAACTGCTTTTCCGCGCCTTCGATCTGCTTGTTGAGGCCATCGTCGACCATGCGGATTCTGAACCAGTCCTCGAACGGCGTCTCGTCCAGGTAGGCGGCGGTGACGTCCGCCCGGCCTTCCACTCCCGGCAACTGCGCCGCCTCCTGACCGGTCAGGGCGCTGCGCAGCCGCTCTTGGGTCGCCGCCTCGACGATGCGGTGCTCATCGTCGAGGTCCTTGCGGATCTGCGCCAGTTCGGCTTGCTCAATGGCCTTGGAGCGCTCGTCCTTCTCCACGCCATCGCGGGTGAACACGCGCACGTCGATCACCGTGCCCTTGACGCTGGTGGGCACCCGCAGGGAGGTGTCCTTCACGTCCGAGGCCTTCTCGCCGAAAATGGCCCGCAGCAGCTTCTCCTCCGGCGTGAGCTGGGTTTCGCCCTTCGGCGTCACCTTGCCGACGAGGATGTCGCCCGCGGCGACTTCGGCGCCGATGTACACGATGCCCGACTCATCAAGCTTGGACAACGCGCCAACGCCGACGCTCGGAATGTCGCTGGTGATCTCCTCCGGACCGAGCCGGGTGTCGCGTGCGATGCAGGTCAATTCCTGGATGTGAACGCTGGTGAAGCGGTCGTCCTGCACCACCCGCTCCGAAACGAGGATGGAATCCTCGAAGTTGTAGCCGTTCCAAGGCATGAAGGCGACCCGCATGTTCTGGCCGAGTGCCAATTCACCCATGTCCACCGAGGGGCCGTCAGCCAGAATGTCGCCCGGCTCGATCTGATCGCCCGGCGCGACCAAGGGCCGCTGATTGATGCAGGTGTTTTGGTTGGAACGGGTGAACTTGATCAGGTTGTAGATGTCCACCCCGGCTTCATTGGCCTCGGTTTCCTGCTCCGACACCCGCACGACAATGCGTCCGGCATCAACGCTGTCCACCACGCCGCCCCGGCTGGCGGTGACGCAGACCCCGGAATCGCGGGCCACATGGCGCTCGATGCCTGTCCCCACAAGGGGCTTTTCGGTACGCAGGGTGGGCACGGCTTGGCGCTGCATGTTCGATCCCATCAACGCCCGGTTGGCGTCATCGTGCTCTAGGAAGGGGATCAGCGCGGCGGCGATGGAGACCACCTGCTTGGGGGAGACATCCATGTAGTTGACGTTGTCCGGCTCCATCTTGGTGAACTCGTTCTGATGGCGCACGTCAACCAAGGATTCGGCAAAGGCACCGTCGTCGTTCAGCCGGGAACTGGCTTGGGCGATGACGTACTCCGCTTCGTCGATAGCCGAGAGGTACTCGATGTCGTCCGCGACCTGGCCGTCCACCACCTTGCGGTAGGGGGTCTCCAAAAAGCCGTACTCGTTGGTTCGGGCGTAGGCCGCCAAGCTGTTGATCAGGCCGATGTTCGGACCTTCCGGGGTCTCGATGGGGCAAACCCGCCCGTAGTGGGTCGGATGCACGTCGCGAACCTCGAATCCGGCGCGCTCCCGGGTCAGGCCACCCGGCCCCAAGGCCGATACCCGCCGCTTGTGCGTGACCTCGGAAAGCGGGTTGTTCTGATCCATGAACTGGGAGAGCTGGCTGGAGCCGAAAAACTCCTTGACCGCCGCCGCCACCGGCTTGGCGTTGATCATGTCCTGGGGCATCAGCCCCTCCGACTCGGCCAGCGACAGGCGTTCCTTCACCGCCCGCTCGACCCGGATCAGGCCGACGCGGAACTGGTTCTCGGACATCTCACCCACCGAGCGCACCCGGCGGTTGCCGAGATGGTCGATGTCATCAACCGAACCGCGGCCGTTACGGATGTCGATCAGGATCTTGAGGACATCGATGATGTCCTCCTTGGACAGGACGCCTGCGCCGGTGGTCTTGCCCCGTCCGAGACGGCGGTTGAACTTCATGCGGCCAACCGTCGAGAGATCGTAGCGCTCCTTGGAGAAGAACAGGTTCTCGAACAGGTTCTCCGCGGCCTCCTTGGTGGGCGGCTCGCCCGGGCGCATCATCCGGTAGATCTCCACGAGGGCCTCGAGTTGATTGGAGGTCGGGTCGATGCGCAGCGTATCGGAGATGTAGGGTCCGCAGTCGAGTTCGTTGGTGTAGATGGTCTTGATCGTCGAAACCTCCATCTCCAACAGCTTTTCGAGCACTTCCTCGGTGATGACGGAGTTGCAGGGCAGCAGAATCTCGCCGGTTTCATCATCGATGACATCCTCCGCCGTGACCCCGTCAAGCAGGTATTCCCGGGGAACGTCCAAGCGCTTGATCCGGCTTTGCTGAAGCTGGTTGACATGCCGCTTGGTCACGCGGTTGCCCGCCTCGACAATCACGTCGCCCTGGCGTGTGGTGATGTCAAACGACGCCACTTCCCCAAGCAGCCGATCGGCCTCCAAGTCGAGCGAAAAGCCGTTCTTCTTGACGTGGAAGACGTTCATGTCGAAGAACATGCCGAGCATTTCCTCGCTCGAGCAGCCAAGCGCCCGAAGAATGATCGTGGCCGGCAGCTTGCGGCGGCGGTCAATGCGCACGAACACGCAGTCCTTGGGATCGAACTCGAAGTCGAGCCAGGAGCCGCGGTAGGGAATGACCCGGGCGGAATAGAGCAACTTGCCGGAACTGTGGGTCTTGCCCCGGTCGTGATCGAAGAACACCCCCGGTGAGCGGTGCAGCTGGGAAACGACGACCCGTTCCGTGCCGTTGATGACGAAGGTGCCGTTGGCGGTCATGAGCGGCACTTCGCCCATGTACACCTCCTGCTCCTTGATGTCCTTGATCGCTTTGCTGGACGACTCCCGATCATAGATGATCAAGCGCACCTTGACGCGCAACGGCGCGGCGTAGGTGATGCTGCGCAGGATGCACTCCTTGACGTCGAAGGCCGGCTCGCCGAGCTGGTAGTCCACGTATTCGAGGGCTGCGTTGCCCGAGTAGCTGACAATGGGGAACACCGACCGAAAGGCGGCGTGCAGGCCCACTTCGCGACGCTTGCCAGCGGGAACGCCACGCTGCAGGAACTTGCCGTAGGATTCCACTTGGATGGCCAACAGGTACGGCATTTTCATGGACTCGGCAATCTTGCCGAAATCCTTGCGAACGCGTTTTCTCTCGGTAAAGCTATACGCCATTCGAATCTCCCGGGATCTTCTGTTTTTCACACAACGACAAACGGCCGGAACCCGTTTCCGGGGACCGGCGAGGTGGCGACGAGGCTATCGGTCGCGCAGGCAGCGCGGCGCAGGCGGCCAAGCTACTTCAACTCGGCTTGGGCGCCCGCTTCCTCAAGCTGTTTCTTGAATTCCTCGGCCTCCGCCTTGGCGACGCCTTCCTTGATCGTCGAAGGCGCACCATCCACCAAGCCCTTGGCATCCTTCAAGCCGAGCCCGGTGATCGTGCGCACAACCTTGATCACGTTGACTTTCTTGTCGCCGATGACGCTCAGCACGATGTCGAATTCGGTCTGCTCCTCGGCGGCCGCCTCGGCACCGCCATCGCCGGCGCCTGCTGCCGCAACCGCAACCGGCGCCGCAGCGGATACGCCGAACTTCTCCTCCATGGACTGAACGAGCTGCACCACCTCCATGACACTCATGTCGGCAATGGCGTTGAGGATGTCGTCTTTGGACAAAGCCATAGTTTGATCTCCTTTTTAGGGTTTCCCGCCGTTTGGCTTCCAGCGGGTCTTCGTTTCCAAGCCGTCTGCAGACGGATTCAGTCGTCGCTTCGTGGATCTGAGGACTCCGCGGGCGCTTCAGCATCGTTCCCCGCGGGCGCCCCCTTGGCTTCCCCGACCGCCGCCAAGGTGCGCACCAGTTTGCCCGGAACCTCGTTCAGGGTTCGGGTCAGCTTGCTAATCGGCGCCAGCATGACGCTCATCAACAGGCCGAGCGCTTCGGAACGAGTCGGCAGTTCAGCGACCCGGTCGATCTCGCTGGCAGCGAGCAGGGTGCCGCCAATGGCCAGCGCCTTCACTTCAAGCGCTTCGTATTCGTCGACGCACGCCTTCATCAGGCGAGCCGCCGAACCCGGTTCGTCCAGCGACAAAGCCAGCAGCGTCGGCCCCTCGAGCGCGTCGTTCAAGCACTCGTAGTCGGTGCCTGCCACGGCGCGGCGCGCCAGGGAGTTGCGAACCACCCGGAGGTACACGCCTTCCTTGCGCGCCTTGGCGCGCAGTTCAGTCATGTCAACCACGGCCAAGCCGCGGAAATCCGCCAACACCGCCGAGTGCGCCTTACGCGCCTCAGCGCCGACTTCGGCGACGATCGTCTGCTTTTGTTCGAGCCTGAGAGCCACTTGATTCCGCCTTATTCTTCCGCTTGATGGTTTCGCCTGTTGGTCTAGATCGGCGCCCCGCTCCGCGTTCGACCGCTGGAGACGCCAATGGAAGGCCGCTAGATCTCCAACGACGCCTGATCGATGGCGAGACCCGGCCCCATGGTTGTCGATAGCGTGATTTTCTTGAGATACACGCCCTTCGCGGAGGCCGGCCGCGATTTTTTCAGATCCGCCACTAGGGTCTCCAAGTTCTCCTTGATTTGGGTGGCGGAGAAGCCCACTTGACCGACGCTGCCATGCACAATGCCGCCCCGATCGGTGCGGAAGCGAACCTGCCCCGCCTTGGCGTTTTTGACTGCCGCTTCCACATCAGCGGTGACCGTGCCGGTTTTCGGGTTGGGCATCAGTCCCCGCGGACCGAGCAGCCGACCCAAGGGGCCAACCACCCGCATCGCGTCCGGCGTGGCGATGACCACGTCAAAGTTAAGGTCGCCGCCCTTGATTCGTTCGGCCAACTCGTCAAGCCCGACCGCATCCGCCCCTGCGGCTTCAGCTAGGCTGGCGCTCTCGCCTTGGGCAAAGACCGCCACCCGCACCGCCTTGCCTGTGCCGTGGGGCAGCGTGCTTGCGCCTCGAAGCGTCTGATCCGACTTGCGCACATCCACGCCGAGGTTTACCGATACGTCAAAGCTCTCCTTGAATTTGGTCTTGGACAACTCGGAAAGCAGGCCCACCGCCTCGTCAATGGGATAGAACTTGCCTTGGTCCACGGCCTCGGCAATGGCCTGCCTGCGGCGGCTCAACTTGCCCATTTTACGCATCCTCCGCAATTGTCGCATCCCCGGTTTCGGCCACTTCGATGCCCGCGCTGCGGGCGCTGCCGGCGATGGTGCGCACCGCGGCGTCGAGATCGGCGGCGGTGAGATCCGGATCCTTCAGCTTGGCAATTTCCTCGAGTTGGCTGCGGGTCACGGTTCCCTTCTTGACCGTGTTGGGCGTGGCGCTGCCCTTGTCGATGCCGGCCGCCTTTCTCAGCAGCACCGATGCCGGGGGTGTTTTGGTGATGAAGGTGAAGCTGCGGTCGGCATAAACAGTGATGACCACAGGGATCGGCAGGCCCTGCTCAAGGCTCTGGGTCTGGGCGTTGAAGGCCTTGCAGAAGTCCATGATGTTGACGCCGTGCTGGCCTAGGGCCGGACCGACGGGCGGACTGGGATTGGCCTGTCCCGCCGGCACTTGCAGCTTGACGTAGGCCATGACTTTTCTTGCCATCTACTTGTCTCCTCGGGTGCCAGCGCCCGCAACGCGGCCATGCCGCCGCATCTTGAGCTCCCCGTTTACGTGGGCAGCGAACTACCTTTGTTCCTGATCGCTGGGAAAGGTTGCCAAGTCAGCCAACCTTGCGCCCGGCGACCACCCTACCGTTGCTTTGAGGTATCGCATCGTTAGCCTTTCTCCACCTGTCCGAAGTCGAGTTCCACCGGCGTCGAACGACCAAAAATGGTGACCGCCACGTGCAGCCGGCTCTTCTCGTAGTTCACTTCCTCAACGTAGCCGCTAAAGTCGTTGAAGGGCCCATCAATGACCCGCACCACCTCGCCCGGCTCGAAGACCACCTTGGGCGCCGCCTTGCCGGTGCCCGCTTCAACGCGCGCGAGGATGTCGTCAGCTTCCTTGGGCGACAGCGGCGCGGGATTGTCGGCGGTGCCGCCGATGAATCCCATGACCCGGGGCGTCTGCTTGACCAGATGCCAGGTTTCCTGGGTGAGCTCCATCTCCACCAAGACGTAGCCAGGAAAAAACTTGCGTTCGCTGCGGCGCTTCTGTCCGGCCCGCATTTCCACCACTTTCTCGGCCGGCACGAGTATGCGCCCGAAGTGATCCTTGAGCGGCGACAGCTCGATTCGCTCCCCAAGCGCCCGCGCCACATTATTCTCGAAGCCCGAGTAAGCGTGAACGACATACCAGTTTTTGCCCATGAACGGCTCTTTATCCTATGCGCGGCGCTAGCCGATAACCGAGGAGACGAACCAGCTCAGCGCTGAATCGAGCATCCACAGGATCAAGGCGAACACCAGCACCAGCGCCAAGACGATGACGGTGGTCTGCAGGGTTTCGTCGCGGGTGGGCCAAACCACCCGTCGAATCTCGCCGCGCGCCTCCTTGAGCAGGGTCCAGATCGCGGCGCCCCGCTGGGTTTGCAGCGCAATGCCGATGGCAACGGCGGCGACGCCAATCAGCCCGATGACGCGCATCAACAACGATTCGTCCTGGTAGTACCAGTTGCCGAATACGCCCAACGCCAACAGGGCAACGGTAATCAGCCACTTCAGCCAATCCAGCCCGTTGCCCACGGTCGCGCCAACGCTGCCGCTCGTCGCCATCTTCCTGCCATCAGTCCCTGTGGCTCTCTTTGTCAATCCTTGCGCCATCGGCCCTCGCACCGCCACTCAACGGACGGCCTGTGTTGATTTGCCAGCCACGCTCGCCGAATCATCGCGGCGAGGCATTGGCAGGCCAGGAGGGAATCGAACCCCCAACCTGCAGTTTTGGAGACTGCTGCTCTGCCGATTGAGCTACTGGCCTTTTGTTCGTCAAAATGTGAATCACGTAATGATCAAGCTACTGTTCTTTCGTTCGCCATAAGAGCATCAGGTCGTGATTTTGGTGACGACGCCGGCGCCGACGGTTCGCCCGCCCTCGCGGATGGCGAAGCGCTGGCCCTCCTCCATCGCGATCGGCGAGATCAGCGACACCGCCATGTTCACGTTGTCGCCCGGCATCACCATCTCGACCTCCGGCGGCAGCTCGACCGTCCCCGTCACGTCCGTCGTCTCGAAGAAGAACTGCGGGCGGTACCCCTGGAAGAACGGCGTGTGGCGCCCCCCCTCGTCCTTCGACAGCACGTAAACCTCCGCGTCGAACCCGACGTGCGGCGTGATGCTCCCAGGCACCGCCAGAACCTGGCCCCGCTCGACCTCGTCCCGCTTCGTGCCCCGAAGCAGCACCCCCACGTTCTCCCCCGCGCGCCCCTCGTCCAGGAGCTTGCGGAACATCTCCACCCCCGTGCAGGTCGTCCGCTGCGTCTCCTTGATGCCCACGATCGACACCTCGTCGCCCACCTTCACCACGCCCCGCGCGATCCGCCCCGTCACCACCGTGCCACGGCCGGAGATCGAGAAAACGTCCTCGATCGGCATCAGGAACGGCTGGTCAACCGGACGCTCCGGCTCCGGGATGTAGCCGTCCAGCGCGTCCAGCAGCGCATGGATCGAGCCCAGGCCCTGCTCGCCCTCGTCACCCTCCAACGCCTTCAGCGCGCTGCCCACGATGATCGGCGTCTCGTCCCCCGGGAACTCGTACTGGTCCAGAAGCTCGCGCACCTCCATCTCAACCAGCTCAATGAGCTCCTCGTCGTCAACCATGTCCGCCTTGTTCATGTAAACCACGATCCGCGGCACGCCCACCTGGCGCGACAGCAGGATGTGCTCCCGCGTCTGCGGCATCGGGCCGTCCGCCGCCGAAACCACCAGCACCGCACCGTCCATCTGCGCCGCGCCCGTGATCATGTTCTTCACGTAGTCCGCGTGGCCCGGGCAGTCAACGTGCGCGTAGTGCCGAGCGTCGCTCTCGTACTCAACGTGCGACGTCGCGATCGTGATCCCACGCTCGCGCTCCTCCGGCGCGTTGTCGATCTGGTCGAACTCCCGCACCTCCCCGCCCCGCGCCGCCGCGCAAACCTTCGTCAACGCCGCCGTCAGCGTCGTCTTGCCGTGGTCAACGTGACCAATCGTCCCAACGTTAACGTGCGGCTTCGTCCGCTCAAACTTCTCCTTCGCCATGATTTCCTATTCCTTCTTGCTCCGTGCGTCGGTCAGCGCCAGCGACGGACAACAGGAAACGCCGCTGCGCGATGCTCAACAATATGTGGTGCTCACAATCGGATTTGAACCGATGACCTCTTCCTTACCAAGGAAGCGCTCTACCGACTGAGCTATGTGAGCGTTCAGCCAACCAAACAGCGCGCATTGGAGCGGGTAGCGGGAATCGAACCCGCGTCATCAGCTTGGAAGGCTGAGGTTCTGCCTCTGAACTATACCCGCGCGACCGTCTCCGTTTATTGTTTCCTTGATCGCCTCCATCTCGGGCGAGTTGCGGCGTCGAATCCTGGTGGTGGGGGAAGGATTCGAACCTTCGAAGGCTAAGCCGTCAGATTTACAGTCTGATCCCTTTGACCACTCGGGAACCCCACCCGATTTCGGCACAAGAAGCCAGCTACTGCGCCTTCAGCATAAATTCCACCACCCTGCTTCGGCCCTCATGCCAACGGGGCAACGCCCCCGAGGCCATGACAGCCCGTTTTTTCGCCGCTCTTGCCATCACTTATGCGGCGCGCCTTTCATCCACCGTCCGCATTCACCGCCCCCGCTCAAGCCGAAGGCACGCCGAAGGCTCTGGTGCCGCCACAAGGAATTGAACCCTGGACCTTCTCATTACAAGTGAGTTGCTCTACCTGCTGAGCTATGGCGGCGAAAAGCGGGAGCGGCATTCTATAGAAGGCGATGTGCAGGCGCAATGGGCTTGTGCACATTCAATTTACTTGTCGAGCGGCGGGGCGCCCCCCTTGATACCTAGGATGAGGCCGTCCGGCAAGGCGTCGAGGGCAAGGCAAAAGCCGGCGCCTTGCGGGGCGATTGGGTCTCTAGGTGGTAGGCCTTGCGGGGGCTGTCGAGGGTTTCGACGGCCACGCGGTAGCCCAAGGCCGCCAGTTCCGCCTGAAGCGCTTGGGCGGCGGTCAAATCGGCAAAAGCGCCCACCGACAGTGCGCCGGCAAACCGCCCTTCGTTGATCAGTTGGTTGGGGATCGATTGCGAGCGCAACTCATCGCGCAGCCGGCGAGTCGCCGCCGGGGAGGCGGCGGGTCCCATGAGCACGAGGTGGTCCGGCTCGCTGGCCACGGGGGTTTCCTTGATCTCGACGGCACCGCCCGCCGCTTTGATTCGCGCCGCCAAGGACGCAAAAGCAGAGAAGTCGCCAACCGGACCCCAGCGGCGGCAAACCAGGTCCGGCAGGGCCGCATCCCCAGTCGCCTCCGGCAGCGGGAGTGCAGGATTGGCAGCCCTTTGCGCCGGTTGGGGAACCGCAAGCGCAGGCACGGGGCCGGGGAGGATGAAAAAAAAGGCCGCAACAGCGCCATTGACGAGAAGCGCAAGCAGCAGCATGGCTTTTCCATCGATGAGCCTGCGCACGGTTGATCTCCCGATGCCCTTGCCTATGCTGGCTTGCTGGCCGGGCGAAGGGAGACTTCGCCGCCGGTGAACTCAACGGTTTCGCCCGCACAGCGCATTCGCAAGGCGCCTTCGCCGGTCACGCCGAGAACCACGCCTTCCCGGGTTTGGTTGCCTTGGACCACGCGGCAATCCCTGCCTTGGCAAACATGCAGTCGATCATAGGCCGAACGGCGAGGCAAAAAGCCTTCCCGGCCAAAGCGGCGCACGGCCTCCACGACCCCCGATGCCAAGGCGGCAGCAATTCCATTGCGGTCCATCGAAAGGCCGTGGGTCCTCAAATCCGTCACTTCCTGGTCGATGGCGGCGCGGGCAGTCGCCGGCAAGTCCACGTTCAAGCCGATGCCGACAATGCAGGCGCAATGCTCGGCCTTGGCCACCACTTCCATGAGAATTCCGCACACCTTGGCGCCGTCAATGTAAACGTCATTGGGCCATTTGACGGCTGCCGCCTCGATGCCCTCGTAGCGCAGAAACTCGGCCACCGCCAGGCCGATGGCCAAGCTAAGGCCACCGAGAGCGCCGGTCGGCAAGCCAAGCTCAAAACCCAAGCTCACCGCGATGTTGCGCCCGAAGGGCGTGAGCCAGCGGCGCCCACGCCGGCCCCGGCCGGCAGTCTGCAGTTCCGCGAACCAAGCCAAGCCGTCAATCGACGCCGACTGCGCCAGTTTCACCATGCGGGAATTGGTGGAGTCCACGGCGGGGAACACCGTCACGCCACGCAGCCACTGAGCCGCCTCCGGCGAGAGCTGTGCGCTTATGGCCTCCGCGTCGAGAGCGACCACACCCGCAGGAAGCAGAACCTTGCCATCCGTGACCACAAGGCCCAGTCGTTGCGGAGCAGCCTCTTCAAAGTCAAATCGATCAGCGGGCACCTCGCCCTGGTCAAGCAAGCGGCGCAGCAGGACCGAAAGCTCTTCGCTCATGCCAAGCCCGAGCTAGTGTGCTGTCCCGCAGGCACAAAAAAACCCCGCCAAAGGCGGGGCTTCGCTATAAAAGCCTGACGACGACCTACTCTCACATGGGGAGACCCCACACTACCATCGGCGCTGAGTCGTTTCACTGCTGAGTTCGGGAAGGGATCAGGTGGTTCCAACACGCTAGTATCGTCAGGCAAACCGTCTCTCGCCCTGATTTTACCGGATGGCGAGCGCTGCCAAGCAACGCCTCGGGACGAGATCAATCAGAGAACATGCAGCCAACAACGCGGGTCGATGCGCCTTTGCGGGGAAATTGCATAACCATTTGAACGCAAATCCGTGCCAACGTCGATGCGTTCGATTATATGGTCAAGCCGCACGGGCAATTAGTACAGGTTAGCTCAACGCCTCGCAGCGCTTACACACCCTGCCTATCAACCTCGTAGTCTTCGAGGGCCCTTCAGAAATCGGAATGATTTGGTGAGATCTCATCTTGAGGTGGGCTTCCCGCTTAGATGCTTTCAGCGGTTATCCCGTCCGAACATAGCTACCCGGCAATGCCACTGGCGTGACAACCGGAACACCAGAGGTACGTCCACTCCGGTCCTCTCGTACTAGGAGAAGCTCCCCTCAAGTTTCCAACGCCCACGGCAGATAGGGACCGAACTGTCTCACGACGTTCTAAACCCAGCTCGCGTACCACTTTAAATGGCGAACAGCCATACCCTTGGGACCGGCTACAGCCCCAGGATGTGATGAGCCGACATCGAGGTGCCAAACACCGCCGTCGATGTGAACTCTTGGGCGGTATCAGCCTGTTATCCCCGGAGTACCTTTTATCCGTTGAGCGATGGCCCTTCCATACAGAACCACCGGATCACTAAGACCGTCTTTCGACCCTGCTCGGCCCGTCAGCCTCGCAGTCAAGCACACTTCTGCCTTTACACGCACTGCATGATTTCCGACCATGCTGAGTGTACCTTCGTGCTCCTCCGTTACTCTTTGGGAGGAGACCGCCCCAGTCAAACTACCCACCACACACTGTCCTCGATCCAGATCATGGACCTGAGTTAGAACCCCAAATTGGCCAGGGTGGTATTTCAAGGACGACTCCACGAAGGCTAGCGCCTCCGCTTCAAAGTCTCCCACCTATCCTACACAAACCAAGTCAAAGTCCAGTGCGAAGCTATAGTAAAGGTTCACGGGGTCTTTCCGTCTAGCCGCGGGTACACGGCATCTTCACCGCGATTTCAATTTCACTGAGTCTCGGGTGGAGACAGTGTGGCCATCGTTACGCCATTCGTGCAGGTCGGAACTTACCCGACAAGGAATTTCGCTACCTTAGGACCGTTATAGTTACGGCCGCCGTTTACCGGGGCTTCGATCATGAGCTTCGCGAACGGACAAGTCCGAGCGCTAACCCAATCAATTAACCTTCCGGCACCGGGCAGGCGTCACACCCTATACGTCCTCTTACGAGTTTGCAGAGTGCTGTGTTTTTAATAAACAGTCGCAGCCACCTGGTATCTTCGACCGCCTGCCGCTCAGGGAGCAAGTCCCGTCACCGCCGGCGGCGCACCTTCTCCCGAAGTTACGGTGCCATTTTGCCTAGTTCCTTCACCCGAGTTCTCTCAAGCGCCTTGGTATTCTCTACCCGACCACCTGTGTCGGTTTAGGGTACGGTCGTTCGCAGCCTTAAAGCTTAGAGGTTTTTCCTGGAAGCAGGGCATCAACCACTTCCCGCTCGTATAGGAGCGGTTCGTCATCACATCTCAGCCTTGAGGTCCCGGATTTGCCTAAGACCCCAGCCTACGTGCTTAAACCTGGCCGCCATCCGAAAATGGACACCATCGCCAGGCCAGCCTAGCCTTCTTCGTCACCCCATCGCAGCTCCGATCGGTGCAGGAATGTTAACCTGCTTCCCATCGACTACGCCTTTCGGCCTCGCCTTAGGGGCCGACTCACCCTGCGCCG
>VYDB01000113.1 GCA_009843635.1 Gammaproteobacteria bacterium
TCCCCGGCAACGCAAACCCCGCCCAATCAGGGGCAGGGGGGCGAGTAGTTACGTTTTGGCGACCGTTCAGTTCAGCCGCCTTTTCGGCTATGTTGGCGCAAGTTTAACGCTGGAAAGGAAGCGATTCGACCATGCTGGATTGGGAAAGGCTCAAGGACAGCGCCAATGCCGACGGCGAGTTCCGGCTGCATGCGCGCTTCTGGACGGGGACGCTGAAGATCGCGAACGGGCCGCACAGCACCCGCATCGACATGCGCGACGGCGCGATCAGCGCCATTGAACCCTGGTTCGCGAGCTTGGCGGGCGATCTGTCGGTCAGCGCGCCGGCCGCGGAATGGGAGGCCCTGCTGGCCCCGACCCCGCAACCCTTCTACCAAGACCTCTACGCGGCGACGGTCCACCACGGCTTCACCGCCACGGGCAATCGAACGCACTTTTGCGCCTACTATCCCGCTTTGCGGCGCTTGGTTGAACTGATGCGGGACGTGAAGAACTCGGAGGCATAAGCTATGCAGGCAAGACTGGAATCCATCGTCGGCCGCTACCTGAACGCGCCGATCGACGGGGACGAATACCGCATCTACTTCGAGGAGGCGGGCAGCGGCATACCACTGTTGCTGCAGCACACAGCTGGGGCCGATGGCCGGCAGTGGCGCTTCGTGCTGGAGGATGAGGAGTTGCAGGCCCGCTTCCGCATGATCGCCTACGATTTGCCCTATCACGGCAAGTCCGTGCCCCCAACCGGCAAGGCTTGGTGGCGCGAGGAGTACCGCCTGACCAAGGACTTCTTCATGAGCGTTCCGGTCATGCTGGCCGACGCCCTCGGCTGTGACAGCCCGGCCTACATGGGCAGCTCCATTGGCGGACACTTGGCAGTGGACCTCGCCCTGCACCATGGTGACCGTTTCCGCGCCGTGGTCGGCCTTGAAGCCTCGGCCTACACGCCGGGCGGCTTTGTCGATGAGTTTTACCATCCGGAGATTTCCAACGACTTCAAGGCCAGCTTGATGTACGGCCTGATGGCGCCGACCAGCCCGGAGGCGCTGCGCCACGAGACCCGCTGGGTGTACAGCCAGGGCGCCCCGGCGGTCTTCAAGGGCGACCTGTACTACTACTCCATCGACCATGACCTGCGCGAGGAGGCGGCCCGCATCGACACCAATCAATGCTCGGTGGACATCCTGAACGGCGAGTACGACTGGAGCGGCACCCCGGAGCTCGGCGCCGAACTGGCGGCTATGATCCCCGGCGCCCGCTACCGCACCATGAAGGGCCTCGGCCACTTCCCCATGAGCGAGAACCCCGAAGCCTTCCTACGCGAGATCAAGCCGGTGCTGGGGCGCATCGCGGGTGGGGTTTAGTTGTATCGCAATCGGTCGGCGGTCAGCCTGATATGTATGAGTGGGATGAGCGCAAACGTGAAATGAACCTTGCCAAACATGGCGTTGACTTTGCTGCTATGGAGTCATTTGAATGGGAGGGCGCGTTGGAATTCATGGATCGTCGCTACGTTGAGCCAAGATGGGTAGCGATTGGCTATATCGACCTGAAGCTGCATACCGTGGTATATACAGAACGCGATGACTTGATCCGGGTTATCAGCCTTCGCAAGGCGACTCATCGGGAGCAAAGACACTATGCCGAAACTTAAGCCGGGAACGATCACTCCTACGCCGCAGGAAGAAGAGTGGATTCGGGCTGGCATCGATGCTGACCCTGATGCGTTTGAGTTGGATGTCGAGTGGTTCAAACGGGCTCGCCCTGTGCGCGATACCCACCCGCATATCGTCGCGCGCCATCTGCGCCGGCGGAAACAATTGGAAGTCCGTGAACCCATGGATTCGGATTCTGGCGAGATGGGATCCCGAAAACGTCGTCGGGGCACGTCGCCAGCGCCGTAGGGCAACTGCTGCTCTCGGCCGCCCCAAACGGGCAGGAAGGGGTTACGCGGCAGGTAATTGGCGTCACTGTGTTGGGAAGGACGCCCGTGATGATTCAGAAGAGCGCTTCCGCAGGAGCCATGGCCTAATGAGTGAGTTATTGAACAAGCCTACCGCCTTGGATCTAGTCGCGATCACCCGTGAAGGCGTGGCGCCCGAGATTATGGCAGAAGCAGTTCTGGGGAGTCCCGAACGGGCGCTTGCTTGGCTTCGCAGGCCACGTCGGGCATTTGGCGGCATCAGTGCTATGGGATTGCTGCAAACGGAGGCAGGTGGCCAGATTGTGGAGGAGACCCTGGGCCAATTGGATGAAGGCTACTTCGCTTAATCCTTTGGCGAATCAGCCACTACGCTGATCTCGGTGGCCTTGGCGGCGCCCATTGCGGCTGACGATGGCATTCTCGCGGCGTGTCGGTCGTCCATCTGTCGGAAAGCCCCGCATTGGCTCTTTTGGAGGTGCTGGTCAACTTCGAAATGGCGCCGGATGAACTCCCGGTGAACTACCAGCTGCTGGAAGTCGATTGCTCCGCTGTTGGCACCTTGCAGTTGAATGAAGATGAGCTCAGGTACCGATGGGAGGAAGAGCGCCAGTTTACGCAGGGTATTGGTGACCAGTGGTTGGCGTCTGGCGAGTCTGCCCTGCTTAGGGTGCCGAGCGCAGTTGTGCCCAAGAGTTGGAACTATCTCTTCAATCCTCGCCACCCCGAAGCCACCCGCGCAGCCATCAGGTCATCGAGTCGGCATCCATTCGACAGGAGGCTGCGTCAGACCTCACTGCCCTGATCGAAGCGTGGGCTTTCACCGACTGCTTCGGGTTTGTTGACACTTGGCGTTCGCTTTGTCGAGCGTCGCGCTGATATCGCCAGCACTTGTTCGGGCGTATAGACGCGGGCTCTTTCGCCCCGTTGCATTTGCCCAATCGCTTCAAGCAGCTCTGCGCCTGCTTGGCTTGTCGTTTCATTCATTGTCAAGTGCCTTGATGACTGTCAACTCGCTAGCCGAGAAGTCAGTACCCGAGTTAATCGCGATTCCTGTAGAATGCGCACGCTTTCATAACATGGCAATTATCGCATGACCGGTCGAGACCATTTGTTTTTTGCAATTCCGCTGCTGTTTCTCGCGTATATCCCGCTTGCCCAAGCGGAAAATCAGGAAGGAGACGATGAGGAAACACCAAGAGTCATTCTTCCTGCGGACTTCAAAAAGTGCGCCATCAAGGTTTTTGAGAATTCAACGGAAGTTACCGAAGTCTTTGAGGGGTGCGAATCGGAAATGAATGCGTACATAGAGTCGTTGCAACCCTTGGATTCCAGCAGTTCGATTGCGGGGGTCGATGCGGTCATGCTGGGCACATCACCTGAAAGCTCAAAGCAGGCTGAGCTGGCAACCGCTTATGAGAATTGTGTCGTGTCTGCGTTCGATGTAACAAGAAGCGAGCAAGAGGCATTGAAGACCTGCGAGAGCAGACTTGCCGCATACCTTTCCACGATTGTCGTCGAGCTTAGGGAGAAAGTGTCCAGACTGGTGTTGGCAGCCGTTCACAAAGCTCTAGCGCGTCGTTCGCTTGGTGAGGAGGGTTAGAGGTGCTTGGAAAACTGAGCTTGGCGCTATTGATTTTGCCTTTGTCTGCGTTGGCGGAAATTTCTGGTCCAGGCACAGATGAGGATGGGTATTTCACACTGACTTGGAATGGTAAGGGGACACTCCTTCGGGAAGTCGACACCAATACCGGCACGGTGCTCAATTTTTGGACAGGAGGCAGCGTCGATCTGTCCCGGGAGGCAGGGCGATATACCTTCAACGAAGTTCTCTGTGTTCCTGTGCCGTTCGTTGGGCTTCGATGTGTTTCCCAAGATTCGCACGTAGTTGTGGTCGGACGTGGTGGCAGCGGGGCGGTCACGCCCGATTCGCTCGATGATCAAGCGCAGTACACGTTTACGACCAAATCGGGCGACTTCGATTCCGACGGGAGGGTTGATGTGCTCGTGGATCGCACCAGCGACGGAGACGTTGACGGATCTATGCAGTCTTATGTTCTGTATCAGAGGGAAGGGGGCAGAGTTGAGGCGGTCAAGCCCACAGAGGCGGATCTGAAAAAGGCCAGGGGCTTTCAGTCCACCAATCGACTTAACCTTATACCGAACGACTTTAACGTTGACGGATTTGCTGACCACATGATTGAGAACCTTCAGAGCGTTATGGGAAGCACTGTTGTGGACGAGCATCTAGTGTTTGCGCCTGGAACGGCCACGGACAAAACAAAGCCGTCTGGCGATATGGCGGTGACTCACGCCATTACGAGCTTCTATGCGGACCTTGGAAAGTGGATGAATGACTCAACACACTTCGCCAAGAACATATCCGCCACAACGACTCCAGTTTATGCGGTTGGGTGGTCGTGCACCCCGGTCTGGACCGATCCCATTGCTGGGTTCTTTCCGTTCAGTCTTTGCCAGCCCTACATTCGTTTCGTTGGACTTAATGTCAAACTGGAGGGTGTGAATCTCTCCGCGCTGGCGGCAGCTTCGCGAATTGAACCGTTCTTGAGTGGTTCGGAGCGGCCATCGGTACTCGACCTTTGGAACCTGTCCAGAATTGCTCGCTCAGTCATGGGAGTGCACTTATTCGGGTTCAATGATAATGGGGAGCTTGGGGACTATAACTTTGATATTCCAGAGGAAGTCGATGAACTACGCGCCCTATTGGTGCATTACTTGCATGAACTGATGCGGATAGGTAAGGACATGCACGAAAATAAGCAGGCTGAATCTGGAACGCACGATTACTCAGTGGAGACAGAGATATGTACCGTCACCGAGGAGACAAAAGCTTGGTGTACCTTGGCGAACATTGCCTGTTGGGGACGGCACTACCCTGCGCCATACCTAGATGATTCAGATCACCAAAAAGCTGTTAAGAACGATGCCGAGTCGAAGTTGGGAAATTGTCTGATAATTGGTGGAGAGAAATCCTGTGTTTCTTGGATGGATCCAAACCCCATCAAGACAGCGGTGGGGACTGAAGGAGGCTTGCCAGAAAATGCCATCGCCAACACGACGCTGCCTGGGCATTTGTTCCATGATCCCAGCAACCCAAAAGGTTGTCCGAAGCAGTTGAACGAGGGAGACTGGAAGACTAGTCCGCCCAACAAATGTTCGCAAGTATATCGTGAACCCCACCTCCAAGATGGCAAGATCACGATGCGTACTCGCGGATACGGTTCAGGTGCCAATGCGGAAATCAATCAAGCACAAGGCCCGCTTATTTTCGAAGACCTTGACCAGAGCATGGTGGAAGCAATGAACTCCAAAAGCGACAAGCTTTGCCCAACTGGATCAAAATCTGAATAGAGCAAGCTTGATCTATTCCAAGGGGTGCGATTCTCGTATCTTCTCGCATGGATACCAGCCACGACAGTAGTGCGTCAAGCAGCGTCAATTGGCCAAGAACCTTGGCTGCTTGGAGTGGAACCTTAGCAATTGCGCTCATTGTGGCAATGGTGATTGATCACGGAGGCGGGCTCCTGCCAAACTTGGCCGAGTCCTTAGTCGTTGGCCCGGTCATATTGGTGGCAACCGGCGTCATGGTAGTCACCCATCTGTTTCTACACAGAATTGATTGCACTAGGTTGCGCCACTATGTCTTGGGCTACTTCGTTGTGATCCTGCCCATGTTGTTGAACACCCTCTTCGATGACGAAGCTCCCTCGACTCTCTGGACTCTCGGGGCATCGACCGTGCTGTCACCTGTGCTTTTTGTCTTCTGGTTGCTTTACTTCCGTGTTTTTTTTCGTCATCGTGATCAGTCGATTCAAAGCAGTAGTGTTGTGCATCCAGAAACCGGTCTGTGGTCTAGGGATGCCATTGTTTCAAGTTTCCTATCGATCATCGGTACTGCGCTTATCATCTTTGTGCTCTGTTTCGTTTTCCGAGAGATGTTGCGCATCGTTGTTCCATTCAGTCTCCGACATCCTGTCGAGGTCTGGAATGGAGGTCTGGCGTTTTTGGTGGTGGTCGTCTGGGGAACACTTTCGCACTACTGTCTCGTCCAACTCGGACAAACAAGTTTGTTCAACTATACGTTGGCGTTTGGTGTGTTTTCGATCGCCTTCGCGAGCCTTGATGTGGGTGTCTACGTGGCAACGCGAGCTGTTCTTTTGTTGTCGATCCATAGCCAAGGCGCGGATACGTTCCTATCCGGCGCGATCGGCACCGTTGCTGGGGGTTTGAGCAGATTGGTGAACATATGCCTATTTCCCGCATTAGTGATGGTTGCAGGACCAGTCCTATGGCGACTCACCAATCGAAGCCTCTCTCGCTGCCGTCCCAACATGAAGACTTGATCGTTTTGGGCGCAGACTTCGAGATGGCGAGACAACTGAAGAATCGCCACTGATCGGAAGGTAATCCGATCAGTCCTGTCTTAGGGCGAACCACCTCAAGCCAAGCTGCGCACCGCCCTTGACGTGCCCAGCAGCGCTACCACGGCCAGCGCGAAGACCCCGCCCGCCACTTGCAGCGCCACCGCCACGTTGACTTGCTCGGCGATGAGGCTGATGGGGATGACGCCCAAGGGCATCAGCCCGTGGGACATCATGTCGATGCTGAGAACCCGCCCGCGCATGGTTGGCTTGATGCTGGTCTGCAGCAGGCCGCGGTTGAGGGACATGTTCCAGGAACTGAGCCAGCCGACCAGGGCGACTGCGGCCACCGCCCAGAGTTGGCTGTCCGCGGTGCCCACCAAGGCGGTGGCACCGGCCCAGGCGATGCTGGTGCCGATCAGCCATCGGCCCTTGCCGCGCAGTTCGCCCATGGTCGCCATCATCAGTGAGCCGACGATGGCGCCGATGCCCATCGCCGACATCAACAGGCCAAGGTCGTCCGCGCCGCCGCTCAGGATGTCTTCGTTGTAGGCCGGCAGCAGCGTGTTGATCGGCATGCCGAACAGGAAAGGCACGATGGAGAGCAGGATGAGGCCGAGCACCGGCGGATTGTCCCAGATGTAGCGCATGCCGTCGGCGATGTCGCGCAACGGGTGCTGGTCCTCCGCCCGCGCGCTCGGGCGCGTCGGCGCCACCCGCCACATCGCCAAGGACGAGGCGAGATACAGGGCTGCGATCATGAAGTAAACGATGCCGACACCGAAGTGGGAGGTGGTGTCGCCGCCAGCAATCCAGGCGATGAGGAATCCGGCCATGGCGGGGCCGAGGATGCGGGACAGGTTCCAACTCGTGGTCGTCAGGCCCATCGCCGTAAAGATCAACCGCTCCGGCACCAGTTCCGGCACCATGGCTTGACGGGCGGGCATCGACAGCGCCAGCACGGTGCCGTTGAAGAAGCCGAACCAGATGAAGTCCCAGAAGTCCACCTGCCCGGCGAGGATGATGACGCCAAGCAGGATCGTCGCCACGCTGTTCAAGCCTTGGGCCAGCATGATGATGCCGCGCTTGGGCACCCGGTCCGCCATGACGCCGCCCAGCAGGGCGAAGGCCACCAAGGGAATCATGAACGACAGCGTTACCCAGGCCAGGTCCAGGGCGGAGGACGTCAGCGTATAGACCAGCCACCCGCGGGCGACGATCTGCATGTTCATGGCGAACGACGAGGCGAGGCTGCCTATCCAGAGCCAGCGAAAGTCCGCCAGCGCCAGCGCCGTGCCCAAGTCACGGGTGGCCAACAGAGGACACTAGGCGTTGCGGATGGTCAGTCCCCCATCCACAGGCAAGGCCACGCCGGTGATGAAGCTTGATGCGGGCAGCACGAGGCTGAGCGTGCCGTGGGCCACTTCCTCGGGCTCGGCGTAGCGTTTCAACGCCACCCGGCGGCGGGCGAATTCGCGCTTGTCCGCCTCCGGGATGGTCTCCGTCATGCCCGTGCGAATGGGGCCTGGGCAGATGCAGTTGACGGTGATGCCCTCGCTACCGAGTTCAACCGCCAAGGATCGCGTCAATCCGATCACCCCGGTCTTGGCCGCCGTGTAGGGACTGCCGTACTTGGTGGCGCCCAAGCCTTCGGTGGAGGCGATGTTGACGATGCGCGGGTGCTCGGCCTGGCGTAGATGGGGCAGGGCGGCGCGGATGGTGCGGGTATGGGCGGTCAGCAGCACGCTGAGGGTCTGGCTCCAGGCGGCCTCGTAGTCCTCGCCGTCGATGGGCGAGAAGATGGAGATGCCAGCGTTGTTCACCAAGATGTCGATGCCGCCGAAGTGAGCGGCGATCTCCGCGAACACCGTTTCGATGGCATCCGCATCCGCCAAGTCAAGCACCCAACCGCGCACCGGCTTGCCGTCGGCCTCGATCTCTCCCACCACCCGGGCTAGCGGCTCGCCGTTCAGGTCGATGGCCGCCACCCGGGTGCCCTCGTCGGCGAAGAGCTTCGCCGTCGCTTCGCCCATGCCGCTAGCGGCGCCGGTGACGACCGCGACCTTGCCGCTGATCGAGCGACTGAGTTCGGTCAATGCCATGCTGTTCTCCTGAGCAAAGAAACCAATTTAGGGAGCCTTGCCTAGGATTGCAATTCCGGGTTGCCTCGGTTTGCGATAATCCAACACACCGAAACCTTGGAAGGAAGGGGAACATGGCCTACACCTTGGAGCAGCTATCGGATCTCGAAGCCATCCGCGATGCAGCCAAGCGCTACTGCCGGGGGGTTGACCGGCTCGACGAGCAATTGATGAAGTCCGCCTACTGGCCGGACGCGACGGATGATCACGGCGTCCTCGTCGGCAACGCGATGACCTTCGCTGAACACTGCATGGTCTCCCACCGGCGCTGGCGCTTCACCAGTCATTGCATCTTCAACCACAGCATCGAGCTGGACGACGACGGGGTCCATGCCCGCGGTGAAATCTATAACGTCACCTACTTGCTGCACGGCGAAGGCGATGCGCTTGACACTTGGCATGGCCGGTACTTGGACGTCTATGAGAAGCGGGCGGGGGAGTGGCGCATTCTCGAACGGGTGTGCGTTCATGAATGCACCACCAGCGCCCCGGTGTCGCCCATGGAAATCGACGCGCTCAAGTTCCGCCAAGGCAGCTTCGACCGGCCTTCCAGCAACCGTCGGCTGGGTCCTTGAGGTCGCGCCAGGGCGGGGAACATGCAACGGGTCGTTGCCTATGGGGTGAGCGACCAGTAATCTCAGGTCCATGGACAGCATCGCCAAGAATCCGGAACTGCTGAAACAGTACCTGAAGGATCCCTATCCGCTGCACGAGATGGTCCGCCAGCAGCGCCTGATCCAGGATCGTCAAGGCATCTGGTACGTGGGGCGCTATGAGGATGTGGACGCCATCCTCAAGGACAAGCGCTTCGGCAAGCAACCCTTGCCGGGCACGGAGCATCGGATGCCGGCCTCGGTTTCCGACGTTGACGATCGCCGGTCGATGCTGGTGATCGACCCGCCGGATCATGGCCGCATCCGGGGCCGCTTCGCCAAGGCCTTCAACGCCCGCCGTATCGAGGCGATGCGGCCGCACATTCAAGCCTTGGTGGATGGGCTGCTTGACCGTATCGAGCCGCGTGGCCGCATGGAGGCGATGCGTGAGTACGCCCATCCGATTCCATCCACCATCATCAGCGAAATGCTGGGCATCCCGGCGGCTGACCGCGCCCGATTCGCCCGGATGTCCAACGATCTGATTGAATCCGGGACGGGCATTGACCCGGCCACCAGCGGTGCGGAGAAGCGCCGCCGCAGCGAAGAGGTCACAGCGCTGTTTGACGCCTATCTCAATGAACTCTTCGAGGAGAAGCGCCAAGCGCCAGGGGATGACCTGACCAGCGGCTTGTTGCTGCGCAACGAGGAAGAGGAAAACCTCTCGCCGGTGGAGCTGACCCACAACGTGCGGGTGTTGTTCATGGCCGGCCACGAAACCACCGTGAACCTGATCGGCAACGCGCTGATCGCGCTGGTGCGGCATCCGGCCCAGCTTGAGAAGCTGCGCCAGCGCCCCGAGTTGATGCCTCAGGCAGTGGAGGAGTTTCTGCGTTTCGACTCCTCGGTGCAGCAGTTGCCGCGGGTGGCCCATGCCGACGTGGAAATCGGCGGCCATCAGATTCTCGCTGGGCAGATGGTCGTGCTGTTGCTCGGTTCGGCCAATCGAGATGGAGAGGCCTATGAAAACGCCCAGGAACTCGACATCGAACGCCCCTTCAGGCGCTCCAAGAGCTTCGGCGGCGGCGTGCACTTCTGCCTAGGCGCCCAACTGGCCCGCATCGAAACGGAGATTGCCCTTAAGAGCCTGCTGGCCCGCATCCCAAGCTTCGAGATCGACAACCTCGATGGCTTGGACTATCCTTTCAACCTGTTTTTTCGGGGGCCGAAGGCGCTGCACCTGTCTTGGAGAACTGGCCAAGGGTAGTGGCGACCTCACTTGATGTTGGGGGGGTATAATCTGCCGCGTTCACTTTGCTGACGTGGAGGTGCTTTCCCTCCGGACAAACTTGAGCGCAAGAAGACAGGGAGATACGAACGCAGATGGACATAGTGGGAAAGACTGTCTGGCAACACGCAGCTGGCGACTCCGGTCACGACCATACAGACCTGTGCTTGAAGTGGGATGTCATCCTCATTGGACCGGGAGAGAAGTCGTGGTTCTGCTGTACCGAAGACGAGAAGCGCAAGACAGGGGATGACGCTCGGAGATTTTGCGAGGAGATGAAGGAGGGAGACATAGTCGTACTCAAGATGGGCCTTTCCAAGCTGCGTGCGATAGGTGTGGTCGGAACCTACGAACACGTTGATGAGTTCAATGACGTTGACGGTTGGGAATTGGGTCACGCACGGCGGGTACGGTGGTTGCACAAAAAACCACACGACTTTAAGGCCAACGTTTTCACCAGACGCACGACTACCCGACTGTACGGCGAATCAGCGCTTACTTGGATTCGCAATACGCTGGATCCAATCGACGACGGGAGCTGGATTGATCTGGAACCAGTGGCACTTCCGCCCGAGGATGGCGGTGATTTGAATCTTGAGAGGGACGATCTCGCGGCAAGTCTGTTCGAGAGGGGCCTGCCAAGCGATGCAATTCGGGATCTGCTCGATCCGAACGGCTCGTTCGTGCAAATGGCAAATTGGTACTGGAATCAGTCAGCTTCCGAGCACGAGACCGTATGCCACCTCGTCGTGCCCCTGCTTAAGGTTCTTGGTTGGACGCCGCAGAAGATTGCGCTTGAACACAACCGGATCGATGTAGCCTTGTTCTCCCGTCTGCCGAGAGAAGACGAAGACAAAGCAAATCTCGCTGTCGTCGTGGAAGCCAAGGCCCTGCACAAAGCCTGTCTGGGTGCGTTCGAGCAAGCTAAGCGGTACGCTCAACAGTACTCGAACTGCAATAGAATCATCGTTACTGACGGCCTTCGCTTTGGCGTCTTTGTCAGAGAAGGGGAGGCCTGGCCGGAAGACTTGAAACCCTATGCTTACTTGAACGTCCGCAGGTTGCGGAGCAGTTATCCCATCTATCGAGAACAAGAGAGCGGCTATGAATTGCTTGGTGCCAAGCAAGCGATCCATGCAATGACGCCCGGATGGAATCCCGACCTCGATCTTGACGGTCGTCGCTGAAGGAACGGCGTCCTTCGCGTGGTTTGACCTTGGGAGCAAGCCGTCTGGCCAGCTCATCCGCTCAGATATAATGCTTCACATCGGGACGTTTGCGGTTCTTGGGCATGGCCAGCATCCACGACTACCTGCGGGGAATGATCGCCGAGGGCGAGCGGGGTGATCCGCGGTTCTTTGTTGGGCGCGAGGAGGAGATTGCGCGAGTCATGGCGGCGGTGGCCAACCCGCCGCCCGACGGGCCTCCTGGCACCACGATTCTGATTCAGGGGGCGCCGGGAGCGGGCAAGACGGCGCTCCTTGCCCACCTCCGCCGACGGGTTGAACAAGATGCCGAAGCCGGAACCCTGCTATGCGGCAGTGCGCCGGGGGATGACGAAGCTTCCGGACTGTACGGAGAGCTTGCGTCACTGCTGATCGATGCGCCGCCGCCGACGAGGCGCGGCGTGTCAAGACGCGAAACCCGTATCGAAGCCGGGGTTCCTGCGGTGGCACGGGGAGGGATTACGACTTTGCAGGAGAAAGTTCCACCGACATTTCGTGCGGCCCGGGAAATTGCGCGTGACCAGCGCGGTGGCTGGTCTCCAAAGCGGCGAGTGGTCTTTTTCATTGACGAGGTGCAGACGTTGAAACCAGCAGGAGCCATCGCCCGCCTGCTGCTCGACCTGCACACCCAGGCGGAGCTCCCGGTGCTTCTAGTTTGCGCTGGGTTGGGCAGCAGTCAATCGGCGCTTTCCGCAGCCGAATTGTCCCGTATCGGCAGTGTGATTGACTTGGGTGCGCTTGAGGGTGACGAGGCGCTTGACTGCGCCGTTCGAAGTATCTCGGATGTTGTTCAACGGGGTGTGACGGGCTCGAATGCCACGATCAAGCTCTGGGCTGAGGCGCTTGCAGAAGCGTCCGACAACTGGCCGCGACATCTTCAAGTCTATCTGCACGCTGCTTGGTCGGAGTTGCTTGGCCAAGACCATCCCAATCTGGATAGAGCCGACATGGATGCTGTTTTGAGCAATGGGCATGAGCGTCGTGCCACGTACTACGAGGCGCGTTTGAATGCTTCGCAAACCCCGATTGCCGTCTCGCTGGCTCTGCACCGGCGGTTGACTGATGGCGCGGTACTGCGGAGGGAAGCGGCACTCGAAGTCATTGACGCAGCAGTGGAGGCGCTTCCTTCGGCCACTCGTGCACGGTGGATAGATAGATTCCACGGCAATTCGGAGCACTGCTTGGATGCTTTGCTCCGCGCCGGAGTCGTCTCGCTGGACGCAATGAACCATTGCGCTTCCCCGATTCCTTCATTTTCCACCCACATCCTGGATGCCGCCGAGTCCACAAGCTAGGAGTGGTTCACGACTCTCGCATGGAACAAATTCCCGAATGACTGATTTGAGGGCACATTCACGTGGCGGG